>JBGTIQ010000011.1:0-3097 GCA_041745575.1 Pyrinomonadaceae bacterium
TGCTGATGCCTCAGCTCATCGACCAAGCGTGCAATGGCAGGTCTCGCAACGGACCCGGTTCAACCTGGTCCTACGGACTATCAAACGAAGGCGGTTATATTCTCGCGGCATTACAACAGCCGCCTGAGTGAAACTGCGATCTATATTCATTACGACACACCATTACAGGTACTGTCGAACTAATGCGAACCCGCTCGCACAGAATTAGGCAGAAAATTTACGTGTCGCCACATGCCTCTCTTTACTGCAATCGAATCTCGGGAACAAAAATAATTTCTCGTCGTTCTGAAACTTTCTTGCTCATCAAAACAATTACTAATAAATGATCCTTCTAGGGCGAGCAATTTAATTGGACCAACAAAAAGAAAAATACTTAGTGGAACAACTGTCTCATGGTGACGAAGCATCTTTCAACGAAATTTATCGCCGTTACTGCCAGAATGTTTACGGTTTTGCATACCGGATGACCGTCAATAGCGCGATTGCTGAAGAAATGACACAGGAAACTTTCCTAGTTTTAATCAGGCGGCCCGACGTATTTCGCTCGGAGCGCGGCTCTCTGCTGACTTTTCTATACGCCGTCGTCCGTAATCTGGTATTGAATCATTTGCGTCGTAAACACAGAAGCGACGTCAATTTTGAAGATATTGAAAATTTCGAACCAGCCGCTAACGGATCGAATGGTAATCCGCTGGCTCAGCTGCTTAATCAGGAATTGGCGTCGCGAATTGATCGATGTATCGCCTCGCTTCCGCCTTCGCAGCGTGAAGCTATTATTTTGCGGGAATATGAAGGACTCTCATACGAAGAAATCTCGCGGGTTACGGAATCGGAATTGAGCGCCGTCAAAACTCGTATTCACCGCGCCAGACGATCATTATCTGCAAAGCTCTCACCACACCTAGCGTTGCCAAAAGATAGCGTTGCGCAGGAAGGAGAAATTTTATGAATTGTGCTGAAACAATAGAAATGATTGGGGCACTCCTTGATGATGAGCTTGATCCAACGGTAAAAGCTAACGTCGAGCAACATTTAGTCCATTGTATCGAGTGCGCCGACGGTAGGCATCGAATGCTGTCGCTTTCGAACCTCCTACAGGTCAGCCAGGTTGATCCGCCTCCGGCAGAACTAGACGAACGAATAATGGAATCGTTTAGACACCACAGGGCGGTACCACAATCATCGTGGCGTAAGACCTTTTTCGGTTCGTTCGTTATTCCTATACCAGCTTTTGCGATGCTTTTGATTTTGGTGGCGGCCGGATTTTGGACGGCATTTCAGATCGGAAGAGTCACGTCCACTGCGGTTCAAATGACGTCGCCGCCAGCCGCGATCTCAGATAACACCCCGGATCAAACTCTACAACAAACGGGAGTTAAAACCGTATACGTCGAAGTTCCAGTCGTTAAACAGAAGACGGTTGTGCGAACTCGATATATCCGCACATTAGTTGGCGATAGAAGACCCGCACAGGATTCTCCCGAGACGCGGCAGGATAACCTCCCGATATTTAATTCTACGACCACCGCCAACAGCTTTATTAACAATTTGAATTTACAAGGATTTCAGCCCCCCGCTGAAATGAACGCCAGGATTATTCAAGAGGAGAAAAAAGATGAAAAATAGGTTTGTAGCAAAAGTATTCTTTATTTGTACTTCCATTTTCGCAACCGTCACAGGGGTCGTCGCTCAGGAATCGGTTAGCTTCAACAAGAATGGCATTTCGGTCGTTTTCAAAATACTGGCCACTTCGCCTGATGCGACAAAGCAGTCATTCGGTGGCGTTTATTTTACGGGCTTCAACGAAACCGAAAAAGAAAGCCGCGTTCATCGCGTTTTGGCGGACCGAGCGAGCGGCACTTATTTCGGTTACGATTTGGTTATCGAATCGGTTGCCTCCACGCTGGACAAATTCAAAGTCTCCATCAAACCGCTTTCGATTAAGCCGCCGGAAACGATGCGTCTGAGCGATTTGACGGCTCTTACGCTGCCGAAATACCCGGCGGATATGGTTGTCGCAGACAGTGACAGCATCGCCATCGACGTTCTCGTCAACCCGCAGACGAAAGTTAACATCGTCGATTACATAAAGATAACTACTAAAAAACCGCGATTGTCTGATTCTTCTCCCCTTAACACGGCGGTTAAGGCTTCAAGTTCAGATGACCGCGGTTTATTCGGCAAACAAAAGACGAGGGACTTTACGCCGAACGATGTAAAACTGCGTTTGACCTCGCCGGAATTCCTCGTGGGCGGCACGGTTAGCCCACTTCTCGGCAGTCGTTGGGAAGGGATCATCGAAGGCTCGATAGTCCACGTTTATATTCCTGAAAAAGGTCGCTTCATTTTCTCGCTTTATCCGCAAAGCAATTTTAATTTTCAGAAAAGCGCAGCTATCGAAGACAACAAAATAGTCTTTCAATCGGACGGCCAGCGTTACGAATTGACTTCCGCCGCGCCGATTGTCGGCTTTGGCGGGAGCTGGAATCTATGGATTCTGCACGATTCCGATTACCGACCGGATTTGATTTTGAGTGCTGAAGCCTCCAACTACATCGAATATGGAGCGTCGAACGATGTCGAAAGCGTTTTGAAGCAAGAGTGGCGAAAGAGCCGACTGCATCCGGTGCTCCTACCCACAGCAAGAGCGGAGATCTACTCAAAGTGGCTTGGTGAGATTCGCTACATTATTTCCGATTCCGAAAGACAAGGGTTTTTACAATTAAAATCCGACGAAGAACGCGAGCAGTTTATCGAATCGTTTTGGCGGCGACGCGATTCGAATCCTGAAACGCCAAAATACGAGTTTCGCCGCGAATATTACAATCGCATAGCTTACGCAAATCAAAACTTCTCCTTCGGCGAAAAGACTGGATGGCAAACCGACCGCGGGCGCATCTTAATCACTCACGGCAAGCCGGACGAGATCGAAAGAACTCAGTCGGGCGAAGTATGGATTTACAAATCGTTGCCGGAACTCGGTGATAACGTGAGATTCACGTTTTTCGATGCGGCAAAGAGCGGAGATTTCCGTCTTCGTCAGTAGGCTCCAGGAAAATGTGGTGCCGACGGCGCGAACTTTCTCGCGCCGTCGGCA
>JBGTIQ010000012.1:0-2321 GCA_041745575.1 Pyrinomonadaceae bacterium
TACGAAGGCTGGTTCTGCGCTCCGTGTGCAGAATTTAAGACCGAGGAGCAGTATTTCATCCCGGAAGACAGCGACCAGCCGCATTGCCCAGTACATGAGCGGCCCCTCGATAAAGTGTCGGAAGACAGCTATTTCTTTCGCTTGTCGGATTATAACGATTTTTTGATTACGACGATCGAGGCAGATCCGGGCTTGGTGCGTCCCGATGCCCGACGAAATGAAGTTCTTTCATTTGTCCGAGGCGGGCTGCAGGACCTTTCGATAAGCCGGCTCAAAAGCTCGGTTTCGTGGGGCGTTCCGGTCCCCGATGACGAGGAACACGTTATGTACGTTTGGCTGGACGCCCTCTCAAACTACATCACGGCGATCGGTTACGGCAATACCGAGCGTGCATCGACCGGATTCGAAAAGTACTGGGAAAATGCCGTTCATGTGGTCGGCAAAGACATTCTCAGGTTTCACACTGTCTATTGGTTCTCCTTTCTCCACGCTGCCGGGCTGGATCTTCCCAAAACAGTCTACGCCCACGGTATGTGGCTCGATGCCGATGGCCGAAAGATGGGAAAAACAATGGGTAACGTCGTCGAAGTTGATGCACTACATGAACATTTTCAGATCGATGCGATCCGGTATTTTGTGCTTCGCGACATGGTCTTCGGGCAGGACGGCAAATTCGGTTACGAAAACCTGATCGACCGGACGAATTCAGACCTCGCAAGCGGTCTTGGAAATCTGGCGAGCCGGACCTTCTCGATGATCACAAAGTACCGCGATGGCAGAGTCCCCGACGGCAAGATCAGCGAGGAAAACTATCTTCACGCCCGACGAGCGGGTATCGACCCTGACGGCCAGGACATTGTTTCGGTGATCGAGCACGCTCGGGACGAATTCAACCGCAGGTTTGAGAATTTCGAGTTGAGCCTTGCGCTCGAAACTCTCTGGACCGTGATTGCCCGTGTCGACAAGTTGATATCAGATTCAAAGCCTTGGGAACTAATAAAAGACGATAAACAGTCCCAGACCCTAAATGCAGTGCTTTACCGTGCTTGCGAGACCCTTCGGTGGCTCAGCGTTATGTTGTATCCCGTCATGCCCGAAGCATCAATGAATATATATCGACAGATCGGACTCGACGATGACATCTCCAAAATCGACACTGCAAGTCTGAATTGGGGCGAACTTGCCCCGGGAACTACGATCGGTGAAACGGTCGGCGTATTCCCTAGGATCGATAAATCGAAAGTTATGAATCAGATAGATGAAAAGGCAGAATCGCCTGCGTCAGCAGGTGGCAGAGAAGTTGAAAACGAAGCTCCGACGGTTCCAGATGCACCGACTTTGCCACCCGCTGACGCGGGCGGTTCACCCTCGGAGTCCGACAGCTACATATCCATAGACGATTTCATTAAGGTCGAGCTTCGCGTCGGCGAGATCAAGGTGGCCGAGCGTGTGCCAAATGCAGACAAACTGCTCCGTTTCGAGGTCGACCTCGGCGAACCCGAACACCGCCAGATCCTCGCCGGTCTCGCCGAATGGTACGAACCCGAAAAACTCCTCGGCCGCAAGGTCGTTGTTGTTGCTAACCTCAAACCCCGCAAAATGCGAGGTCTCGAATCCCAAGGGATGATCTGCGCCGCATCCCTGGCCGAGGACGATACGCCCGCGATTGCTACATTTCTTGAGGATGTGAAGATTGGTGCCCGACTTAAATGATCTTCATCGATTCCCATTGCCACATCGACGGCGACACGTTTGACGACGACCGTGACGAGGTCGTGCAGCGGGCACGGGAAGCCGGGGTTGCGGCGATGCTCAATATCGGCACAGGCGATCCGCATTCTGATGATTTTCGGCGAGCGGTTGCAGTTGCTGAGAGGTACGAGAATGTATACGCCTCGGTCGGTGTCCACCCGCATGACGCAAAGCTCTACGATGACGCGGCTGAATCACACCTAAAAGAGCTTATTGCTTCCAGTAAAAAGGTCATTTCGTGGGGCGAGATCGGGCTTGATTATTACTACGATCATAGCCCGCGAGAAGTGCAGCGAGACGTTTTCATTCGCCAAATCCGCACCGCAAGGGAATTGGACCTACCGATCATTATTCACAGCCGCGATGCAAATGACGAAACGGTCGAAATTTTGACCGAGGAATTCGACCGGAACGCGGACACTCCTGTCCGCAATGAGGACCGCTTCGGTCCGAAGAGTGCTGCAGTCTCGCTGGAGGAACCTGCGATTGCGGACAAGAGTGTCCGCGTTCCGGGGATAATGCATTGTTTTGGCGGAACTGCGGCGATGGCTGAGGCGTTGCTGGGAATC
>JBGTIQ010000013.1:0-7496 GCA_041745575.1 Pyrinomonadaceae bacterium
TTTCTGCGCCATTCGATCGGCCGCAGTGCAGACGCCCACCTCGCCAACCTGGAACGTCTGGCAAAGCTCGACTCCGAGCTTGAGCGAATGCTGTTTGACCGCGAGAACATACTTCTCGATCTCGCGAAGCTCTACGAAGAAAGGGAGCGCATAGCCGACGAGACACGAGCCATCTCTGCGAATCCTTCGCCGGATCAGGACGGCGTGCAGTCGTTGATAGACCAGATGCTAGCGGTCAACCTTCGAATCACGACAGTTGAAGGGCAGCTTCGCGAACTGGAGGCAAAGATACAGGCGAAGTTCGTAACCTACGGCCTCAAGATCGAACAAATGACGGAGTTCGGAAAGGAGATTCGCCGTACCTCCGAAATGATGACCGGGATCACTCAGGCGTCGGACTCTTTTCTTCGAGAACTCGAAAAATACGAAGTCTGGGACGAAGACGTTTACCAGAATCCTCTTCCGTAACCGCAACATCTTCGACCGGACATGAGCAACGCCATGAAAGTCAAAAATATCTCGCGCGGCACTGCTGTCGCTCTAACGCTCTGCCTGACACCCCTCCTCTACGCCTGCCTCTCTGCGACGGCGGCCGCGCAACGACCGCGGCCGCCTCGCCCGCCTCGCGTAGAAGGGCAGACGCCCATCGGAACCATGAACGGGCAGCCGGTTACCGCTAACGATCTGATACTGACGATCAATACGGATTCGCCTTTCATGCCTCCGCTCGACGGAAGTCCCGCACCTGCGTTGCAACAGTTCGAGAGCCAGTATCCGGCTAATCCGGTCGCGACACCGCAACCGGTACCGATAATCCCGCCGAAACCAGCCGCACCGCAATTTAGCGAGCAGATAAAGAACCTGATGCTCACCGGTCAGCAGTGGTTATTCAAGTCAGTTCTCGATGCGATCGTGAAACCGCTAATGCCGATTCTCATGTTCCTTGCCTGGATTATCGCAAGCTTTGTTTTGATAGTTGCCTTTATACGGCGGTTCCACGATAACCGTGGGCTCGGACCAGAACAGCTTGTCGCCTGGGGTGTGAGGACGATCATCTTTATGGTTGTGATCGGTGCGAGTCCTTTCATAATCGACGCGCTCACCATTACCGGAAAGTTCTTCGCTCGACCCGTTAAAGCCTATACCCGGCAGATGGTGACCGAGTTCGACGAGAAAATGAAGCAGTACGTGAGGAAAAACTTCGCCGTGGAGGATCCGAACGAGCTACTCGCCGAAAGGCTTCCGAATGGAGAACCTGGCCTGGTGGGTATCATCACCGATAAAAACTCATCGGTTAAAGACATCACCAGCGAGATGAACATCCTCGGCTGGAATATGCCGAAGATGTTTACTTTCATGGTCATCGGGCAGAACATCATAAAATTCGGCTCGATATTCTTGTCGCTTGCGGGTCTGTTCATCCTCATCGGCTTGAAACTTGCAGCTCCCGTTCTCTCCGCATTCGGGTTTGACGAGAAGTTCGCTAACCAGATGTTCTACCCTTTCTGCTGGGGAGTCGCGACCTTCGCGCTGGCATTCCCAATCGTTAAAGAAGTCACTCTTTACGTCTGCTACGGGATCGGTTTGTTGGCTCTCTCGATCTACAACGGCGAAGCGGTCTTTTCGCTTGATCCCGCGACAGCAACAATAATCACTAACGGCAATTACGACCCGGCCTCAAGCGCTCTGATAGTAACGATCATGTTCTTCGTCTCCAGCCTGTGTTTCATTCTGGTGCCGTGGCTGAGCTATCGGGTGCTTCGAGGGCAGGTGTACGAAGGTGTATCGCAAGTCTCGATGGGGTGGATGCTGTCGTCACTGGGCACGGCACTTGAAACATACGGTTTAGTCGCAGGAGCTGCCATTAATCGGCAGGCGGAGAATACTCAGATCCAGGGTATCTACAATGCAGAACAGGCGGGTGCGAAGAAGTCACTTGAAGCCGCAAATCAATCTACCGAAGCAAGGCTTGTTTCTTCGGTCGCCGGAGTCGAAGGGGGACTCGTCACAAATCTGGGCCAGATTCGGGCAAATCAGGTGACCCAGACCCTGATGGCTGAGGCGAACAGGACCTTCGGCATCGCGAGCAGTTCCGCGGCCACACAGCGCGAGATCACGGGGATGAGGGTCGAGGCGGAGGGTACCCGTGAGGCACGAACGTTCGATGGTTGGAAGGAAACGGCCCTGCGAGGCCAGAACAATCTTGAGCGATATGGAATGAAGACATATGAACTCACGCCGGGTGGTTCTTCGGTCGCAGGAACCTCCGTTCCCATACGCACTGGACAGGAAATGTTCGATTGGGCGAGAGATAAGCACCCGATTCAGGAAGTTAACAAACGGATGGACTCCACGACCCGTGATACCGTTGCTCTGCAGAACAACAACACGGATATGGTGACCGACAGAAAAGTCGAGGCTTCGAACACTTACCAAGGCGATATCAATAAAGCCTATGACGCACAGGCGTCCCAGAACATCTCTGCGATCGATCGCGGTAGCGGGATAGCCGAGCAGAGCAGCCGTCAGGGTGCTGGTATTCAGGTTTCGGGAGTTCGAAGATCCGCCGTTATGGAAAAAGACGCGAATCAGTTGAACTTCGAAGGACGCACCGAGGCAGCTTCAATAAACCAGACTGCGGCGACTGAGGCGGCACGGCTCAGGATGGTCTCGACGGTAGTGACCGGGTTCTTCCGGGACATGGATCGTCGGTTGGAAGAGATGAAGCCGAAATACTAAGTGCGGGGGCGCCGCAAGCACGACGCTTGCTGAGAACGGCATACCTGATTGGGTTATCCAAGCCCAAGTGGGTCACGTCGACCCGCAAATGATGAACACCTACAGCCATATCCGCCGCGAGGCACTAAAGAATGCCGCTCGTGTCCTTGAGCCAACTGCGACCAAGGCCGTCATTGTGTCCGGCACCCAGTCACATAAATTGCTGCCCTGATTTGGCTCAATTGAAAGGTAAGTCACAAGCCGGAAACTCCATTATCAGTGATACTATTCTAAAGATGAACACGGACCGTCAATTTTGGCTTTCTTACTGCGCTGGGTGGACGGTTTACGGCGCATCCTTAGCGGCGGTATTCCGAGGTGTCGGATACCCGCTCAACATCGGCCTTTTGTGGACTGTTCTGTGCAACGTGCTGCCTGGTTTCCTGCTTGGCATCGGCGTTATATTCATTTGTCGGAGATTTAGCTGGGGCCGGCGCACGCAACCGCAATTCATTCTCCTTCACACGGGCGTACTGATTCTTTTTTCGTTCGCTTGGTGTTTTTTGACGCTGCTCGATTTGTCGATATTAACATTCCTGCAACGTGGTACTTGGAGCTTCGCGATCTGGGACGTTTTTGGATTACAGTGGCAGCTTTTCACCGGAGTATTAGCTTGTATCGCCATCATGTGCTCTGTGTATATTACGCAGATCAACGAAAACCTGCGCTCCGAGGAGCTCCGCAACGCCGAGCTCACTACGCGGGCCGCCAAGGCCGAAGCCGCGCAATCGTCGGCCGAGCTCGCTGTTTTGCGTTCAAAATTAAATCCCCATTTTCTGTTCAACACTCTGCACAGCCTAATGGCACTCGTACGAAGCGACGCAAAGACTGCCGAAGAGGCCATCGAGAGATTCGCTTCGATGCTGCGTTATGTCTTGCAATCGGAGGGCGAAAAACGAAGTGGCGCGACCGATGTGACTTTCACTGCCGAATGGAACTTTGTCGAAGATTATCTCGAACTTGAGCGCCTGCGTCTCGGCGATCGATTAAGGCTGACGACGAAGATCGAGCCTTCTGCCGATGCTTACGTCTTGCCGGCATTTTCGCTTCAGCCAATCGTTGAAAACGCTGTGAGGCACGCCGTCGCCACGAGGGCCAACGGCGGACATATCACTATTAGAGCGCACGATGATCGTGACCGTCTTTATATAGAAGTAAGTGATGACGGGACGAATGCTCCCGGCACCTCCAGCCAAGAGGGCAACGGGATGGGCCTTCGGCTGGTTCGCGAAAGTCTAGAGGCTCGCTTCGGACCGGCCGCGAGCTTTAACGCCGAAGCCGTTCCGCACGAAGGCTTCAAAGTTTCGATCGCGATTCCGCGTGCCGCAGAAATACCGGCAACGGATTTAGTTCTTCGCTTAAATAGGATGGAGAGGCCTGAATGTTACGAGCCCTCATTGTAGAGGACGAGCCGCTGGCACGCCAGACGCTGCGAGATTTCGCCGGCGAGATCGATAACCTTGCGATCGTCGGTGAAGCCGCGGACGGACGAACCGCGATCGATCTGATCGATCAGCTGCGCCCTGATCTCGTGCTGCTCGACGTTGAAATGCCGGAACTGTCCGGGCTGGAAGTAATTAACCGGGTCGCACACCAACCCGCCATGATCTTCACGACTGCATATGATCAATACGCCGTCCGAGCCTTTGAGGTTGAAGCGGCCGATTACCTGTTAAAGCCTTTTGGTCGCGAGCGTTTCCGTGCCGCGATAGAACGCGTCCGCCGTCGCATTGGAGAAGAACCGGAAACAGAATCTGAAGTCCGGTCGTCTAACGAACATGCGCCAAGATCAGTACGGCCTGCGGAAGGCTTAACGCGGCTTTTCGTGCGCTCGAAACAATCGATCGTACCAATCAAAGTTGATGACGTGTCACATTTCGAGGCCGACGACGATTACGTAAAAGTTCATGTCGGGGGACAGACTCATCTGATAAGTCAGACGCTCGACGAGCTCGGAACAAGACTCGATCCCTCGCGGTTTTGCCGCGTTCACCGATCGATCATCGTTAACCTCGAGCTTGTCGAGCGCGTCGAAACTCAGGATCGGCGCCTACTTCTGATCCTTCAGGATAAGACCGAAATTCTCGCAAGCCGCAGCGGATCGCAAACCCTTCGCAAACTTATCTTCTGAGTCCGCCCGGCGTCATATCATCGTAGTCGCCGTGTCTGTTCACCGACGATGCTGCCCGTTTCACCGAAAAATGCTTTTCATTGCCCTGTTGTCCTCCTATTCTCGAAGACATGACGAACCAGAAAAGAAGTGAGGAAATGAGCGACGGTCGAGGAAAGAAGCGCGAGCGGCTGAGCCTATTACTTATTGGAACAATCTTACCAATCTGTCTGGCAAGTTTGACGACACTCGCCCAGATCGCGTCCGATGAACCTAAAACTTACAAATTCCAGAATGGTCGCTGGTTCGATGGCAGGGGTTTCAAGCGACAGACCTTCTATTCCGTTAATGGCATTTTAACCAAGCGGCAACCTGCAAAGATCGATAGATCCATCGACCTCAATAACGGCTTTGTGATCCCGCCGTTCGCCGACGCACACACGCATAACCTCGACGGCAAGGCGAATCTCGATAAGCTCGCAAACCTTTATCTCACCGAAGGAACGTTCTACGTTCAGGTGCTTGGAAACTACTCTTCAGGGGCAAAACAAGCCCGGTCGTTCGTCAACAAGCCCGGAACGATCGACGTGAGTTACGCCAACGGGATGCTCACGAATACTTACGGGCATCCGTTTCTGGTGTATGAGCCGTACGCACTTGGCATTTACAACTACGCGGATATCAAACCCAGGATTGAAGAAATAAAAAAGAGCCGTCGCGGTGAAAATGACGTTTATTGGTTTCTCGATTCGCGTGCGGATGTTGATGCAAAATGGCCAACGATCCTCGCTACCAAACCCGACCTAATCAAGATCGGGCTCCTCGACGCGGGAAACCAGGCAAAAGCAATCGCCGCCGGAGATATCGTCGGCAAAGGCCTGTCGCCGGAAGTGGCCGAATATGTGGTCCAAAAGGCGCACGCGGCGGGCTTTCGCGTATATGCCCACATCGAGACGGCGGACGACTTTAGGCTCGGCGTGAAGATCGGCGTCGATGGTTTTGCGCACGCACCGAATTACAACTGGGATGGAAAGCTCGAAACGAAACCTCCCAACGACATCAGCGTCGAGGATATCAAACTCGCAGCTAAGCAACGCGTCGTTGTGATCCCGACGGCGGCTCGCGGTGTTTTCCGTCAAACGGATTATGACCCGAGCGGAAAAGGCACGTTGAATAAGGAACGGTTCGCACGGGTAATCGATCGATACCGGGGCTTGTATAAGCTAATGCATCGCAACGGTGTAAGGATAGCGCTTGGCTTAGACTCATACGGTACGACATTGATGCCCGAAATCTGGTATTTTCACGAGAACAAAATTTTCGACGATCTAACTTTGCTCAAGATCGCAGTCGAGACGACTCCACAGACGATCTTCCCAAATCGCAAAATCGGGCATCTTCGCCAAGATTACGAAGCAAGTTTCCTGGTTCTGAAAGGAAATCCTCTCGAAGATTTCAGCCAGATCAAACTAATCGAGAGGCGATTCAAGCAAGGCGTGATGATCGATCATCAATGAGACTTATTTACTGGGGATTGATAGGCTGATCGACGACATAAAGAAAGTTATGTCACAATCTACGTCACAATGCAGAAACGGGCACCCTAAGGGTGCTCGTAACTTGTTGTAAACATTGGCTCCGCAGGTAAGACTCGAACTCATGGACGGTTGCCGGATTGTCCATGCGATCACCCGCCTGATTGACCGAGATGTTCTTAGCGGGTTGCTCTTCAATTTGGGGATTCCCCACCTTCGCATGTACGAAGGATACCCTTGGCGTGAGACCTGGATCGGCAAGTGGCTCACCTGCCAAAAGATTCGGCGGTTTCGTAAACTCAGCGAACGGCAAAGAGGTCTAAGGACCATCCTTCGCACTATGCAGCGTCTCGCGACGGCGGATGTAGAAGCTGTCAAGCAGGGCGTCGGAGCGATTGCCGCAAAGTGGCTGGTAAAGGATCTCTACAAGGATCATTGTTCCCCGAAAACGGCTCCGATCACCGATGAGTACAGTTTTTGGTACAGCCGACTTCTGACTCACTGGACCAATCTTGATCGGCGAATATCGATTGAGTTCCCGGGTCGTGAAGCTCTTATCCTCCCGACACGCCTCGGAAACTGTATCCGGAGCTTCGAGTACTATCCCGATCGTGAATACGGGATCGATGCCGTGACACTTTATCCCCGCCTGATAGCGAAGATCGACAAGGATTATGCCGCGGTAATCGACGATTCGAAGACGTCGCTCGACTTTATGATTAACTGCTCGACGCTCAGTCTGCTTCTTGCCGTTAGCGTGCTGTTAAACGGGCCAGGGCCGGCCGTTTTCCAACTCGATGTATGGCCGCTGCTAGTGTGGGGTTTCGAACTCCTCGGACTGGTCGTACTAGCGGGGCTCGCCTATCGCGGTGCAATTATCCGCGCATCATCATGGGGTGAAACGGTGAAGTCCGCCTTTGATCTTTACCGGAACGCGCTTCTCCCGCAGTTGGGTTACGCGAGGATTCCCAAATCCAAGCTTGAAGAGCGAAATTTGTGGGACAAAGTTTCGCGTCAAATCCTCGATGGTGATGCGCTGACAGGCCCGCGTATGGAATACGAGGAAGGTCCAT
>JBGTIQ010000014.1:0-57259 GCA_041745575.1 Pyrinomonadaceae bacterium
TCTAAAGACTCCCCTCCTGGATAGGAGGGGTGGCAGCCTCTTCGGCTGACGGGGTGGTAGATTCTAAACACTCCCCTCCTGGATAGGAGGGGTGGCAGCCGCTTCGGCTGACGGGGTGGTAGATTCTTTCCATCCAAACCAGCATTCAATATTTCTGAGCACGAAATCTATATCATCGAAAACGACAAAATTCTCGAACCTTAACACCTCGATGCCCATTGAATTAAGATATGCCGTCCGCTGAGCGTCATATGCGCGTGCCCCATCATGACGGTGAACCTCACCATCCAATTCGACAGCAAGCCACTCTTCGACACAATAAAAGTCTACGACAAAGGAACCAATACTGTGCTGTCGGCGGAACTTGCGTCCGCCGAGTTTCGAGTTCTTTAGGTAGGTCCAGAGTGTCGCTTCAGCGGGCGTGAGGTGTCGGCGTAGTTTTCGTCGGCGTTGCCTGAGACGTGGTTTCGTGTGGGTACGATTCATTGGGAGATGTCTAATTTTTAAGATCTACCACCCCGTCAGCCGAAGCGGCTGCCACCCCTCCTATCCAGGAGGGGAGTTAAGAGGCGCAACTCAATCGACTTCGTGGTTCATCTGATTCCAAGCTAATTCGGCGCGGGCGAACAAATCCCGAAGCGATTGCTCCCCCGAACAACTGCCAAGCGAACATCGACCCAAGCCACCTGCAGGTTTCCGAATCTCGGCAAACAGAGTCGCCGACAAGGAAAGCCGTTCTGCCGCGGGAATGTATTTCAATCGGTCTTTCAGAAATTTGATGGCTGATTGCAGACCGTGAAACTGAACATCTCGTTTGGTAAGTCGACCGCTCGCCCACCGAAGATCAAAGAACGTGGTTCCCGTTGCCCTGCCTGCTATCCTGCGATTTCTAGGTCGAAACGCGACGGATCTCCATCAGCTACCTCAAAACGCCGGCTCCTCGTAAATTCCGTACACGTCCCGTAACGCCACGCAGATCTCTTCGACTGTGGCATAAGCCGCGACGGCTTCGATGATCGCGGGCATTGTATTTTCGTTGCTGACCGCGGCTTTCTTCAAACGTTCGAGTGAGTTCGAGACCGCGCCGCTGTCACGCGTCGATTTTGTGCGAGCCAATCTTTCGAGTTGATGAGCACGGACGGTTTCGTCGATCTGCAGGATGTCGGTTTTGTGGATCTCAGTCTCCATCGCGTACTTATTTACACCGACAATGGTCTGCTCGCCGCGTTCGACAGCTTTTTGATATTGATAAGCCGACTCCTGGATCTCGCGTTGTGGGAACCCGGCCTCGACGGCTTCGACCATCCCGCCGAAACCGTCGATCTTTTCGAAGTAATCCATACAGCCTTCGATCATCTTTTCAGTCAGCGATTCGACATACCAGCTTCCGCCTAGTGGATCGACCGTGTTCGCGACACCGGTTTCCTCAGCGATGATCTGCTGAGTGCGGAGTGCGATTAGAGCAGCGTTGTCCGTCGGAAGAGCCAGAGCTTCGTCGTACGAATCGGTGTGCAGCGATTGTGTGCCGCCAAGAACGCCCGCGAGGGCCTGAATGGCCACGCGCGCGATGTTATTCAAAGGCTGCTGAACTGTAAGCGACACGCCGGCTGTCTGTGTGTGAAATCGCATCTGCATAGTCCGCGGATTCTTCGCACCAAAACGTTCTTTCATCGTTCGAGCCCAGACGACTCGGGCAGCGCGATACTTTGCGATCTCTTCGAAAAAATCGTTGTGTGCGTTGAAGAAAAACGACAACCTCGGAACGAATTCGTCGACGTCCATTCCACGATCGACGCCGTACTGAACGTATTCGACGCCGTCCCGCAGCGTGAACGCCAACTCCTGCAGAGCGGTCGATCCGGCTTCACGAATGTGATAACCGGAGATCGAGATCGGGTTATATTTCGGGACATGTTTGACGGTGTATTCGAAAGTGTCGATGACGAGTTTCATCGCAGGCTTGATCGGATAGATCCATTCTTTCTGCGCGATGTACTCTTTTAGAATGTCGTTCTGAAGCGTGCCGGAGATTTTCGTGAAATCAGCTTTCTGCTTTTCGGCGACGACAAGATACATCGCAAGGAAGATCGGAGCCGGTGCGTTTATCGTCTGCGAGACAGTCACCTGATCGAGCGGAATGCCATCGAAGAGAACCTCAAAATCCGCGAGCGACGAAACAGCGACGCCACATTTTCCGACCTCGCCTTCGCTCAGAGGAGAATCCGCATCGAGTCCCATCAGCGCCGGCAGATCGTATGCAACCGAAAGACCTGTCTGTCCGTGCTCCATCAGGTATTTGAAACGTGCGTTCGTGTTTTCCGGTGATGAAAAACCGGCGAATTGGCGCATCGTCCAGAGCCTACCGCGATAACCGGTCGGATGAATTCCCCGTTTGTACGGATACTCGCCCGGAAATCCGATGTCGATACCCTCAGTGTCGTCCGGTGTATAAAGGGGTTCCACCGGCTCAAGGGAAACGCCCTCGAATCGTGCTTTCCGCTCAGGTGTTTTGTCGAGAACTCTCTGAAGGGTTTCGTCTTCCCAGCGCTGTTTTTCGGCCTCTGGCGCCGTCTGTGCTTCCTTGATTTCGGGTGTCATATTTTGTGATTTCTGGCTCCAATTTTAACACAACGAACCGTGGGATCGAGAGTTCAGTCATCGGCGATCGCCTGTTTGTAAAGGGCCTCGGTTTCATCGACCATACGCTGCAGGGAAAATTTGTTCGTCACATGATCGCGCCCATATCTAGTTAGTTGCTCACGTTTTTGCTTATCATTTAGCAGTTCAAGGATCGTTTCACCCAGACGCTCCGGCGAATCGATCGGAAGGAGTTGCCCGAGCGAAGGATCTGAAATCAATTCTTTGGCACCTTCTGTCTCAGTCGCGATAACAGGTAGTCCGCTAAGCATCGCCTCGGCAATGACAAAGCCGAAGGACTCGCTTCGCGAAGCCGATACAAAAATATCGAAACTGGCCAGGACGTCGCGAATATCGTTTGACCATCCGGAAAGCTCGACTGAGTCGTTCAAATTCAATTCGGCGATCAGTCCGCGGAGGAATGTTTCATTCTGTCCGTCCCGCGATCTATCCTCGCCGACGATCCTGTATCTTACGTCCCGTCTCAGTTTGGAAATGATGCCAGCCGCCCGGATAAGCACATCAAATCCTTTTACACGGTCGAGGTTTCCGATCGAGCCGATACAGATCCCCTCGCGATCCTCCATTCTCCGCTCCGGAAACCTGGCTATATCCAGGCCGTAACGGATCGTCTTTATTTTTTCGACAGGAAAGATATCTTGCTTCCGAAGACTTTCCGCCACGGCGTTCGATGGCGCTATCACATTTTTCACGCTGCTCAGGAAGAACCGATGCAAACGGTTCATTGGAAAAAGAACGTGCCGTGTGATGACCAACGGGACTCCGGCGATCCGTGCCGCGACGGCACCAACCGGATAATCTTTTGCAAAGTGCGAATTGATAAGCTCGACGCCCTTTTTCTTCGCGAAGTGTCCGATCTTGATGGCACTCGAAACGTCAAAGGCGTTGCGAAGAGGGAACTCAGTCATATTCCCGGGTGGAACCCGTGACAGAGCCGTCGGCAGCGGCGAGCCGGGAACGACTGCGACGAAAATATCGTGACCGCGCTTAGTGAGTTCATTCGACAGATCGACGACGTGACGTTCACCGCCGCCAATCGAACGAGCCGACGATATCTGCAAGATTTTCATCCGTAAAATTCCGTCCCAAGACGTTCATTCTCCAAGCGCAGAAAAGAAAATTGCAATCCCCCAAACATGTCCCTACAATTATCCAATGCAATCCTCAAGATTTGCCCTCCTGGTGTTTCTCCTCCTCGCTCTACTCTTTATTGGTTGTTCAGGCCATGCGGGAAATACGAACACTGAGCATTCGGCTGCGTCGAATTCCTTTAACAACGCTAAAGCGGGGCCCAAGGACAACATCGAAGAGCTCGGTATGCTAGTCCGACTTCCATTCCCACCGGAAGAAGTTGCGTGGGAAGAAAATCGGGAAAAGAAAACACTAACTGCGGTCATAAGATTCTCGCCTGAAAATGCGCAAAAAATGTCGGCTGAGATCTCGAAGAACGGACAACCGTCACCCGCTACCGTGACGGTCGAAAGCTGGTATCCGAACGAGTTGATCGCGCAGGGTGAAATGACCGCCGAATCTACGGTGAAGGGCCAATCCTATCCGGCTGAGACACTCCTTAATCCGCCTTACACAAATGGAAAAATCACGCGGATCGAGAATACTGACTATTTTATTCTTCAGATTTCCTCGTAGCGCTTCAGCTTTCGATAAAGCGTCGAAAGATCAATGCCCAGGATGTTTGCTGCTTTCACCTTGTCTTCGCCTACGCTGTTTAGTACTTCGATCAAATAGCGACGTTCCATTTCTTCGAGGGTCGGCCTGAAACTTTCATTGTCGCGTGTTCGAAATGACCGCTCTGAGCGGTCTCGCACTTTCTGCGGCAAACTGTCGATGTCTATGTCTTCGCCGCTCAAAATGAATGCCCGCTCGATCGCGTTCTCGAGCTCGCGTACATTTCCGGGCCAAGCATAGTTCGCAAGTGCCGCCATTACGTCGGGACTGATCGGTTTTTCCGACGAGTTTTGATTGCGTGCGGATTTCGCCACAAAATGCTTCGTCAAGAGCGGAATGTCCTCGATCCGGTCCCGCAACGATGGAACATACATCTCCACCACATTTAATCTGTAAAACAGATCTTCGCGAAATCGATGTTCCTTGACCTCTTCTTCGAGATTCTTATTTGTCGCGGCAAGTATCCGTGCGTCGAATTTTACGGCAGTGGTCGAGCCGACGGGAGTTACCTCGTGCTCCTGAAGTGCACGCAGCAGTTTTACCTGGAGTGCCAAAGGCATCTCTCCGATCTCGTCCAGCAAAAGCGTACCACCCGAAGCGGAGCGGAACAGGCCTTTCTTGTCGGCGACGGCGCCCGTAAACGCTCCCTTCGCATGGCCGAATAATTCGCTTTCGAGAATTGACTCGGGCAACGCTCCGCAATTTACGGCAAGAAAAGGTTGGTCCGCACGCCCGCTATTCAAGTGTATCGATTTCGCGATCAATTCCTTTCCGGTTCCGCTTTCTCCCTGTATCAGAACGCTGGCGTTCGTCCCGGCTACCTTTTGGACGAGAGAAAATAGCTCTTGAAGGCTGTCGCTCTTGCCGACGATCTCAGAAAACGAATATTGTTTGTTC
This sequence comes from Pyrinomonadaceae bacterium, assembly GCA_041745575.1. Lineage (GTDB taxonomy): Bacteria > Acidobacteriota > Blastocatellia > Pyrinomonadales > Pyrinomonadaceae > OLB17. The sequence continues at coordinate 5,242 of JBGTIQ010000014.1, forward strand.
AGTTCGCGGCGCAAGGTGCGATTTTCGCGAAAGAGGTTACGCTGCTGAATTGCGTTTTTTACGGATTGCAGCAAGTCGTCGTTAATGAACGGTTTCGTAACGTAATCGTAAGCGCCCTTGCGGAGAGCGGCGACAGCCGAATCGACGGACGAATAGGCCGTCATTATGACGACCAGAGCATCGTCGTCAATTCGTTTGATCGCATCCAGCAATTCAATTCCGTCCATGCCGGACATTTTGATGTCGGTTATCGTGACCGAGATATCGCTTTCGCCGAAGGCTGCGAGCGCAGATTCGGCGCTGTCCGCCGTCACGACGTGATATCCGGCCCCCTCGAGAAGCCGTCTGAGAATCGAGCGCATGAGCTCTTCATCTTCGACAACTAAAATCGTGTGTTGAGCCATATAGCGTAAACAGGTTCAGTCTAGCATAAGGTTTATTCCTGATTCGGTTTCGTGTTAGCATCGAAATGAACTCTCTCTGGGCAATAAATGCGGTTTTTTTCTCCAATTCTTCTCGCGCTCGCTGTCGGTCTGTCTTGCATACCCGGTCTCGCCCAGCAGACGAATCCGGTCGAGCGACAGGTCGCAAACCCGATCACCGACACCCCGAATATCAATCCCGTCTCGGCGGAACAAAACATAGCGCCCCCGAAAAACCCAAAGGCTAGCTTTGAGCCCGAGGGCGGCGACGGCGATGTTGTGGTTTACTCGGAAAACCAGACCGTCGAGGGAGAAGAGGGCAACCGAATTCTCCTGTATACGGGAAATGTCGACGTGCGTTATGGCATCTATCGCTTGCAGGCGAACAAGGTGACGTTGTACGAAGAAGATAATCGATTGGTCGCTGAGGGCAGTGTCGTTTTTGATCAAGGTGACGACCAGCGCATCACCGGCGCCCGGGCGGTTTGGAATTTGAAAACAAAATTAGGAACGTTCGAAGATTCGACAGGCTTCACAAATCAAACTAACGACGGCACGGTTATCTATTTCACCGCCGACAAAGTCGAGCGAGTTTCGCTAGATGAAATCGTTGTAACGAAAGGGAAGTTCACGGCGTGCGAGGAGGCCGTACCCAAGTGGTCGTTTACGGCCGATCAGGCCCGGATAAAGATTAACAAAAGAATAAAGCTTAAGAACGCAAAGTTCCGCGTAAAGGACATCCCGATCATTCCTGTGCCGTTTGCGTCGATCCCGATCGAGCAACGCGATCGACAGTCCGGTTTTTTGACACCGACCTTCGGTTTCTCCGGCAATAAAGGATTTCGCCTATCCGGCGCTTACTTTCAAACAATGGGCCGCTCCGCCGACGTAACCATTCGCGGGGATCTTTACACGCAGCGCGGGATCGGTTACGGACTCGACTTTCGAACCCGAGCGAATTCTCGCTCGTTTCTTAACTTTGGTTTCTATGCAGTCAAAGACCGAATATTTGGATCGAGCGCCAGCCCGACCACGCCTGACCAGGGCGGCTCGCTTATCTACGCCGAAGGAGTCCAATATTTTTCGAATGGATTTACCGCGGCCGCCGATGTTCGACTTACGTCTAACCTCGCGTTTCGGCAGGTGTTTTCAGACGGCATCCAGCAGATCATTTCGCCCATCGAGGTGTCGCAGATATTCGTAAATAAGAGTTGGGACAACTACGAGCTGAACTTACTCGCGCGTTCACAAGTTATTTCGATTCCGAACGTTCGGATAAAGTCGCGAAACCTTCCGAGCGTTCATTTCGAAAAGCGGCCTTCGATGCTCTCGTTTTTGAAGCCGCTCTATTTTTCGTTTCAAACCAGTGTCGAAGGCGTCTCGCGGCGTGAGGAAGTCGATGATCGGGCTTTGTATCAGCAGATGACCGGCGGTGATCCTGTTCTAACACCGGCGATTGGCCAGCGCTTTGATGTGTTTCCCGAAGTCACGCTGCCGATCGACACGAAATACTTCAATATTACGGCGACCGCCGGTGGCCGCGTGACGTACTATTCGAATTCATTCAACGATCTTCGTCAGGTTGTCGGGCGGGATGTGATCCGAAAATACGGTGAGTTTCAGCTCGACCTGCGTCCCGTTGCGTTGGCGAAAAATTATTACGGAAAAAATGATGCGTTCAAGTTTAGGCATGTGATCGAACCGTTCCTAACATATCGGTTCGTCAAGGGGATCAATAATTTTCACAAGATAATCCGCATCGACGATCTGGATACGCTCACGGACACGAATGAATTCGAATTCGGACTGACGAACCGGATCTACACAAGACGGTATTCAGAAGCCGTGACGGACGAGGCCCAGAAACTCCTGCGCGAAACCGACGCGACTGATAAAAAGCCGCTTTCCGTGCAGCCGTATGAGATCTTTAACCTGACCGTCCGCGGTAAATATTTTTTTGACAGAACATTCGGTGGGGCGTTGATTCCCGGACGGCGAAATCAGATCGAACCTATCACCGCCGTAAGTTTCTATACTTTCGGCGGGATCCCGCGACGCTTTTCGCCTTTGAACGTCGACGCGACTTATCGCCCACAGCGAACGGTCTTTCTCAACACGCGGCTGGACGTCGGCGTTCACGGAGATGGTATCAGGACCGCTTCGGCGACGATCGGCTACGACACTCCGCTGTTAAAGTTTTTTCAGACGTTCTACTACACGAGGGCGGTTGAGCTAATGCCGTCGCTGCGGATCTACGCGAACAGGGATGGAAACGAACCGGGAACGTTGAAGGGTGCTCAGTGGAGCCCGTCGATCTTTGTCGGGAATCGCGATCGCGGTCCATACGGCGGTACATCGCTATTTTTTGATTTCGAAAATCGTCGTGCATCGCAACTCTCGCCGTTGATCAGCTCACTCTATACCGCCGGCTACGCTTACGACTGCTGCTCGATCGCTGTTCAGTTCTATACTTTCAACGTCGGCGTCCGCAACGAGAATCGCCTGGTGTTTAGCTTTCGTTTGAACGGCATCGGTGCATTTGGAACCGAGCAGTTCGGCCAGGGGTTGAGATAGAGATTCGTCACACAGAGCGATTTCGATCCACTATAATTTCGTGCGCCACAACATCTCAGTATTGTCGGCCACCTTCCGCACCTTCTTTTTTCTGGATAGATATACGTCCCAAGCTCCCAGACCGAAAAACTTAAAAACGGTTTGACGCAGTTCCGTCTCCTCGGCGAAAAGGTCCTCCAGAGAATCGTCGACCTCATCGTCCGGGTCGCCTTTTGCGGTCGCAACGAAAATATTCTGGATCTCACTCATCGTCAAAAACCCGAGGCCGCGATACGCTTCGAATTGTTTCTCGTCGTACATTTGATCGCCCGTCGATTGATGCGGGAACTTAAGATTCGACTCCGCATAGTTCATGATGTCGCGGGGTTCCGTTTCGTAATATGTCGGCCTTGTGTATAAGAGCCAGCCCATGCGATTCTTTTGTTCCCTAGTTATTCGGCCTGTTTGCCCGTCTTTTGTTTCCGCAAAATACATTTCGGGATACTTAATTCGGGCGATCGCAAATCGCGACTTTGTGATCTTTTCACTCTCTTTATCGATCGACCGCGGTCGGATATTCATCGAGCCCACGAACTGAATGTCCACTCCGAGGTCGACCTTGCATTTTTGAATTGCGTTGGCGATCTCACCAAACTTAAATCCATCATCCGCCGCTCCGTCGCTTAGCACGATAAACTTACAGCGGCGGAGTACCATCTCGTAAAGCGCAAGGTTTTCGAAGTGTCCGCCGTCGGTGACATTGATATACCGCTTGTTCTCGTCCGTTTGTCCGAGGGTTTCGTTCAGTAAGGGAAGAATGGCAACTGACGGACTCGATTTGCTGTAGAACGGTCGTTTCCCGTAATCAAGGCGTGCGCCGATCGCATTCGGATTGCCGAGCCACCATCCGAGGCGGATATTAAACAGGGACATTAAGAATGTGACCACCGATGACGAGTAGTAACCCATGTTCGGATTCGCCGCGGCGCCCGAGATCGCCATTGCGGTACCCAGTCTTATCGCCTTTCCGGGAATCTGGCAGTCCGGCGTCTTGCCGTCGGCCTTTAGCGGGCATTTGGTTCCAAGCTGATTACAGGAGTCCAGATCTATACAGGAGCCCAGGCTGGCATTGCGACAATATTCGTTCGTATTTCGATACCCGAGTGTCCAGCTTCCGCAATGGAGCGGCGACATGGTAAAGCTCGCGGCCATTCTGTTCTGCCATGCGAGTGTCTTCCCACTCACTAGATTTACCGTTGCGTTGATGATGTGAAAAGGCTTTTGATCCTTTAGACGATGAAGCTGAAAGTTGTCGCGATCGTCAAAACCAGTGAATGAATTTCTCCTTCGCCGAGTGTTTGAAGCACCGAGGTAGGCCCGCACAAGCCTGTCGCGATACGCCCCGTGGAGCGAGAATTTGTTGACGTTTACAAAAAAGGCCATTACCACGCCGATGGCGATAAGGATAAAGAGAACGCAAACAAAATAAGCGAGCCGAGTGCTTGTCAGTATGGTCGCGTGGGGCGGCAGCGCTTTAAAATTCGCGTCCGAAAAGAAGCTTCCAACAGCATAGATAAGAACCGACGTAAGATACGCGATCGTTACCAATATAAATCCCAAAAAGATAACGGCGGCGATCTTTGGCGCGTACTCGAGGAAGCGCGACGTTTTCGTTTTTACCGGCTCATGCCGAACCTGCGATTTCTCCGAAAACCCGCCGAAAAGCGAAAGGACACCGGATATGACGCCGATCGCAGAGACGACAGCGGGAATGATACTGTTTGTAAAACTGAGGTCGCTCCACCGGACGCTGAAGATGGCCTCAAGTCCGGACGGTGCAAGCAGCACCAGAGAATTTATCAAGATCCAGACGACGGAGATAATCAGAACCCAGGCGCCGTATCTGGCCAGCCATTCTCTGTCTTCATCCGTCGCTTTTCCGCTCGAGAGCCCGACGAAAACCGTCGCCGATGCAAGAACCATCAGGAAAAAAAGGGGAATTGCAAAACAAAGATAGAGTTGCAATGAGTATGGCGTGCTCAGCAAATGCGAGTCGGCCCCGGGGAGTTTGACACAGACAATCCACAATAAAACTGCGCCGAGCATCGTCGAGATAAATGCGGCGAATGCACCGAGGGCGTCCCGCCACTTTCCCATAAGAGCCAAGTGGAGCCCACCGAATAGAAATGCCACTGTCGCCCCGAGGACAAGATAGACGAGGGTCATGTTCGGATCTCCTCGAATGCCGAGATTCAGTAGGTCGAAGAGATCGTAGAGTCTTCCTCCGGAGCGGGCATTCCATGCCCATAGGCTGGCGGCGCAGATCGCCGATAACAGAAGCGGAAGTATTCCGTACTTGAATACGCCGATATCTGTATTATCTGCGGCATCGACCTCTTCCCGTATCACGTCGCCGTCGGTTGACGTCCTGCTACTTTCCTCCTTCGCCGGCTTCTTATCCTGCTTACTCGGAAGCTTGCTTATTACAAACGCCATCGAAAGTCCGCCCAGGAAGAGAGCGGCAAGCAGTGTCACGTACGCGACCAGATTCGAAACGTCCTTGTTCCCGACTACCAAAAAAAAGAATCTCGGCAGCATCAAAACAGCGGCGATCAGAGGGAGAAAGATCGTCAGGTTCAGGAATAAATTCCGAAGATATATGGCGATCAGCGTCCATGTGTCAGCCGACAGCAACCCCGTACGCGGACTCATGTAGTTACTGTACTCGCGAAGGTGCTGAAGCTGTTTAGGCTCGGGGTTCGGGCCGCTGCCGTCAATTGGGCAACCGTTTATCTTCTTCTGGACATTCTCGATCCCGACGCGCCGTGCGTGTCTGGACTCCATATCCGGAAGATCTACCTGCGGCGACTCGCCTTCAATTACGTCGGATCCCGCGATCTCTTCCTGTTCGATCGCGGCCTTTGTCGAGACCGGCGCGGCGTTCATTATTTTTTCCCGTAGTGTCCACGCCGATAGCCAGGACCCAAGGTAGCCGCCTCCGGAAACCGTAGAAAGGTAATCGAATTTTTTGAGAGTGTTGTTTCGAGCCAATGCCTGAACGATACCTAGGCCGAACGTGGCGCTCCGGATGCCGCCGCCGGAAAAGCACAGAGCCGTTAACTCCACTTCATGAAATTTGTTAAAAATGTTTTCAAGATTTCGATCCGTGATAACGATACCCTTTGTCCTTTCTATTTCCTCGCAAAGAACTTGGGATAAAGTTAGTGGCCGTATCTGGGAGAGGACGGTATAGAGGATGTCGGAAAGCTGCCCCGGATCACTCGGACCTTGAAGCGGTCCGTTCACTTCTTTTACGTTCGACCAATCGTCTGGACTGACATTGAAATACTCGGTTAATAAATCTTCCGAGAAAGGCGGAGGCTTATCGCCGGGTTCTTTTGTCCGGTGATGAACGGCCGCGAGGATCTTCGCAAGTTTTCGTTCGTCCTCGCCGGCGCATTTCTTGTTCCAGTAACGAAAGACCGCTAACCATCGCTTCTTCTCGATTTCTTTGAAAGTGAGAAAAAAGGGCTTTAGCTTCAGATATTCAAAAAAAAGTTCGGAGTCGATCTTGTTAGTTTCGTTCATGTGGACAAATCCCCACCGTCATTGGTTAGCAATTATTTTCACTTCTTTAAATAAGTCCGGCGGAGCGCCGTACGAATGTTTATTGACGATCGTCTTGAACACTTCTTTTTTCACCGCCGGATCGTTTAGTCGAGGTTTGTAAACCCTCAATAGCTTCGCGATGTCATAAGCGTTGTTGTATGTATTGAACGAGTCTTCGGATTCCTGAAACGATTTGATCGCGCCGTCATAATCACCTTCGATCAGGTCCTGAAATCCTTCGCGCTCCTTTTCTTTTGCGATTGCCAACTTGTCGCGGAAGTTGGTAGTTGCCGGAGACTCAGACTTGTCGAGATTGTCCGCAGTGGACTGGGTTGATTGTTCGAGACTGCTTATCTTCTGCTCGACATTTTTTAGAGATTGCTGGGTCTGCGGTGAAACGGCGGATTGCTGTGCCTCCGACACAGAGTTCTTGATTTCGTTGAGGCCCATCTGCATTTTTTCGAATTCCGCCTTTGCCAGGTCGCGTTTTTTGTTCATCTCGAGCATATCGAGTTTGGCCTGAGCCACATCCGCTTTGGCGATGGTGGCTCTACTTTCATAGGTCAACGCCTGTCCGACATTCCCTGCGACTGAGATACCCAAGGCGATGAGCCCGACCCAAAACGATATCTGAAGATACGGTTTCTTTAGGATCTTGATCTCGGCGATTATCTTTTCGACTTCGTATTCAAGCTTGTCTTCTGGTTTGTACGGCATATTGCTCCATTGCATCCGTCGTCGGCGTCGACAAGGGTTGGAAATGATCGCCGGCTGCTTCCCATTTGATCTCGCGATGGACGCTTCCGGTTATTGGTTAACACGAAGACGCAAAACTCCCTCGGCGTGTTTACTGCGAAATGGAAAATCCTGAAGCGTCAAGCCATCGTCAAGGCCGTAGTTATCGAAATCGAACCCGGAGTGTGCATGCGACATCAACAGATCATCGCTGCTGTCTTTGAATAGCTTCGGTACCACCGACGATACGGCACCCATGAGGCTTCCGATCAAAGGATTCGTCACCGCCCCTTTCAGCTTATCTGCGGCACTCTTGACGCCATCGTCGCCAAGGATCTTTTCAAGCTTCGCGCCAAACCGCTTATGATTATCATCGCTCTCAATCACGAACATCTGCAGAGCAAAGAAACCGCCCGGATCGAGGTTCGGGTAGATCATGATTCCACTACCCGATAATGACGCCCGGGGAAACGACTTGGTGACCGGGAAGATATTCGAGACCGAGGCAAGCATGAATTTCAACGCGCCCTTGTCCGAGTCCGGAGGTATCATCGCGCTCAGGTTCTTGTTCGCTCCACCGATCACCTCCGTATCATTGTTTTGCTTTATGTTTAAGTCGCTTGCGAACGATAAGATGTACAGCTGCCGGGCGTCGTCGGCCGTTTTGGGCATACCAAGCTGTGGTACAGAGACTACAAGTTTGGGCATTACATCCTCCTGTTGTGAAGCCGATCAAGTCCGGTGATCCCGGTTCCCGGGCTCCGACTCACGCAACGAAAACATCCGTGAACGTGTGTTAGCTAGCTGGACGCATCGAGCAGAATTTCGCCAAAGCGACGGCCGATATCTGCGATTCGGGTCGCCTGGTCTGTGCCGTTAATTATTGCCCTCGCGCCTTCGTAATTCGCCGTCCCGTCCGGCTTGAAATAATGTGCAAGCTTTCGGCCAGTGAACCAGCCATCGATCATTCCTTGTATCGCGATTTGATAAGCAAGGTCGCGTTCCTTGGCCCGGTCGGGCTTAGCAAGGAGATCTGCTCCGGTCAGTTTCTTAGCTTTGGAATAATTTGAGCGTCCGGTCAATTGAACGTAGCCGCGGCCGTGAAAAAGAGCTCCGTCGCCGGGCTGCGTGTTGCCGACGCTCTTTCCGGCTTTTGTACCCGGTGCATATCGCTTATTAAAATATGCATCACCTCCGCGTTCGTCGATCGGTTCAAATGTGTGGGCGGTTTCCCATTTAAAGGTGGCGAGGCAATATGCCATCATGCGACGATCCGTACCGGTTGTCCCAAACCGTGGGTCGGCCTCTAACTCGCCAAGGAGATATTCGAGAGCTTCGACAAGCCCCTGTGTAAGCGGACCAAAGCGCGCCCGGTATGCCTCGAAGAATTTCTTTCGATCAAATGCGAATTGGGTAGTGGCGGGTGTTAACGCCGCCGCGGGAGGCGAAGTGGCAGATGTCGCGGTGGCAGCTTCAGGTACCACGGCTCCCGCCGGCCATTCTTTCAAAATGCAGACGGTCAGCGGACGCTTGTTCATCCATTTCAGCCAGTCGAGAAACTTTTGGAGATTTGCCGTCACAAGGCATGCAACCGACCAATTCTTTATGACCGTTGAGTTCACTCCCGCCCGATGGACGTTCGCAAAGATCACGTCGTTGTACTCCTTCCCAATCTCCTCGCAGCGTTCGTTTCGATTTCCGTCGCGAAAGTAAGGAAATCCCTTTGTCTGCCGGTAGGCTGGCTTACCCTTGTGCAGCCCGGAATCGTGCGAATCGTACACGATCGTGTCAGATTTTAAAATTGCGCAGCCGAGGTGGTTATAATCGTCAAAATGCTTTAATCCGTAAGACCCAGCGTTCGTCGTCCCGACTCGAGACATGATGAATTTGGGCGGCTTTGCATTTCCATAGCATTCATACGTGAACGCCTTGTCATCAAACGAGTCGAATTCGTCCGCAGCCGAACGTATCCAAACATCCATCGGCCCCTTCGGAAATCCCGTAAATGACGGGAGGCTGGCCACTCTCGCAAGAACTTCGCTATCGGTAAATGTGCGCATAATTCCTGGTCCGTTCCTGATGCCGTCAGGATAAACGCCGACTACCTCGGCACCTGACTTCGGCCGCGCTTTTGAGTTCGCACACGAACGCGAACTGAAAGCAAAAAAATATCTGTGTGAAACTTCCCTGGATGGTTGGGAGCTTGGGAACCGTGAAACTCGCGAGTGCTTGGGGAGTCTACGCAGTTTTCAAGCTGAAAAGGCTAAGGGCCAAGGTTTTGGGAATCCACGTACGATCCCTGAACCACTTAATTCTGATGTTACTGCTTGATTTGTCGAGAACTCTACTCCTCTTCGGCAAATCGTGTCAAGACTTGTTTACGTGTCCGACATGTTCACTACGCAGACGGATATGTCGATCGAATTTGCGCAACGGGCGGCGAAAACATATGCGGCGACATTAGAAAGTCAACGTCGATATGAATTCTGAGCGATTGAATTGTAGTATTCGACAGGTGCGAGATCATCCGTCAGGATCGGCATTTCAAGAGGGAAGTCGAGGATGTAGCCGTGGCTCAAAAGGCGAACGATCTCGTCGTCTGCGTTTTCAGGCGCAGTGTTTGCGAGGCAGTCGGATTTGCATGCGACGATGATCAGATTCTGGGTTTGTTCGTCGGTGTAGTCACTGTTTACCTTAAAGAGATGAACTGACGCGAAAACGGATCGATATGTTGCAAGCTCGGCTTGTAAGAAACGGTTTGAGTCGCCGCGGATCGAGGAACCGAGATTAAAGATCACAACCCCTTCGTCATCAAGCACGCGACTCAAATGTCGCACGGCCTCGATCGTCGTCAGCTGATAGGGCACGCTGAACAGCGAGCCGAAGGCATCCATCAGGACAGCGTTGTAAGTTCCCGACTCAGCCCGGTTCAGGAACACTCTGCCGTCTTCGTGAATTATCTTTAGCCGGGGATTGTCCTCGAGACGAAAATATTCACGTGCGATCTCGGTCATCCGCGGGTCGATCTCAACGACGTCGATCGATGCGGCCGGATACGTCCGAAGATAATTTTGTGGAAACGCGTAGCCCGCTCCGCCGATCATCAACGTATGTCGAAACTCCGGCCGCAGATATCGCAGGAGATGATAGAAGCGATTGTATTTTGCAAAGAGGTCTTCGCCGTCGAGATAGATTATCGACTGGACGAAAAAAGGATCGGTCGCCATTGCACGGATCGGGCGGCCCGTCTTCGCTTCCGTCCCGCGAAAGATCTGAACCCGGCTGTATTCCGTGTCGATGTCGCGCATGCCTTTCGCACGGAGCTGGTAGTATGCCGTGAGTTCGCTGCCTGAGATTCCGAGCACGAAAACCGCGAGTACCCCGAAGCCCGTGCGGGTAAAAGCAAAAGGCGCAAGCAGCAAAGACAGTGCGATCAAGCTCCCGGCGATCAGATACAGAGTGCGATTACTACCGACAAAAGGGATCAGAAAAAAGCCGGCTGCGAATGTTCCGACGATACTGCCGATCGTTGAGAGGGCGTACAGTCGGCCGACAGTATTGCCTGAATCGTCTACCGATCGCATTTTCAAACGAATCGCGTATGGCGTGACAAAACCAAGGGCGACACTTGCAGGAGCGAATAGCAGAAGCGCGGCGAGAACAGATTTGATCTCAAGACCGGTTGGAGCGGCGGCGACCGCCGCGAGGATCACGTCTTTGATGAGGATCGTAATTGACACCGCACCGCCGGCGAGAAAGATTGCGATAGCGAGGACCTTTACGTCCGGCCTCTTATCGGCCATCCGTCCGCCGAGCCAGTAACCGAGACTCAGGCTTCCGAGGATCACGCCTATCAAGCTCGTCCACACATATGTGGAGGTTCCGATGAATGGCGATACGATGCGCGAACCGATAATCTCGTAGATCATTACGAGAGCTCCGCAAACGAAAACCGTGAGTTCGAGAATGTATCGTGTCGGGAAGGACACCATAATGACGATTGTCGTTTTTTTGATTTACGCGCGCAAATTGGCGTCCAGGCGCGGACTCAAACGACCATCCGTAAAAGCGGAAGAGAGATTTCCGTTTCGAATTGGATGTTGTCCGTTGAAAGAAGGACCTGAATTGGTTACTTTTATGACAATGTTCGCTTCTTCAATGTGCACCGGCGCCGTATTTCCCATCCTTTTATGTTTCGCCCTTTTTACCGCCTGCACGAATGATGCGGGTGGAGATTCGGCGAGTCTGCGGGCGGATTCCGCTGCGTTTGAGAATTTGCGGCGGATCAAAACATCGATGGACGCGAATGGAACGCTCCCGAATGATGACTTCGAGATCCTGCGGACGGTCAATGAGAGGTACCCCCAGGCGAACGAAACGAAACAGACGTACCGCCAGGCGCTAATGCTCCGCGGCAATTGGACAGAAATTGAACGGGACCTTTCCGCCATTCCGTTTGAGCAGCTTACCGCTGACGAGAAACTCTTGCTTGCTCAGTCATATGGCAAGCTCGGAAAATATCGTGAGATGGCGGCTGTGCTTGAACCATTGGCGGAAGCGGAGCCGGGAAGTGTCGCAAGGCGCGGCATGCTGGCATTTGCGTATTTCCATCTGGACCAGCCGGAAAAAGCGGCGGAGCATCTGGACAGTGTTTGGGACGGAATCGTATCGGGGAAAAAGGTCGACGAGATAACACTCCGGGGATTGATCTATCTGCGGGAGAAGAACATTCCACGTGCTATTGAGATTCTGAAACAGGCCGTCGAGATCAACCCGAAAAGTTCTGCGGCGCACAACGCGCTGGGCCGGGCATATTCACAGGCGGGCAACGAAGAACTTTCGAAAATGCATCGTGAGAAAGCCAAAGAGCAAAACGAAAAGTCCGCTGCGTCGACCTTTGCTGCAAGCCGCCGCGTGGGTCAAATCTATCAGCTTGAAGCAGCATGGAAAACCAAGAATTATCCTGAGGTTATAGCTCTGGCGAATGAAATGATGCCAGGCGCGGACGGTCCGCAGAAATCCGTTTTATACCAGTATATTTTCGAATCCCAAAAGGCACTTGGTAATGACGCCGAGGCAAACAAAGCTTTGGAAGCCGCCCGAAGCCTTCAACAACAAAAATGAGATTGTCCCGACATTTCTTACTGACATTCGTGCTTTCGTTCCTGATCGCCTGCACACCCGATCAGCCCTCGCCGCCGTCCGCGGATGACGGTCAGAAATTAAACTTCGTCGACCCGACGAAAGAGGCGGGCATTTCCTTTTCACACGTTCCGACCCGCACTGAAACAAAATGGCTGCCCGAGATCATGGGCAGCGGTGTCGCCGTCACCGATCTTAACCGCGATGGTGGGCCCGATATCATATTGGTGAACAGTGGAGCTCTCGGCGCCGACTCTCGTCCGCCCGGCGCGGAGAATAAGCTTTATATAAACAATGGGGATGGCACGTTCGCCGACAAAACCGACGAGTGGAAACTTACGTCTCATGGATACGGACAAGGCGTGGCGGTCGGCGACATCGATAACGATGGTTGGACGGATGTCTTTTTGACGACCTTTGAAGGCGACAATCGCCTCCTCAAAAACACGGGCACGGGGTTCGTGGATATTACAACTTCAGCTGGTCTCGTGTCAGATGGAAAATGGGCGACCAGTGCGGGGTTCTTCGATTACGATTCAGACGGCGACCTTGATCTGTACGTCGCTCGATACGTCGATTTCACCACGTCGAATCCGCACAAGGTCTATCGTAACCGGATGTTGATCTATTCGACGCCGCTTTATTACACCGCCGTTCCCGACCAGCTCTGGCAAAACGACGGTACGGGTAAGTTCATATCGGTCGGCGAGGCTGTCGGCATCTCGAAGGTTGCTGGTAACGGACTCGCCCTCGCGATCGGGGATATCGATGCCGACGGCGATCAGGACATTTACGTCGCGAACGATTCTGACGCGAACATGCTTTGGATAAATGATGCCGGTAAGTTTCGCGATGCGGCTCCGACGGCCGGCGTCGCATACAGCGAGATGGGTCAGGAGGAAGGATCGATGGGGGCGGATATGTCCGACACCGACGCGAACGGCCGACTCGATATCGCAGTGACTAACTTTCAGGAAGAACCGGTTTCACTGTACCGCCAGACCGAGCCCCTCCTGTTTCGCGAACTCTCGGACGCCGTTGGAATAGGTGAGACGTCGCGACAGCGCTTGAGTTTCGGCCTCGACTTTTTTGACGCGAATAATGACGGCTTTGAAGATCTTCTGATTGCGAACGGGCATATCGAGGACAACATCGAAACCAATACTGGCCTCGGAATTTTCGCGCAGCAAAACACATTGTTTCTTAATTTAGCCAACGGGAAGTTTGCCGATGTCAGCGACGCGGCTGGATCGGCGCTGAAGGATGTGCAGGTGAGCCGCGGACTTGCCACAGGTGACCTCAACGGCGACGGGGCACTCGACTTCCTAATAATGAACAACGGCGGCACGGCGCAGTTAGCTTTCAACCGTACAGATCCGCGGGGCAATTTCGTGATTCTTTGGCTCGAGGGTAAAACCTCAAATCGAAACGCGATCGGAGCACGCGTCACGGCTCGAATCGGAGATAAACTTTTGCAGCGCGAGGTAATGGGCGCCCAGAGCTATTTGTCAGTCAGCGACTTCCGCCTTCATTTCGGACTCGGTAGCGCGGAAAAGATCGACGAACTGACGATCTCCTGGCCCGGTAGTCAGCCGCAGATCATCACCGATGTTGTCGCAGGGAAGTTTTATCACATTCGCCAGGGTGAAAATCCGGCAGCTTTTGTTCCCGGTTCGACGACGATCGCACCGTGACCTGCCAAAAGAAAACCCCTTCACACCTGAGTTAATCAAAAACAAAAGGCGGCCAAGGCCGCCTTTCGATCAAATATTCTTTTCAACCGCTAGTTCACGTGCGCAGCCGTTTTTTTTTCGCCGGTGTCGTTTACGAATGTCAGCCAGTCTGCTCCGAAGGGTGCCGGACGCTTGGCAAGGATGACGTTGAAAAATTCTTCCTGCAGTTTGGTTGTGACCGGTCCGCGTTTGCCCGCTCCGACCGTGATACGGTCGATGGAGCGTATCGGCGTGATCTCTGCGGCCGTTCCGGTGAAGAAGACCTCGTCGGCGAGATATAGTGCTGCCCGCTGGACCTGAGCTTCGACGATCTCCATGCCGAGTTCGCGGGCGATCTGCAGAACCGAATCTCGTGTGATACCGGGCAGGATCGACGCGCCGAGGGGCGGCGTGATCAGCTTGCCGTTGTTCACGAGAAATATGTTTTCGCCCGAACCTTCGGAAACCATTCCGCGATCGTCGAGCGCGATCCCTTCGGAAAATCCGCCGAGTATCGCTTCCATTTTAATGAGCTGCGAATTCATGTAATTCGCGCCGGCCTTTGCCATCGAGGGCATGGCGTTGGATGTGATGCGAGTCCAGCTTGAGACGCAGACATCAATACCTGTTTCGAGAGCTTCTTCGCCGAGATACTTGCCCCACTGCCATGTGGCGATGTATGTGTCGATCGGGCTGCCGAACGGATTGACTCCAAATGATGGCTTATCTGCGTCAAGACCTCGGATGATGACCGGCCGGATGTAGCATTCGTCGAGGTCGCTTTGGCGGATGAGTTCGAGGGTGGCATCGACGATCTGGTCGCGGTCGAACGATGGATCCATACGGTAGATCTTTGCGGAATTCATCAAGCGCTGGATGTGCTCGCGCAGACGGAACACGGCAGAACCTTTCTCCGTGTTATAACAGCGGATGCCTTCAAACACACTTGATCCGTAATTCACAACGTGCGACATCACGTGTATCCGTGCATCGTCCCAATCTATAAACTCACCGTTCCGCCAAACCTTTGGCGAAATTTTCATCGTTGCTACGTCTTTTCCTGCCATTATTTTTGTTTTAAAAACTCCTGAATAAAATCTTTAATTAAGAACTAAATGATCACGACTCTAAAGGCGGGTTGGCAATTGTTGCTAAAGGGCTGTCAACATGCTGATTCTGAAGGCTCCTGCCAAGTATACCAAAATACGGAACATTATAATAACTTCGTTTTGGCTTTTGCTGGCGGGCTAAAAGTCAAAAGGCGGACATTGCTGTCCGCCTCTTGGTCCAACATATAACTGAATTTACAGTATTCTAAGCCTTGGAGCAGTGTCGTCGAGCCGCGAGGAAAACGCGGCACCGTCTTGTGTCCTGACCGTCACGATGATCGGTTGATCGCCCGCCATGTCCAGGGTCGCTGGGAGCTGGAAATCAACCGTATAGACGCCCGGCTCGACCAGTACGCCGCCGGTCAATATCTGAGTTCCGGAGATAGTCACGCCGCCGATGCGAATTTCGATCACGCCGGCACCAACAGCGATGTTGGCGACACCAGTTAGCCGCAGCCTGAGAACTGTCGGGACACGCACTCCTCCGCGCACTCTTATCGTTGTTACGGTAAAAGGCTCGCCAGTATGAACGCGGTTCGTGACGTTCCGAACATCGGCTCTGCCGAAGGGGGCCGGCACCGGCAAATCGGTAAAAATGTCAGGTCGCGAGGGAACGATCGTGACGTTGCCCTTGAACACAGTGCCGTTGTTATTGATAACGACTGGGTAGACAGTTCCGGTAGACGAACTGCCCAAAAACGGCGGAACGACGAAGACGATCGTGCGGCGGCCAACCGACTTCAACCCGCAGGCGACGCCGTTAATGGTCATGGTCACCCCGCTCAATGAGATCGGAAGCGTAAAGCTTCGCTGAAGCGATCCGATCGCGGTTCGTGCGGCTATCGGCGGATTCGTATTTGAATCGTAATTAAGTATCGCCAAACTACCTGGTGAAAGACCCTGAACGGCCAGCGGTGTGACCGGCGGGGGGGTCGGGATCGGTGTCGGCGTAGGCGTCGGCGTGGGCGAACCTGTGGGCGTCGGGCTCGGCGTCGGTGTTGGCGTCGCTGTCGGAACCGGAGAAGCGGTTACAGCTTGACGGCTGGCGCCTGTCGCAAAATTGAAAGTAGAGATCGCCGGCGTTATCGCATCCGGAAGGTAAAGATAATAAACCTCGCTTTGTAAGTCCGGATTTCCGGTACCCAGTTCCGCAAGCGCGAGATTGAAAGCGAAGCGGTTCGACGAATTGCTCGGAAGAGGTTGCGTGAAGGCCAGAAGGGCGCCCGAGGTCGGGAATTTCGTCAATCGCGTGTAGGCCGGTGACGGCGCCGGGCTCGCGGTAGTAAGCGGTTGTGCCGTCCGGTAAATTTGCGCCGGACGCGTCGCATCGGGATTCAAACCTTCCTCTGCCGTCGCGGCTATTGTCCCGTCCGGTTTGATATTCATCCGGGTTTCGAGGAGCAACATCGACGGAATTCCGGTGAGGTTATAGTCGGTGAATCCTGGAAATCTGGGGATGTCCCCGCCCGCCGCCGCGGAATCGGCATCGCTTCGCGGTAAGAACCGTTTAAAGGCGTTCGCTGGCGGCGCTGTCTCGTCGAACAAGTAGGACGCGAAGGACGTGTAGTTAGTCCCGGCTGGTGAGTTTTCGCCAGCGAGATCTGCGAACGAGTCAAAGGCGACGAATCGACCGTCACGGCTCATTCTACGACCGATATCGAGAATGTTGACCGGGTCGCCCGGATTAGTCGGCGTCGTCGTCGTAATCTGACGGCATGCGGTCGGAGCCCCTGTCACGGCAAGCGTGACATAAAAAATCTCTTCGTTTCGGCTGGTCGACGGATTGCTGCCGCAATCGATCGCAGCCGGAGGACTAGGCACAGGGCTCGGTGATGGAGCTGGAACGGGCTGTGTCGCGGGAACCGGACGGTCACCCGTACTGGCAAAGACGATACGCGTACCATTGCCGGAGATAGTTGAATTCTTGTTATAGATCGGGCTATTTATCGGTCCTCTGGGAGTCAAAGTTACCTGGCTGATAGTGCCGCTCAAGCCTTCAGTACTACCTTTGGCCGCCGACCTCCGAAACACAAAAATCTCGTCATTATCATTGCTCGGAAACGAATTGGCACCCGGGATCAGATCGCGTGTCGAAGTAAACGAGATGGCTTCACCGTGGTCGCTTATGCTTACGTCGTGGTTGTCGTCCGCGACGAATGCGGCGGTCGTCGAAGTCGCAGCGAGCGGCGGCCTGCTCGCCGGAGTATCGGTCACCCTCGTGAATACTCCTCCGGCAAGGTCCGTTACAGGCAGTTCTTCTCCCGAAATCAAATCCGCC
Organism: Pyrinomonadaceae bacterium; assembly: GCA_041745575.1. GTDB lineage: Bacteria > Acidobacteriota > Blastocatellia > Pyrinomonadales > Pyrinomonadaceae > OLB17. The sequence goes on from JBGTIQ010000014.1 coordinate 22,802, forward strand.
GCCACGTAGTCCGGAATCCGATAAAGCCAGATCTCGATATTCGCGTCCGTGATAAGCGGGTTATTATCTGGTGTCGAGGTCGGCGTCGGCGTCGGAGTCGGAGTCGGCGTGACCGTCGGCGTTGGAACCGGAGTCGGAGACGGCACTGGCGAGGTGCACGCGTTTCCATCGAAGTTGCCCGGGTCGGTTGAGTTTGAGCCGCAAACAACTGCCGAGTAAGCATTGGACGCAAAAGCGATCCACTTTCCGTCGTTGCTAATCATCGGCCGCTTGTTTGTAATATCAACTCTGATATTGGTCGGAGTCGGTGGACCAAAATGATTATTCGTTACGCTCTTTGTATTCGTGATCTGAAAGATGCGTCGCTGGGCGTAATCCCACAGAAAGATCTCGACGTTATTGTCCGAGTTGCGGGGATTTTCCGTGGCGAGGTTGCCTCTAGATTCGAACACGACAAACCGGCCGTCACCGCTGATACTCCCGGCAAACGATTCCGCGGGAGAATTGGTAAACTGGCCGATAACCGAATCGACCTGTCCCCAGACGGTCAGGGCGATCGAAAACAAAGATATAATTGCTACAAGTAATGCTAACCGAAGCTTCACAAACTCCTCCGAGAAAATCAAAAGAAATTGGCTTAGGCCAATGAAATCAGTAAAATCCGAACCTATGCCAAAACCGGTATTTTAAATATAAACCAGCCGTTCTGCAAGCAAGTGCGGGGAGAAAGGCTGATTATGGTCAGGAAAGACAACACCTTTGATGCAGTGGAAAACCGAAAGGGTTGTAGTTTTACACTGCTATTCGATCAATGCGTTCGCAAGCAAGCTCGGTGCAAAAAAAATTAGTGACAAAGAATTCTTTTAAGATAATGATCGTGGCAGGCGAGGCGTCAGGCGATCTTCACGCGGCAAAGCTCGTCAAGGCGCTGCAAGAACTTCCGGATGTCAACTTCACTTTCTTCGGCTCGGCAGGAAAAATGATGCGCGACGCGGGCGTTGAACCTGTCGTAATGGCCGACAACCTTTCGATCGTCGGGCTGCCCGAGATCGGCCGCGCCCTACCGATGTTTTTCAGAATCTTCTCGAAGCTGAAGCACGCCGCCCGCGAGCGCAAACCTGACGTGGTAATCCTCGTAGATTTTCCGGACTTCAATCTCAAGCTTGCGAAATCGCTCAGCAAGAGCGGCGCCAAGATCGTGTATTACATTTCTCCGCAGCTTTGGGCGTGGAGGCAGTATCGCATTAGCGTGATCAGGAAGTACGTCGATCTTCTTATTTCTATCCTGCCGTTCGAGAAAAGCTGGTACGCCGAACGCGGTGTGGACCATGTGGAGTACGTCGGTAGCCCGCTTGCCCGCGAGGTCCACGCTACGCTAGGAAAAACAGAATTCTGCGATCTCCATGGTTTGAACTCGAAAATGCCGATCGTGGCTTTGTTACCGGGCAGTCGTCACAAAGAAATTGTACGGATCCTTCCCGTCATGTTGGAGACGGCGGCCGAAATGTCGAAATCGGATCCGACGACGCAATTTGTCATCGCGGCAGCATCGGAAAAAAACCAGAGCGATGTTAACAAGGTGCTGGAAAATGCCCGATCGAGTGGAACGCAAGTCCCGAGTATATTGATCATCGTTCAGGACGAGACCTTCAACGCACTGAATGCGTCGGATGTTGCGGCCGTAGCGAGCGGAACCGCAACACTTGAAACTGGGATCATCGGTACGCCAATGGCGATCGTATACAAAACATCGGGGCTAAACTACAAGCTGCTCCGTCCGCTGATCGAGGTCGAACACTTTGGCCTTATCAATCTTATTGCCGGTGAACGCGTCGCCGCCGAACTTATCCAGGATGAATTCACGGGGAAAACACTCGCCAAAGAGCTTTCACGATTGCTCGCGCCGAACGAGAACGCAGCAGTGCGTGAACGGCTCAGGGCCGCGGCGGAAAAGTTGGGCCACGGCGGGGCATCTAAGCGAGCTGCTGAACTAATAATGAGAATCCTCGAACCTTGATCCTGTATCAAATAATTACAACCAGCCAAACTTTCTAACGATACATGTGATCCAAATGTGTTACTTATTCCGCCAAACTGACCGACCGCGATCGGAATAGACTCGATCGCGCGGTTGGCACACCCGTTGCAGTTACGTCATGTCGGGAGCACAAGATAAACGAGCGGGGGTGGGTAATGTCAGACGCGAGCGAGTTAGTATTCGAAAAGTCGCTGGTATTAAAAGGGCGGCGAAGAGGTGTTCAGAGTGTCAGTGAGTCCGATCGCGTTCGGTCGGCACATCCCCTTCGAAGGTTCCTTCTATTCGCGTTTATTTCTTGCCTCCTCTTCGTCATCGCCGGTGGAGTCGCTGGCGCATACTTTTACAGTTACTATTCATCTATTGTCGAAGCTAGGGTTCGGTCCGGTTTTTGGCACTCGCGCGGTGGTGTCTATGCCGCGCCGTACAAGCTCCGCGTCGGCGGGATTGTCTCGGCGGAATCGGTTGTAGAATTTCTGAAACGGTCGGGATACGTCGAAGGCGAGGGTTCGGATGGCATCTGGAATGGCAGTTTTTCAGTTTCGGGACACAGCTTAAATGTGACCGAATCATCCCGCGTCGGAGCGGAAAGCGGTTCTGTGACGATTAAATTTGCGAACGATCGTGTCGCGGGCATTACGGTCGATGGCGTCGAGCAAAATCAATATTCGATTGAACCCGAGCTTCTGATCGGCCGGACTGAAAGCAAGCGAACCGGAAACGAGGTCCTCGGCTTCGATGAAATACCTGAGAATCTTAAGAATGCGATCATCGTTGCAGAGGACCAGCGGTTCTTCTCTCATAACGGAGTCGATCCTCGTGGCATCTTCCGCGCGTTGATCAAGAATATCAGGGGAAACGAGGTCAAACAGGGCGGATCGACGATAACGCAGCAACTGGTAAAAAATACTTTTCTGTCACCGGAGCGATCATTCCGCCGGAAATTTGCCGAAGCATTTCTCGCCCTTGCACTCGAGAATCACATGGCAAAGGAGCAGATCTTCGCGCTCTATTGCAACGAGATCTATCTCGGCCAATACGGATCGACGGGTGTCCACGGAATCGAGCAGGCTGCGGAAGTTTACTTTGGCAAGAAGCTTGGTGACTTGTCGCTCACGGAGTCGGCGGCGATCGCTGCGATGATCAAGAACCCGAATCGTTTTTCTCCGGACAAAGACGACGTTGCTGCGAAGACGCGTCGGGACGCGATCATTTCAAAAATGGCTGACGTTGGAGCGACGACGGGATCAGAAGCGGAGATCGCACTGGACCGGCCGCTCAAACTTGCTCCGCCGAGCACAAAGTTTCATTCGATCGCGCCACACTTTTTGGACGCCGCAACGCGTGATCTGGGTGGCCGATTCAGCGGCGATTATCTCAACACAAACTTTAACACCCGGGTCTACACAACTATCGATACTCATTTGCAGGAGCTTGCTGAAAAGGCCGTTGCCGAGCGGCTCGAAACTTTGGACAAGATTTACGGCAAGAAGGGCGTCAAGCTTCAGGCGTCACTCGTTGCGATCGATCCGCATAACGGTCACGTGATGGCGATGGTCGGGGGGCGTGACTATCTCGAGTCACAGTTCAACAGGGCAACCGACGCGATGCGGCAGCCTGGATCGACTTTCAAGCCGTTCGTGTATGCGACCGCCCTTGAGCGGGGTTACACGCCTATCACGGTTTTCGACGACCGGCCAAGCGAATTTCTCTATGCAGGCGTAAAACCTTATAAGCCGGAAAACTACGGCCGGTCGTATGCGATGAAGAACGTCACCCTTAAAACCGCGTTGGCGAAATCGTCGAACGTCGTCGCAGTGAAAACTGCGTTCGAAGCGGGACTTGCTAATGTTGCGAGAAAAGCTGCCGGCTTCGGTTTTCGGAACATAAAGCCTTATCCCTCGATGGCGTTGGGAACAATGGAGGTAACGCCGCTCCAACTCGCCGCAGCTTACGCATCGTTCGCAAACGGCGGAAGGCGCATCGACCCGGTTTTCATCGAGCGGATCGTCACCGGGGAAGAAAGGACGCTTTATACGGCACCGGAAACGGACGACAACATCATCAGCGAACAGACAGCGTACATGATCACGGATATGCTGGAAGCGACAGTTGAGCGCGGAACCGCGCGGAAGGCGAGCGGTGCTCTCGGCCGCAACGTTGTGTTCGCCGGCAAGACCGGAAGTTCGAACGACGGCTGGTTCGTTGGCTACACTCCGAATCTGGTCACGGTGGTTTGGGTCGGAGCGGACACCAATCAGGATCTCCACGCGACAGGCGGCAAAATCGCATTGCCGCTGTGGGTAGATTTTATGCGGGCTACGATCCAGTCGCGGCCCGAATTAGGCGGATCGGCTTTCCCGATGCCGAGAGGCTTGGTATCCGTCGTAGTTGATCCCGAAACGGGAATGTTGGCCGATCAGTATTGTCCGCAGAGTGAACGAGTGGTGATGAAGACGTCCTCGGTTTCGAATATTAAATGTCTCCTGCACCAACCGCGCCTCGATACCATGCTTGTGGCTGAGACAGGAGAGTATGATCAGCCGTCGACAACGATCACCATTCCGGCAGTTGATATCAGTTACGGAGAAGAGCGCCGCGTCACGCGCCCGTATATCGACGAGATCGAAGAGCCGGCGACCCGTTCGCCGGACAAAAAAGCAGAACGCCCGGATCTTGTAGAAGAGCCGGACGTCCGTTCGAGGGATACTTATTACGTCGAATACCCACGGACTGAAAAGAAGCGTCGTCGCGCCCCCGAAATCAATCCTTAAAAAATCGACTAAAGTTTGAGAGTGCCGTTTTCGACGATCGTTTTACCGTCGATCTTGACGGTACAACCCGCAAGGTGACCACCGGCTGCTCCGGTAGAATTGTTGGTTCCGCCGGCCCACAGATTGTTTCCCGTGCCGATCGACACCATTCCCGCTGAAACCCAGTTTCCGAGTTTGCTGCTCGGTGCCAGGGTGTAGCTCGGATTGATCCCGATGTCGACATAGCTCAACAGATCTTTACCTTCGCCGAATGCGTCGTAGCTGGCCTTCATTGCAGCGAAGCCATCGCCTTCACCCGTCATCGAAGTTAGTTTCCCATTCTCGAAGTTGAGCACGACATTGTGCATCTCTTTGCCCTGAAAATAATCTTTCTCGATGACAAACTTTCCGGTTCCGGAACCGGCCGCGGTTATAACCGCCGCCTCGCCGGCAGGCAAGAAGGCATCCATATTACCCTTTGCAACGTCGTCGTCGGAGATAATGCCATCACTAATGTACGCCGGCTTGCTGTCCAGGCTCACTTTCAGATTCGTACCGTTCGGGTGCGTGATCTCGATCTCTTTTCCTGCCATCGCGGCCCGCGCTTTCTCGCCGGTTGCCTGAAGACTTGTATAGTCGATGTTCACGCCCTCCCAAAAGAGTTTTGCAAAGCCGTCAAGCGGCATATCGAATCGTTTCGCGCGCCACTCCGTCGGATAAAGGTCGTTACCTACATTCACCGAGCGGACTTTGTTCTTGACGAACTCGACGGCGACGGGACTGCCCGCTTTCGCGCGTGCGGCGAGTCTTGCGGGCGGAATATCTGAGAGCAGCGATTCGGTTTCGCTACCGTCGATGCTGATCGAGACATTTGCTATCTTTGCCAACGCCATGCCCAGCTTTGGTTCCCGGGTATCGAATTTCTCGGGTACGTCCTTGTAAGAGCGCTCGGTCATCTTTTCACTGTTAATACTGAGGAGGGGGTCGCCGCCGGCCTTTTGCACTTCAGTGACGATGTTTTCGAGCAGGTCCATGTCACGGACGGAGCCGCTGATGAGAACGATCTCACCCTCTTTCACCGCTGCGCTTTGGTTGACAATCTTAGCGGCGAGACCCTTCATGTCAGTTGCCGCGGATGTTCTGGTTCCGTCGGTTTTCGCGGCGTTTGTTGCTGTGGAATTCGCTCCCGCGGAACTGTTGGACTGTGGTCCCGGCGCCTGACATGCGGTCAGGGCGAAACAGATCACGAAAAAAGCTAATAGCTTTATCTTCATCGAGGATTCTCCTTCTCTAACGTTTTGATTCGCAGAGTTTTAGTTGCGCTTTGGATGCGCGTTTTACACTTTCTAGTAGGGATGTGGCGTGAGTATAGACCTAAACCGACGGGATGCGAAATGGCAGTTGTGGCGGGAAGGAAGAGATTAGACTACTTAGTCATCAGAACCTTGACCAAGTTTTCTTTTCAATTCCCTGACATCTGATTTCAAACGTCCGAGGCCTTTGATGTGAGCATTCTGACGTTTGTACTCGTCCAGCGGCTGGACAGGAGTACCCCACCAAACACCGGGCCGCACGATCTTTCCTGGAAGAACACCGGCTTGCGATCCGATGATCGCCCCACTTTTCACGCGGGCATGATCGCCGAATCCGACCTGGCCACCGATAACGCAGTCATCTTCGATCACCGTGCTGCCGGAGATCCCCGTCTGAGCGGCGATAACGCACCGTTTGCCGATCTGCACGTTATGACCGACCTGGACCAAATTATCGATTTTCGTTCCGGCTCCGATCCGCGTCTCGCCAAGCGCTCCGCGATCGACGCACGTGTTTGAGCCGATCTCGACATTGTCTTCGATTACGACTGTTCCGATCTGGGGAAACCTAATATACTCTCCTCCTGCCTGAGGATGGGTGGCCGCCGCTTCAGCTGACGGGGTGTCGGGAGTGTTTCGGACGTATCCGAACCCGTCCGCGCCAATTACGACACCGGCATGCAGCACGACATTGTCGCCGATCGAACAGCCGTCTTCGATAAACACGCCCGGATGCAGTAGACAATTGTTTCCGATCTGCACGTTGTCGCCGATCTTTACTCCGGCCCGAAGCTGCGTTCCTTCGCCGACCATTGTGTTGTCGCCGATGCATGTGAAGGCATCGATAAAAACGTTCGCACTAATACGCGCGGTTTTTGAGATCACAGCGGTGGTGTGCGACTCCGCCCCGCGACGTTTTCGTGGATGGAGAACGGCCGCAACCTGCGCAAAAGCAAGTCTGGGATTCGACACAGCGATCACGGTGGTGTGATTCGCATGCGAAATATCGACATCGGTAGGTACGATCAGGCACGAGGCAGCCGTTTCCGGATGCTCGATGTCTTTCTCAACGAACGCGACTTGTCCTGCTATCGCGCTCGTCAGGCCGGCGACGGAAGTGATCTCGACATCGCCGTCGCCCCGCAGTTCTCCACCGACAAATTCAGCTATCTCACGAGCTTTCATTCGTAATAATTTATATCGTTTTAGTCGGAAAGGCGACTTGCGTATGAATTGAAAATCCCCGTCAGCTTTGTGCCTTTCGTTCGGCCGAGTTGATCGCGGATTGAAGAAAAAGTTCCATGCCGTCGATCCTGAAACCGCGTTCCACGAGGCGTTTCAGCACAGGTGCCGATTCGCTGTCCAGAAAATCTAGATCGGCAAGATCGATCACGACGTCGCGAAAATTATCGCCCCGCATTTCGACGGCGATCTTCTCGACAAGCACCGCATCATCGAGCAACATGTCACCTTCGACACGCAAGGTCACAGAGCCGTCTGTGTCGTTAACCGTTTGGATAATATTGGTCGGCATAGAACTGATCTACGAAAGTGTCGTTCGCACGGTTTCACATGCGGAGCCATTTTACAAATCTTTAACATTTAGCCGGTCACGTGGATATTCGCACGAGACTTCCGCGTGGTAAGAAAAACGCCGGCGAAAACAAGGAGCGCAGCGATTATAAACCGGAAATCGAGGATCTCGCCGAGGAAAATTACGGCCAGAGCGAAACCGATCAGGGGCTGAAGATAAATGAAGATGGCCAGAGTTGACGGATTCACACGCGCGAGTGCCCATGCGTTCAGCAAATACGGCACCGCGGTAGCAACGACCGCGATGTAGAGAACCAGAAGCCAAACGCTGCTGCTTATCTCTCCGATCGCGATTGTCGAAAGTGAATTCAGACCGAGCGGAACACAGATCACACTGGCGAAGATAAAGACCCACATCATCGAGCGGAAAGCACCGTTGCGCGTTATGACGTCCTTTGAAGTGGCGACATAGATCCCGAACGAGAGGGAATTGAGGATTATCATGAAATCGCCGGTGGTCGTCTGCGACGAGAAAGATGCGTTCCGCGGATCGATGAGGAAGACTATTCCGGTTGCGGCGAGAAGGATTCCCACGACCTTAAGCCACCGCAGCCGTTCGCTGCCGATGATCGCACTGACGACCATGGTAAAGATGGGAATCGTGATCGCGAGCAGGGAAGTGTTCGCGGCCTTTGTCAGTGAAAGGCCGCCGACGAAGAGCAGTTGATTAAAGACGATGCCGAACAGACTCAGCACCGCGAGATTAAGATAATCAGAGCCGTATTTTAGCCAAACCCGGCGCCGGTAGAGCTGTATGCCGAAGAGAAACAGGGCGGTTATACCGACACGGAACCCGACGAGCGCGACAGCCGGTAAGACCGCGAGTGCGATCTTTCCTATCACCGGTAGCGACCCGAAGAAAACCTGGACCGCGATGAGTGCGGCGATGGCCTGACGTGGCGGATCACGTTCGGGAATTGTGTCGTTCGACTTCAAATCAACTCAAAAACTAGCGATAATATCAGACCAGCAAGGATAACCGTAAAATAGGGATCCACGACAGACAATACACCTGCAGGAGAAATTGATGACCTTTTCTTTTTTCATCGAACACGGGCGACGCTCGCTCGCCGCGTTATTTATTTTTTCAATTCTTGTCGTTCAGGGACTTGGGCAAGCTGCCGCTCCGGCACCCGCGCAACTATCCGGCATCGAACTCGAGCTGGCCGATAAGATCACGATCCCAATGATCAAGGAAATGACGACTGTGCTTTCGTCACCGGAAATGGAGGGCCGCGGTACTGGTCAGGCAGGCGGAGACAAAGCTGCCAATTGGATCGCCGATCGTTTCAAGGCGCTCGGCCTCAAACCCCTCGGCGACAAAGGGACATATTTGCAGAAAGTCGACTTTAAGGAGACCGTCACGACATCGGAGACGGCCTTTTCTTTCGGCGAGCATTCGCTCGTTCATGGATCCGACTTCGCGTTAATGCCGATGAACAACGGTAATAAAAGTGTTTCGGGCGAATTGATCTTCGTGTCCTATGGTATTCAGTCGAAACAGGCCGGCATCGACATGCTCAAAGGTGTGAGCCTCTCGGGGAAAGTAATTGTGATGCTCGAGGGGCCACCGCCGGGTTTTCCAAAAAAGAGCTGGCAAGAGCAGAAGGCGCACATGTCGATATTTCGGGCGTTAGTCGGTGCCGGAGCGTCAGCGATCGTCTTCATCGGTATGGGTCACGAAGAGCATCCGCCCGACGAAATGATCAGCTATGTCAGCCGCCGGCAATTAACACGTCCGGACGAAACGGGCTATCCAGCCCAAGTTCCGCCGATTGTCTATGTTGGTGGGAAAGGAACGGAAAAGCTTTTTTCGAGATCAGATGTTTCGCTGAAAGACGCACTCGATCTGGCAGCAACCCGGGAATTTAAACCGATCGATCTTAAACAGAAAGCAAAGATCGTCGCCAAATATGAGACGAAGAAAGTTTCAGCGAACAACGTTGTCGGGTATCTCGAAGGCTCGGATCCAAAACTAAAAAGCGAGGCCGTCTTGTTCTCGGCCCACTACGATGCGTATGGAAAAGAGAACGGAAAGATCTACGCCGGGGCAGCGGACAACGCTTTAGGAACCGCCGAGATGCTTGCGGTCGCTGAGGCTTATTCGAAGGCATCGCAGAAACCGAAACGCTCGATGGTATTCCTGGCTGTAACGGGCGAAGAGTACGGGCTCTACGGATCGAAATATTGGGCAAAGGACCCGACGTGGGATATTAAGAAGGTGGCGGCGAATCTCAATCTGGACGGTATCGGTTCGGAAGTTTACGGACCGGTGAGAACGATGGTCGGTTACGGAGCCGAGCACTCTTCACTGGGCGCGATGCTCGCCGACGTCGCTCCGGCATTTCAGGTGAATGTCATTCCCGATCCGATGCCCGATGAGAAGGTGTTTTACCGATCCGACCATTATTCATTCGTCGAGCGCGGCGTTCCGGCGCTAATGCTCCTCGGGGCGCCCGCGGGAGAGAAAGAAGTGTGGATGAAAAGGATCAAGGATTGGGAGAAGACCGATTATCATCAACCCGGCGATGTGATCCAACCTAATTGGGCCTGGGCGGGTCCTGAGACGGTCGCAGAGATCATGGCGATCCTCGGCTGGCGAATTTCTGAAACCGAGGTGATGCCGACGTGGCTCGGGACGTCGCGCTTTGCAAAGCTGGAACGCGGGAATACGAAGGAATTACCGGACGAGAGGTAGGTGTCGCATCTCTTTGTTTTCTAACGCAGAGACCGCGGAGCTCGCAGAGTATTTTCTTTCTCTGCGACCTCCGCGGTCTCTGCGTTTAAAGGATCTGAACTAATTGGACTACATCAGCATCATCGCCGGTGTTTCGAGCATCTGTTTGAAGGTTTGAAGGAATTTCGCACCGGTTGCGCCGTCAACGACTCGATGATCGCAGGACATCGTGACGTTCATTATTGAACGAACAACCACCTCGCCGTCCCGTACTACTGGCATTGGGTTCGCTCCACCGACAGCGATGATCGCAGCCTCGGGCGGATTGATGATCGCTGTGAATTCTTTGATCCCCATCATCCCGAGATTGCTGATCGAGAAAGTCGCACCCGTGTATTCGTCGGGTTGAAGATGCTTTGCTTTCGCCTTCGCCGCAAGGTCCTTGATCTCGGCAGCAATTTCCGCTAGCCCTTTCAGATTCGCACCGCGAACCACGGGCGTGATCAATCCTTCGTCGATCGCGACCGCGACGCCAATATCGGCCTGCTCGTAAAAGCGAACGGTCTTGTCCTGATACGACGCGTTGACCCACGGATGTTTGATCAGCGACATCGCCGCAGCCTTTACGATAATGTCGTTGACGCTGATCTTCGCGTCGTCGTCGAGGCCCGCGTTGATCTGCTTTCTCGTGGCGAGCGCGTTGTCCATCTCGATCTCGACCGTCAGATAGAAAGTGGGGATCGGGCCGATAGATTCGGCGAGACGGCTCGCAATGATCTGACGCATCTTAGATGCGGGCTCGTCATTGAACGGTGAAGCGCCGACGATCGTCGATGGAGTGAACGGTCTTTGGTCTTTGGTCTTTGGACTTTGCGCTCCGCCGCTCAAAGCTTCTTCAATGTCGCGTTTTATGATCCGTCCGTTAGGGCCGGATCCGGTCACGGTACGCAAATCAATTCCATTATCCGCAGCCATACGTGCGGCGATCGGTGAAACAATCAGTCGGCCGTTCGTGGTCGCCGGCGCTTTTTTGTCATCGGAGGGCACACTCGCTACCGCTCGTGTTTCTGCCTGTGGTGCTGCCGCGGTTGACTCCTGTCTTTCGTCTCTCGTCTCTCGTCTCTCGCCGGACTCACCTTCTCCCCCACTCCCCTTCTCCGTGTCTTTCTTCCCTCCGCCGTTCGAAGCAACTTCGCTCAACAGCGCTGAAATGTCCTCGCCCTTTTTACCGGTTATAGCTATCGCTTCACCCAAAGCCGCGGTGTCACCCGCTTGCTTCAAGATCTTTAGAAGCGTTCCGCCGGTCAAGGCCGTCATTTCCATCGTCGCCTTGTCGGTGTCGACCTCGGCGAGAGTTTCATTCGCCTCGTACGCGTCGCCCTCGTTCTTCACCCAGCGAGCGATCTGTCCCTCTTCCATCGTGGGTGACAGCTTCGGCATTAAGAATTTTTCAGCCATATTTTATGGAACGCCAGCATTCTGCTGGCATTTGAAAAGAGCCGGCAAGATGCCGGCGTTCCAGTCTACAAATAACAAACTTCCTTCACCGCCGCGATGATTTTATCGACATCGGGCAGAGCAAGTGCTTCTAGATTCTTTGCGTATGGCATCGGAGCTTCCGCGCAAGAGATGCGCTTTACCGGAGCGTCGAGATAATCGAATGCATGCTCCATCACCGAGTGTGAGATCTCCGCTCCGACCGATGCGAACGAATGCGACTCTTCGGCGATGACGAGTCGGTTAGTTTTCTTAACGGAATTTACGATCGTGTCGATATCGAGCGGCTTGATCGTACGCGGATCGACAACCTCGACCGAAACATCAAACTCCTCCTGCATTTTCTCAGCCGCCTGCAACGCCAAAGGTACCGTCATTGAGCGAGCAACGATCGTGCAATCAGTTCCTTCGCGCTTAACATCGGCAACGCCAAGCGGGATTGTGAAATCTTCGTCCTCGGGAACTTCGCCTTTCAGACCGTACATCCGCTCCTGCTCCATGAAAATGACGGGATTGTCGTCACGGATCGAAGATTTGAGCAGGCCTTTAGCATCAGCCGCGGTCGAAGGCTGGACTACTTTCAGACCTGGAAAGTTCGCATACATTGCTTCGAGCGAATGCGAATGCTGCGACGAAACCTGGTAAGCAGAGCCGTTTGGTCCACGAAACACGATCGGGACTTTGAACTGTCCGCCGGACATGTAGAACATTTTCGCGGCGTGGTTGATGATCTGGTCAGACGCAAGGATCGAGAAGTTCCACGTCATGAACTCGATCACCGGACGCAAGCCGGCCATCGCTGCACCGACACCAACGGCGGCGAATCCGAGCTCGGTGATTGGGGTATCGACGACACGCTTGTCGCCGAACTCTTTCCAGAGTCCGCGAGTGACTTTATACGCACCGTCGTACTCCGCGACTTCTTCACCCATAACGAATACGTTCTCGTCTCTCAAGATTTCTTCACGCAACGCTTGATTAAGAGCATCGCGAATGGTTAGTAAAGCCATAGTGTTCAGTGGTCGGTGGTCAGTGGTCAGACTTTCGCCTGAGTGATTTCATGAGACCATTTACTATCCGACCTGTCTCAGCGGACTTTTTCCAAGAAGTCCCTGACTTCTTGTTTTTCCAAATAACCCAAATCTTCAGCGATCGAGATTTGCGTTTCTACTTCCATCAGTGAGCCGTATGCTATCGAAAGATGGTGTAAGAATTCGCGAGTCGAATCGCGCCCCTGACCTTCCGCGATATTGGACGGTACGGAAACGGCGGCTCGCCTAACCTGACTCGTCAAGCCATATATTGCGTCTCTCGGGAACCTAGCTGAAAGTTTATATACCCCTCTTCACTAGTTCCTTCGCCTTCTGCCAGGCGATGAGTTGTCGATAGTGTAGGAGACCCATCGTTTAACTCCATAGTTTGAACTGTCAATAGAAAAACCTGACCACCGATCACCGACCACTGACCACTGCTCAGGCGTAGACGTCGGTAAATAACTCGCTTTCATTCGGAAGCGGGCTTTCGTCTGCGAATTTGACGGCTTTTTCGGTTGCCTCCATCGCTTCCTGTTCGATCTTTTCAAATTCCTTGTCGCTCAAAATCTTTGCCTCTTTCAATGTGTCTTTGAAGAGAACTATCGGATCGCGCTCCTGATATTTTACGATCTCTTCACGCGTTCGATAATTTCCGGGATCGGACATCGAGTGGCCCATAAAGCGGTATGCCCGAATCTCAAGCAGTGTAGGCTCGCTCTTTTTCCGAGCGCGTTCGATCGCACGAAGCGACGCGTCGCGGACCGCCATGACATCCATACCATCGACGAACTCGTTCGCCATTTCGAATGCCTCAGCTTTTTTCGCGATGTTCCTCGTGCTCATCGCGCGTTCCTGCGACGTTCCCATGCCGTATTGGTTGTTCTCACAGATATAAACGATCGGTAGTTTCCAGAGCTGGGCCATGTTAAGAGATTCGTGAAACATCCCTTGATTCACGGCCGCTTCGCCAAAAAAGCAAAGGGTGACCTGGCCCGTGTTCTTGTATTTCGCGGCGTATGCCATCCCGGTGCCGACACCGATCTGCCCGCCGACGATCCCGTGGCCACCGTAGAACTCATGTTCCTTTGAGAACATGTGCATTGATCCGCCCTTGCCCTTCACGCAGCCGCCTTCCTTGCCGTAGAGTTCCGCCATGACGGATTCGGGGGAGATCCCCTTCACCATTGCCTGGACGTGATCTCGATACGCGGTGATCACCATGTCGGTCTTTTCGAGAGCCATCATCGATCCGACAGCGATCGCTTCCTGACCGATGTAGAGATGGCAGAATCCGCCGATCTTACCCATGCGGTAGACTTCGGCACACTTTTCTTCGAAGCGGCGTCCGAGCACCATCTGATAGAGCATCGCGCGGAGCAGTTTCTTGTCCGTCTTTTTTATGGCTTCGAGCTGAGATTTGCGGCGTTTCGCATATTCGGCCTTGGCGAGTTCGACGATCTTGAAATCGAGATTGCCGTTCTTCGCAGTCGCCGTTTTTGAATTGTTGCCGGATGACGCCGTAGTTTTTGTTTCCGTTTTCCGGCTTGTTGCAGTTTTTGCCAAAATCAATCCTCCGTACCGCTACGGGCTGAAATACTTGTCTAGTATAAAGGGATAATTATAAGCGAGCCATGATAATTTGTGCAAAAAAGCAGTTTCATCGTTTGGCGGACGGGCTCGAAGAGGATCGGAGACGGATTTTAACCGAGTCTGACCCCGAGGGCACACCCTTAGGGCGGGAATCGCGCTCCGCTAGGAGCGAAATGTTTGTAGACGTCGAGCGTTTTGAACATCGGCGCGCTCCTTTAGGAGCGCCATATCGATGTCGCTCCGCTGGAGCGAGATGTAGTTTTGCCTGTTACTACAAACATTTTGCTCCTATGGAGCATCAGACGCGTTTGATCGAGAGATATGCTGAATCACTACAGGCTTTTCGCCGCGGGGCGCTTTAATTCTGGCTGGAAACTGTCAGGGCAGACGACCCGTATGATAAATTGTTGACGGCGATGCCAAGTCATTTTTTAAAGCTAATTCTTGTGCTTTTCCTGTTTGCTGCGGGGACGGTTGCGCAGAATCCGACGAGGTGGAGTTTGGAGTCCACCGAGTACAAGGAGAACGCGCCTGTGTCACGGGCTCCCGTGCACCTTCGTGCGGCGGTTGAGCCCGGCTGGCATTTGTACGGGCTGGATCAACCTCCCGGCGGACCGATTCCTACAACGATCAAGGTTTCCGACGGTAGTCCATTCAAGATCGTAGGAGCTATAAAGTCATCCAAATCGCTTATTAAACCCGATCCGAATTTTGTCGTGGACGGAAAGGCTCTCGAAACTCGTTTCTTTGAAAACGAAGCGACCTTCGATATCGTCGTTGCAACGGACGGGGCGAGGGTGAATGAGCTGGCTCTTGACGTTCGATTCCAACTCTGCAACGACACCTTCTGCCTCCCTCCCCGTACAAAGCGCGTTTCATTCGCAGGTGAAGAGGACGTTAAGAAACCAGTCGCCAGTTCCCAGTCGCCAGTTTCCAGCCAGGGCGCAACAAGCTACGAACTTCGAAGACCGAACCAAGAAACTGACCTTTGGTCTTTCATCTGGCTTGCTGTCACGTTCGGAGCGATATCGTTATTAACGCCGTGCGTGTTTCCGATGATCCCGATCACCGTTTCGTACTTCATGAAGCACTCGGACGGCGATCATAAACGCACCATCAAGCTTGCGACCGTCTACTCGGTCGGCATCATTGCGACATTTTCGCTGCTCGGAATGCTTCTCGCAGTATTATTCGGGGCGGCCGGCATCAATTTGTTTGCCGCGAATCCATGGGTCAATCTCTTCATCGGTTCGCTGTTTCTTTTCTTTGCATTCAACCTCTTTGGATTTTACGAGATCTCCATTCCGTCCAGCCTGCTGACCAAACTCGATTCGATCACGCGTACAAAGGAAGGAAAGGGGGGGGCATATCTCGGAGCATTGCTGATGGGCTTGACCTTCACGCTCACGTCGTTTACCTGCACTTCGCCGTTTATCGGAAGCCTTCTGGTTTCGACCGCACAAGGCGATTGGAAGATGCCGTTGCTGGGAATGCTTGTCTTTTCGTTCGTCTTTGCGTTGCCATTTTTTGTCCTCGCGGTGGCACCTCGCCTATTGCATTCGTTGCCGCGTTCGGGCAGCTGGTTGAACTCTGTCAAAGTCGTCATGGGTTTTCTCGAGATCGCGGCGGCTATGAAGTTTCTGTCGAATGTCGATCTCGTCTGGGGAGCCGGTCTGAACGAATCAGGTGTGCTGAATTATGGAAAAGTCTTCACTCGTGAGCTGGTGCTGATCATCTGGGTCGTGATCGGAATCGGCATCGTCACTTATATTCTCGGTTTTTATAAGTTCCGCCACGATTCGCCCGTGAGAAAGATCACGCCTATGCGTGCCCTGTTCGCCGCTCTCTTTTTCGGTCTCTGCATTTATCTGACGACGGGCGTTCTCGGTCGAAAACTAGGCGAGCTCGAATCGTTCCTTCCGCCGAAAAATTCGAAGTCCGTATTTAATGTTCTCGGCAATCCGGACGAAGAGCTCGCCTGGATGACAAACGATTTCAAGGGAGCTCTCGAACGAGCGAAGGCGGAAGACCGCAAAGTATTTGTCGACTTCACCGGCTATACATGCACGAATTGCCGCTGGATGGAAGCTAATATGTTCGTCTTGCCCGAGGTCCGTGCAGAGATGGAGAAGTTTGTACTCGTGAGCCTTTATACCGACGGGGAAGGCGAAGTGTACGAACGCCAGCAGCAGTTTCAACAAGACACTTTCCAGACCGTCGCACTCCCGTTTTACGCCGTGTTCGACGACGATGGGCAACCCGTCGCCATATTCCCGGGCCTTACCCGCGATTCGAAGGAGTTCGTTGACTTTTTGAAAAAAGCGCAGGAAGATTAGCCACAGAGCTCACAGAGAAATCTTAGGCATTTTTTGAAAAAAAACGTATGGAATCTCCTACTCCATTCGAACCAGATCCGCTTTCTGGCCGGATTATCGGCGCAGCAATCGAAGTTCATAAGACCATCGGCCCAGGTCTTATCGAATCGATTTACGAAAATGCATTATGTTACGAGTTGTCGCTCCGCGGTTTGGACTTTCAACGTCAAGTAGGGGTCGACGTATTCTACAAAGGACAGATCATCAAGGGTCAACGAATCGATCTGATTGTCCAGAAAGAGGTAGTGATTGAGCTGAAGTCCGTCTCTCGAATTCATGAGGTCGTTTTCGCTCAGTTACTCTCATATCTGAAAGTGACTGGACTAAAACGAGGTTTGATCATAAACTTCGGTGAAAAGCGCCTAGTTGATGGTGTGAGGCGGGTTGCTAATTAACTCTGTGTGCTCTGTGGCTAATTTCTGGTCTGTCGCTTAATGAATAGAATTTCCATCGACAACTTAGTACACGGCCTTCGTGAAATTCCCGACGCTCAATTTGTCTGTGAGCCAGTTTACGATTATCTCCAACACCACCCGGTCGAGGTCGACTCGATCCAAAAGTACTTATTCTGGAGTTCCGAGTTTTATACGCGGAATCTCATTTTTAAGGATGATCGGTTTGAGATGATGGCGATCTGCTGGGAGCCGGGACAGGTATCGCGTGTTCACAATCACTGCGAACAGAGGTGCTGGATGACGGTACCGATCGGGCGTCTCAAAGGACAGAATTTTGCGGTCGAGACGATTGACGAGTCGACCGGTTTTTGCAAGCTGCGGGAGACTGATACTTTTGAACTCGCGGAATGTCTCGCCGCAAAAGTCGAACTGGAAGAGCCGATCCATCAAATCCTGAATCTGCCCGAATACGACGATCGGGCGGTCAGCATTCACATCTATTCGAAACCGTTTGATCACTGTATCTCATACTGCCGCGACACGGACACGTTCAAGGACGTGAAGCTTTTTTACACAAGTATGGACGGTCGGCTATGCGATGGCGTTCGTCTATAACATCCTTTGCTATCTAATTTTGTAGTTGCTTAACTCGTAATTCCATAATTCGTAATCAATAATTACTATCCAATGCTTCAGGATCGGCGAACATTCACGGTTCTCGCGATTCCGTTGTGCCTGATCTACATCCTCGTCCGGATGTGGCACCTCACAGATTCGTGTCTTTGGTTTGACGAGATCTTCAGTGTTCACGCGGCGGAGCACCCTTGGAATTCGCTTTTCTGGTTTGTTGCCCAGGACCTGATCCATCCGCCGCTTTTTTACACCCTGCTAAAACTTTGGATATCAATCGGCGGTGAAGGCCTTTTCTGGCTGCGGCTATTTCCGGTCCTCTTCTCAATTCTCGCGGTTATCCCGTTTATTGCACTCTGTAGCGAACTAAAGCTATCGCTCGGGACGCGATTGCTCGCTCTCTTCCTCTTTGCTACCAATGGCTCATTAATCAAATACGCACAAGAGGTGCGGATGTACAGCCTCTTGCTGTGCCTGGCGCTGGTTTCGATCTGGTTTTTCGCGCGATTTATTTTGAAGGGCAAAAGCGTCGTCCCGCTGCTGATTATCAACATAATTCTAGTCCATACGC
The DNA here is from genome assembly GCA_041745575.1 of Pyrinomonadaceae bacterium. Lineage (GTDB taxonomy): Bacteria > Acidobacteriota > Blastocatellia > Pyrinomonadales > Pyrinomonadaceae > OLB17. The sequence continues at coordinate 41,265 of JBGTIQ010000014.1, forward strand.
ATTATTTTGGTTGGTTGATAGTTCTTTCCGAGGTGGTCGCAACAATCGCACTTCAGCGCCGGTTGTGGAAGCGGATCTTAATGATGTTCTCGATAACTTTTATCAGCTTTATTCCGTGGACGATGACGGTTTGGCAGGCGTCGCAAACCGGGTCTAGCTTGCAGCAGAACATCGGCTGGATGGTGCGGCCAGGGATCTTAGAGATTACGAAGTTCTGTTTAAGTTTGATCGAACCATTTTATTACGCAGCGAGCAGCATTGATGCGTTTTCCAACCTCTGGGTGTCATTGCCGCTGATCCTGATCTTTAGCATCGTGGCCATTCTGTTTTTAATTAATTGGAAATATTTCCGCGGTATTAGTGAAAGTCCCGTCTACTCGGTCTATTTGCTGCTCATCCTCGTGACGGTGCCGGTCTTGATCGCGATGACGGCCAGTTGGGTGCTGCCGTATTCAATTTGGGGAATCAGGCATCTGATCGTCGTCGCTGCACCGGTCCAGATCCTTTTGGCGATTTTCGTGATGCACACCCGGGACGCGAGGATCCGAACCGCGATAGTTACACTGATCCTGTTATTGTCGGGTTATAGTTTTACTAGTTCCGCTCCGGGCGAGAAAACTCGATATTCCTGGTGCGAGTGGGAGCCATTGACCATCTATGCGCTTGAACATGCCTCCTCAAATATCTATGTACTCGAAGACCTTGTCGCCTACCATGTCTGGCGTGCAGTTAATGCCGACCGTAGGGATGGGGTCACCATCTCAAAAATCGAAAACATCGGCGTAACCGAAGACAAAGGTTACTTTCTACCGCGGGGCTTTGAATCGGTGACAAGAACAGCCTTCGAAGATTTTAATGAGGAAGAGTTTTGGCTGTTGTATCGGGCGGAAACATTTGACAGGCGGAGGCCACCGATTTCACTGTTTCTGGAGCGTGGGTATCAGATAACGAGCGAAAAAATGTCGGAAACGAAAACTGAAGATGCAATCTTGCTTCATTTCGAACGATCTATCAAGAGCGTTTTTTAGCGGTCAATAAATGCTGCGAACAGATATCGTCAAAATCTTCGCTGACGATGTCGCTGATCGGCGTGATCTTTACATCTTCGAAACCCCGATTCTCGACAAATTCGATCAATGATTTCTCGTGACGTCCAAAACAATGCAATCCGTACTGATATTTCAGCTTCCCTTTTAGAGACGCATCGGACTTCCAGTCGAGCTCGGTTTTCCAAACGTCGTTAAGAAGGGTTACATGAGCGATCAGTTTGCCGCCGTCGCGTAGCTTTTGCTGCCATTTTTCCAAGACGGTATTCAGTATGTCATCTGAGATATGTTGGACCATGGCAAAGCTGACGATCGAATCGATACCGCCGTCAGGTACGTCGGCAAGCCCGGCATCATCAGCCATCAAATATTCGAGATTTGGTGCATCGTTGAGTATGCGAGCACATTCGAGGACTCCCCCCGATATATCGGCTGCAAAAACACGTCCTGTTTTTTTCGCTAACACATGCGAGAGAAACCCGGGCCCGCACCCATAATCGAGGACGGTGTCATCAGCGGACATCTCGTTCGCCAGGATCTGATCAAAGATCTTTTCGCGCGAGATTCGACAACGTTCAAAAGCGCTCTCCAAATACGCGGATCTTGAATATCCGGAGTATTTCGGATCATCCGCATCCAAAAAATAGTGGGGACTCAGGGAGAGAAAGTTCAATGCAAATTGGCGCCGTTTCGATGCGGGGAGAAGCTTTAGGATTGCCAAAATCCACCGAGCCCCCAAAAAGTTCTGAGGGTCCGAGCCGCGCGCGGCTGTCCAAGTGATTATCTGGGAGATCTTAGTCATTCTAGATATTGAGCTTAACTCCGCCTCCACCGCATGCCGTCTTTTGTGTCTTCGACAATAATTCCTTTTTCGGCCAACAGGTCGCGGATCTCGTCGGAGCGGTCAAAATCGCGACTGCGGCGGGCGGACTGTCGCTCGGCGATCAATTCCTCTATCTCGGCGGCAAGGATCTCGTTGTCGTCGTCGCCAAAAATACCAAGAACGGAATCGAATTTATCGAGTGCCTCCAGAATCGCTGTTTGGTCGTCGGCTTGCAACCCGTGATTTGCTACGACGGTATTGATTTCGCGTACAAGGTCATGGATCGCTGCCAATGCCGCGGCGGTATTAAAATCGTCGTCCATCTCCGTCTCAAAGTCAATCAACGAATTGTCGACTAAAGTCCGGATATTAGGGTTCGATCCGGGCGACACACGGCCGTGAGTAACTATACCTTTAAAGTTGTGTAGTCGGTCGATGGTGTTTCCGGCAGCTCGCAAACCGTCGAACGTAAAATTTAGCTGTTTGCGGTAGGGAACCGAAAGCAGTAAGTATCGGATCGCGAGCGGCGAAAAACCCTGCTCCTGGAGATCGCGAAACGTGAAAAAGTTTCCTTTCGATTTCGACATCGTGGCGTCGTCGATCTTCAGGAACTCGCTGTGGATCCAGTAACGCGCAAATTGCTTTCCTGTTGCGCCTTCCGATTGCGCGATCTCGTTCTCGTGATGCGGAAACTGCAGATCCATTCCACCCGCGTGAAGATCGAAAGTCTCGCCGAGGTACTTCATCGACATCGCTGAACATTCGATATGCCAGCCCGGACGTCCGCGCCCGAAAGGCGCGTCCCATCCCGGCTCATCATTTTCGCCAACCAGCTTCCAGAGCGCGAAATCGCGTGCGTCTTCTTTATCATACTTATCGGTATCGATGCGTTCGCTACCGCCGGCGATATTGCCCGAGAAGTTGATCCGAGAAAGCTTGCCGTAATCGGGAAAGGCGGTAATGCGGTAATAGATCGAACCTTCGGATTCGTACGCTTTCCCGTTCGCAAGGAGCTTCGCGATGATCTCGATCATTTCCGGGATGTGCTGCGTCGCTCGCGGCGTCACCTCGGGGCGTTCCATACCGAGCGCATCGAAATCTTCCCAAAAAGCCTTAATGTACGGCGCCGTGAAGTCGTCGATCGAGACACCTTTCGTCGCCGCTTCATTAATGATCCGGTCGTCGATGTCGGTCAGATTAAAGACGTGCGTGACATCGTAATCTTTGAACCTGAGATACCGCCGAAGCACATCGGCGAAAATGAACGTTCGAAAGTTGCCGACGTGCGCAAAGTTCCAGACGGTCGGGCCGCAAACATACATCCGGACCTTGCCGTCTTCCAACGGATGAAATTCATCGAGCTGCCGCGTAAGGGTGTTGAAAAAGCTAAGCATATTGGTTCGAAGTCAAGATAATACAGCAATCCGTGAAAATAGGAGAGATGCGCGTTCCGTTCAGAGACCAGTTCCTCCGCGCACTTACATCTAGCCGACGGAAAGATCCGGCTCTACGAAATTCGCGCGGGCCTCGTCCGAGAAAAGAAGATCATGGCTGTAGAATTTCAATGGATACTCCTTGTCCCACTTGTACGCAACCTCGTTTGCTTTCGCAAGCAGGGAAACTCCGTTTTTCGAGCCATTGTATTCGGCCACCGTTCGCATCCAGAACAGCGTCATCGTTTCGTGGTACGGCATCTCCTTTTCGAGATCGACTGCGAATCCCCTCACGAGCAAATTTAGAATTCCGGCGCGCATCTTCGCGTATGCGGCGTCGATATCGTGCCGGGTTAAGTAATAGATGGCGACGACCAGGTGTTCCGCGTGCTTCCAGTCGTCACGCGAGATTGTCGCATCCTCGAACGAACGGACTAGATCATGCACCTCACTTTCAGATTCATATTTTGTTTTCATGACCTCACCCAAATAAAAGAGACAGAATGACGTGGGCCGCGGCCCGTATCATCTGTCTCGAATTTCGAATCGCAATAATAGCCTAGATATCACGAGGCGTCTAGTCCTCAGACCGCAGCTGCAGTCCGAACCCCTCAATTATTTGCTGGGCCGCGTCTTGAGGCGGAGTACTTGTAGTATCGACAATTAGCGTTGACCTGCCTGGCAAAGGCGTCGAAAGCTCGATTTGTTTTCGGTTAAACGACTCCACATCGGTCAATTTTCCGATGCGCACGCGTGATTCGTTTCCAAACCGTTTCTTTCGTTCCTCATCGCTGCAGCGCAGGAGTACCAGGTGTACCTCGCCGCCGTTATCTTCGGCCGAAGAGATCAACTTGCGGAAATGTTCATCGTCTGCACGGAACTCGTAGCAAAAGGTATGGATCAGATCGATATCTTCCCGAGCCGCCTCGGCGATCGCTTCAAACCGTATATTTCCAACGACGCGCCAAAATGCAGGCGTGCCGAACTCGAAAACGGTTTTTACGCAATCGATGCTCAGATGATTGTGAAAAAGCTTGTAGCCAGTTAGGCGCGACAGTTCTGTTCCGACTGTTAGTTTTCCCGCCGCGGGCGGGCCGTAAATAATTATCAGTTTCATTTCGCCTCTCGCGTACGATCCGCGTTAACGGGTCGGTTCTTTTATGAAAGCCAAATAGCCGCGGCAATGATTTGCGATTTCGCATTTTGGAGTTAGCAATCAAAAGCGGCTGACAAACGTCAGCCGCAATCTAAAATCCAAAATCGAAAATCCAAAATGGTCAGGCTGCCACTTTCACCTGTTCGACCACGTCGTGGTCATCCATAAACAGATACTTTTTCCACGCAGGGCGTGACTCGGCATAATGGCAGAGCAGCACATGATCAAGCCCGAGTCTCAAAAGTTTCTGTGAAGTGAGAAGCGGCATGCGTGCCTGCTCCGGCGTGCGGTTTCCTTTCCGCTGGTTACATTTCACACACGCGGTCACAAGATTGGCCGGCGTGCTTTCGCCGCCCTGCGCGCGAGGAAGAATGTGATCGAGCGTCAGATCTTTTGCATGACGATGATCGCCGCAGTACTGACAGCGATAACGGTCACGAATATAGACGCGTGCCCGCTTCATCGTCGTCTCGCGACGATTGCGTCGGACATGCACGTAGTGGCGGAGCCGGACCACGGATGGCACCGGAAAAATTGTCGAAGGCGAATGGAGAACATTGTCGCCGTCGTTTTCCTCGACAAAAACTGCGCCGCGAAACCACAGACACACAGCACGAGCCACGCCGACAGTACCAAGCGGCTCGTACGAAAAATTCAAAAGTAAAACTCGACCTGTAAGCAACGACATACTCTCCTCTTCTACGAAATAATGTAATGTAAAACCCTGAATTTAGGCAAGCACAATATTTGGGGACAACAAACTTCAGTTTGTTGAAAGGAAACAGCAAACTCAAGTTTGCTGTCCCTTAGCTAGCCCTTTACACAGATGACCTGCTTTAGCTCCGCGACGATCTCGACAAGATCATCCTGAGCACGCATGACTTCCTCGATGTCCTTATAAGCACCGGGGATCTCATCGACCACGCCTTTGTCCTTTCGGCACTCGACGCCAGCCGTCTGCATTTTCAGATCATCGATTGTGTACTTCGCCTTCGCTTTCGTACGCGACATCTTTCGTCCCGCACCATGCGAGCACGAGTTGAACGACTGCGGATTTCCGAGTCCTTTGATGATGAACGATTTCGCTCCCATCGAACCCGGAATAATTCCGTACCGTCCGTCTTCGGCGTTTATCGCACCCTTACGGGTAACGTAAACCTTATCGCCGAAGTGCTGCTCGATCGCGACATAGTTGTGATGACAGTTGACCGCAACGTCGATCTTAGATTTTGGATTTTGGATTTTGGATTCCAGATCCAACTCCACATCGAACATTCGGTTGAAGGACCTGATCAACTTGTTCATCATAATTTCCCGGTTCTTCATCGCGTACTTCTGAGCCCAGTCGAGATCGTGCCAGTAGGCCTTGAACTCATCCGTTCCCTGGATGAAGTACGCGAGCGCCGGATCGGGGAGCGTGTTCAGATCGTGCAGGGTCTTCGCCGTTGCGATATGACGCGTAGCAACCTCGTTCCCGATATTTCGCGAACCCGAGTGCAGCATCAGCCAGACATTGTCATCGGTATCGAGGCAAACCTCGATAAAGTGATTTCCCCCTCCGAGCGTCCCGAGCTGCCGCATCGCTTTCGATCGACGATCCTGAACTCCGCGATGCAGCTCGCCGAAATCGGCCCAGCCTTCCCACTCGTTCGACTCATCGACCGGATCCCGATTCTCGTTGAATCCAACCGGGATCGCACGTTCGATCTCGTGACGAAACTCGGCCATTTTGCCGTCGAGAATACCGCTCTTGAACGGCGTCTTCACGGCCATCATTCCGCAGCCGATGTCGACACCGACCGTCGCCGGAATTACCGCGTCCTTTGTTGCAATGACCGAACCGACCATCGATCCGATCCCGAGATGAGCGTCAGGCATCAGCGCGACGTGCTTAAACAGGCACGGCAGACGCGAGACGTTGCGAAGCATTTTGTGTTCGTCGTCCGACATCTCGTGAGTAACCCACGAGAGGACGTCTCCACCGTCTCCGCTTACATTTAGTTTTTTGTATGGCATATTATTCCTCCTAAAGTATAAAAAGGGACGACAAAAATCGCGATGATCCGTTTTGTTTTACAGACAATGTAATCATCGCGGCATTCGTCCCGGGTCTAGATTTGAGTCCTGCTTTCAGTCGGCACGTTTCGCGGCTGTGCCGCCCGATGAGCGGAAAGGCTTTCGCCTTTCCGGCAGGTGATTTTCAATTCTAAGGAGGCTACGCCTCCGAAATGCGGCATAGCCGCTATGGAGCATTGCATACCGAGTCGGAAAGGCACAGCCTTTCCGCTCATCGGCGGGCGTAGCCCGGAAGAAAGTGGTATAAAGGTGGGACTCAAAACAAAAGATGGCGACAAGATATGGTGAGAGTTCCGCTCGAGAAGTCCTCATAGCGGGCGAGACTTGAACTCGCTTACCGTTTCCGGCAGTTACCATGTACTCCCGACCTGCATTCGCCAATGTGAATGTGCAATAGTTGTGCTAGGCTTGGTTTCGTATGCTTAAGTTCCTACTGAGAAAACGAGTCCAGAGATTACTAGCTTGGAGCCTTCTCCTAATGTTCATCCCCGGCTTCTCGGCGATTGCTATTGCGCACGCCTTCGAGAACGTGGAGGTCCAGCCCATGTGGTCTTGTTTTCCGCAGACGGTCAGGCTACAGCCGTTTCCCAACGTTGAAAGAATATTTTGAAGAGGGCAATACTTGGCCTCCTCAACTCACACCCCAACTCAGTGCCCGTCTGCGAGATTCTCGTTGGCGAATTCCGAAACAAGCTTGAATACCTGGTCCGAGAATCCACCGACGTTTAGAATGTCGTGTCGCGACGCTCCTGGATTTGGGATTGTGGATTTCGGATTGTCGGAAACGAGATCCGAATTCCGAAATCCCAAATCCCAAATCGGACTGGTTGCGGCGGGAGGATTCGAACCTCCGACCCAAGGTTTATGAGACCTTTGCTCTTCCAACTGAGCTACACCGCCAAGGGCTATTTTGGATTTTAGATTTTGGATTTTAGATTTCGGATTGGAGGCGGGAAAAACGAGACTCGGCTCGTCAATCCAAAATCCAAAATCTAAAATCCAAAATCGCAATGGTCGACCGGGTGAGATTCGAACCCACGCATCCCTCGCTTAAAAGGCGAGTGCCTTAAACCAGCTTGGCTACCGATCGAAAAAAGTGTCAGATATTTATCTCCGCGACTTTTCGCGTGAGATATTGCGCCGGACCGAAATGGGTTGGCGATCATATGCGAGGTAAAACAAATGGCTGCATTCTTCCTTTACGACATGCTGGAGGTCCTCGACGAAGTAAAAATGGCGGAGTACCGCGAAAAGGTTTTCGAGAACGTCGAAGACTTCGGTGGAACGTACCGCGTTGTGGGCGGCGAACAGCAAACTCTGGAAGGAGACTGGAAGTTCACCTTTCCCGTTGTCATCGAGTTCGACGACAAACAATCGGCTCTCAGGTGGTATCACTCGCCCGAGTATGCGGGCTTGAAAAAGATTCGACTCGCGGCGGCCCGCGGCAACGGAATTCTAATTGACGGAGATGTCTTTCCGACCAGTTAGTTGATCTCTGTACGATCAGCTCGGTAGGCAAACGCGGCCCGGATACTACTTCATCAGGCAAGGGACGAATAGGTTCGTTGCGAACCAAGGTATGAATAAATGCATTCCCTTGCCCTCGCAGTTCCGCCGGCCGCGTTTGTTTTTGGTAAGACCTGTTCCATTTTGGATTTTGGATTTTGGATTTCGGATTTTGGAATTTGGATTGGACTCTATATACCAAATCTCAAATCTCAAATAATCTCAAATCTCAAATCTCAAATCCAAAATCCAAAATCCCCATCCGGCCGTTTCCGAGGTGAAACGGCCGGGACGCGCTGTGGGAGAATCCGGTTATGCGGACACCGCTAGGGCAGCGGCTTCCGGCTTGAATGATTCTCGACTTTCGATCGACGCAGCTTCCTTACCGTTTGAAATTTGAAATTTCAAATTTGAAATTAAAGAGTGGCGGGACCGAACGGACTCGAACCGTCATCGTCTTCCTCGACAGGGAAGTGCATACGCCTTTCTGCCACGGCCCCTTTCCGATTTTGGATTTTAGATTTTGGATTTTAGATTAGGATCGACCTAGAGAAGATCGAAATCCGCAGTATTCCGAATGCGTCAATCCAAAATCGAACTGGGTGGATCGGCTGGACTTGAACCTGCAACGGCCTCATTCACAACGAGGAGCTCTGCCGATTGAGCTACGATCCACGTAAAAGTTTCTCTCGAGGGAGAACGCTCGATCAGGGTTCTCCCGTACGGCGGGCGACAAATCATTGAATGCGACATTTCACTGAGCTACATCCGTGAGGATGACCGGAATCGAACCGGCGGCCTTCTGCCTCTCAGCAGATGCTCTGTCCATGTAGTCACGCTCTGCATTCGCCCGATGTCATATGATGGCGACAAGAGTAAAAAGCGACGACAGCCGGAGTTGAACCGGCGACATCTTGCTCAACTGAACAAGCGTTCTACCCAAATGAACTATGTCGTCGCTTTTGCATTCGCCATCTGTGATGTTTGGAGCGGGTAATCGGATTCGAACCGATGGTTGACGGTTTTGCAGACCGCCGCCTTGATCCGCTTGGCTATACCCGCTTTGCCATTTTGGATTTTAGATTTTGGATTTTGGATTCGACTCTCGACCCCCCTCTTGCGTAAACAGAACCCCTCGAAAGGATGCTCAATCCAAAATCCAAAATCTAAAATCCAAAATGTAGCTGGTACACGCGGAAGGATTCGAACCTTCAATATCCGGTTTCTAAGACCGGCGCCTTTGCCTGTTTGGCCACGCGTGCGAGTCGCTTGTGGAATTTGATTGAAAGAATGTTCACTGGAAACGGGTGTTGTCCGGCCAATCCCAAATCCAAAATCCAAGATCCAAAATGGAGTTGGTCCGGGCAGCAGGATTCGAACCTGCGAACACTTGCTCCCAAGGCAAGCCCATTTAGCCATCTGTGGAACACCCGGGTCGCAGGGAGGATTTTGATTTGGGTTCCGCATTCCAAAATCCGAAGTCCGAAATCCAAAATCCAAAATCTAAAATGGTGTATGGCTTCGGGAAAAGGAGTCGAACCCTTATTTCCTGGTTCAAAGCCAAGCGTCCTGCCGGTTAGACGACCCCGAAAAAAAATCTGGCAGGGATGGCGGGACTCGAACCCGCTACGATCGGCTTGAAAAACCGATTGCTCGATCTCTTTGCATTCATCCCCGCAAAAATTGGAAGAGACGGAAGGACTTGAACCTTCAACCTTCTCGTTCGAAGCGAGATGCTCTGATTCCGTTGAGCTACGCCTCCGTGTCAGTACCACCTGCGGTAGCGGGTGGGTTCTAACTCTAAAAAATTGCACCGGGAAGGATTCGAACCTTCACAGCTCAAGGAGCGACAGTTTTACAGACTGCCTGCCTTTACCGATAGGCGTCCGGTGCTTAAAAATACGGCTATTCAGTTTTCAAACATCAAAAGTAAAAGGAGCGGCTACTCATGGATCTTCCAATGATCCAGGCGTAACCGCTCCTAAAAACTTCTCGACGCTCGTCGCGTCGTGCTTTCGATGTTTCGGGAGCGGGAACGCCGCTCCCGCAATGTTAAGTAACTAGTTCAGGATTCATACTGCGATCCTGTTTCGGTTGATAATCCGAGCCTTCGAGATGTAAACACACAACAGCATTCCAGCTCGTTCCCGGGCGCGCCATGACGCGTGCCGCTGAGCCGTTGAATGTTCTCGCTGAATGTATCGAACTTCGAATCACAAAATTTTCTCCAAAAAAATTTGCCGCACACTTCGCGGCAGGATGAGAGTTTTAGCACGATCGAAAATTGCTTGTCAAGTAATTTTCAAAAAAAATTATTCGAGTGCACGTCAATTTCAAAAATGCCGGTAGCCGAATGCTGGAAGAATGCTGCGCCGTTCACCGTCGATAACTTCAAGCGTACCGACGTTTTCGGTGACCACACCGACACGGGTGATAGGGGGAAGTTTGGAGCCCGAAAAAGTTTTTCTATCGGACGTAAAAAGAAGCTCAAAATCTTCGCCGCCCCCGAGCGCAAATTTGAGTTTCGCAGCGCGATCGGTGCCGTCGAGGTTCTCATCGATCGGTATTCTATCGATCTCAATTTCCGCTCCGACACGGCTCGCTTCGCAGAGATGATGAAGATCCGCGGCAAGCCCGTCGCTGATATCGATGATTGCATTCGCCCGATTTCGCTTCGACAGATACATTCCCATTTCGACTCGAGCGTTGGGTCGAAGTTGCCGTTCGATAAGCCGACTTTTTTCCTTTCCGGCGCTTGCTGTCCGTAAGCCAGACTCCAGAAGTTCTAATCCACCGGCGGCTCCGCCGAGGGTACCAGTCACAAAGATAGAATCACCAGGTTTTGCACCCGAACGCAAAACCGCCTGCCCCTTGGCTACTTCTCCCACCACGATCGAGTCGATCACGAGTTTGTCGGTCGATTCGGAGACATCGCCGCCAATGAGCTCAACCCCGTACTGTTTCGCCAGCATGAACCAGCCGCCGTAGAAATTGTCGATAAACTTACCTTTCCATACCGACTTCGGTACTCCGATCGACAACATCGCCCATTTTGGCGTCGCTCCCATAGCAGCGACATCCGAAAGGGAAACGGCGAGAGCCTTGTGACCGAGAAATTCCGCCTTTGTCCACCTAAGTCGGAAGTCAACGTCCTCGACGAGCAGGTCGGCGGTGATTACGAGGTCGGTTTTCGAATCTTTGGGCAGCACGGCACAGTCATCGCCAACCCGGTTTAACCCGTATTGTTCCTTAATGTTTCGGATGAACTCGAACTCGGTCCGCATAAAATCTTATTGACACAAATTGATTAAATTCATACAATAACGGCGATCTCGTTTAACGAAAACTTTAACACATTTGACTAGCTGGATGGGACAATTGGCCGTAGTGATACCTGAGAAGATTTATTTTAAGATCGGCGAAGTTTGCGAGCTGGTCGGTGTGCAGGCGCACGTCCTCCGATATTGGGAAACGGAGTTTCCGATGCTCTCCCCGCAGAAGAACCGTTCCGGTCAGCGCAGTTATCGCCGTCGTGATGTCGAGATATCGCTCCGTATAAAGCAACTGCTTTACGAGGAGATGTTCACCATCGCCGGTGCTAAGAAAAAGCTGCACGCCGAGATGCGCGAGACGACGCGTCTAAAGGTTGTTCCGTCGGAGCCACGGCCCGAGAACGATCATTCGAACGCGAATGGCGGCGTCCAGGGTTTGTTCGATGAAGAATTGGTGATTGATGACTCGGAATCCGTCGACGACCGACCACAAGGACTCACTGCCGATCGGCGCGACGCATTAAAATCGCTTGCCACACAGCTTCTCGAACTGCGTCAGATGCTAAAGGCGAGCCACAAGCGCGAATCCGAAGAGCGTGTCCGTAAATAAGGTAGTTTGACAAACCACACCTCGAAACCTAATCTGAAAATCAACAGTATCGGGACGTAGCGCAGTCTGGTAGCGCGTTCGCTTGGGGTGCGAGAGGTCGCAAGTTCAAATCTTGTCGTCCCGACCAATAACGACGGGGCTTTCGATGATTTTCGAAAGCCTCGTTTTTCTACGGTGGTGGCAAGATGGTTGCACTTTCCTTTTTCATACCCTTCTCCGTTCAAAACTTCCAATAACTAATCAGTGCTTTTCTCGAGAAGTGCAAAGATTCGCCACGTGGTTCAAATCCGTGCCAGACTCCTGCTACATTGACTCTTGAGGAACCAGGGTCAGGAGGATTTTCCGTGGTTTGCAAGTCGGCTGAACGGCTAATATGCGGCTGATTGCAAGTTTAGATACCGGCGGATTGCTAGTTTAGGACACTGCTGATTGCAAAGTTATTAGCGGATTTTCGTGCTCTTTCAGTGATGCATATCAAAAACCGTGAGGTGGTCGATCTTGGCCCGCACGTTGTTCGCCATCATTTCGCCTACAAACGATTTCCGTTGCCCGAATAGAATTTTATTCGAGCGTAGGTTCATATTATGTTCCACTTATCGGCGGGGGACTTCTGCGGGACCATTCAGTGTCAATTAACCCTTAGTAGATGAACTTCGGCAAGAAACTCTATGACCGATCTTTCCAGGAAGTCCCCGCGCGCGCTTTTCCACCCGGTGTAGGTATCCCTGCTCGAACGCGCCTTTGCTAGTGATCTGCCCGAGGATTTTCTCCAAAACGCGGTTGATGTCCTCGTTCGTATAAGCTTGATCGATAACCTTCGATTCAATGTTCAATATTGTTCGTCGATCAGTCGAAAGAGCGAATACATCTATGTACCGATCTCGTCCGAATATCCACGGCTACTCGGCGAAACTTCATATTCGACAAGACTTGTCAGCCGGCGAAAGATCTCGGTGATCTTGGTTTGTAGAGCCAGCCATATTTCTCATGGTATCCCTCGATCAATTTCGTCACGTTCGGTGATGAAATATCCGACAAAAATTTGTGGTTGCTCGTCACGCTCGCCCAGATCTTGCATGAGCGTTCCAAAGGGTGAGGACCCCAATAATATGTCGCCGACCCCAATGGTACGTGTGACCATAGTGTACCCGGCGCGGTCGGTAGGAGCCTTTGCCGCCGTCTTTCTGCCAGATCTCGTACTCCATGAACTTCGTATAGAAGTCGACGATCGTCTTGCGGGATCGATAGTTTGTGTTCAGCGGGATCGTTGTCGGCACGACGTCGAAGAATTGCTTGCACTGCTCGGGAAACTCGACGAAGTTTTCAGCGGTTGCATCGCGGAACCGATAGGGGGCCTGCCCGTCATCGCCGACGACGCAGAGATTGGAATTGTCGGAGGCGAGATGGAAGCAAATCTTCTCTTGTATCGCGTTAGGATCCTGGTTATTTGTCGATGATGACATACTTAAAAGTACTCGCAAGCGGCGCGGTTTGCAGCCAAAAAAAAACTACTAACGCCTGAAAGGGCGGTGGAAATTATACCTTTTTGCGGTTATTTTCTGATTCCCTAGGCTTGGAGGCTTGAGGCATTTCCGTCCTTTCGATATCTCCGTCGCGTGTGCCCGTCGTGTCGTGAAACAATACCACTGAGTGTGGATACGGCATGTCTATTCCGGCTTCGTCGAGAGCGAGTTTGATTCCGGTTGCGACCATATCGCTGGTGACGCGAACATCGGATTTCTGTGACTTTGTCCAAAACAATACTTTCAGATTGACGGACGAACCTGCAAGTTCGACTACGTGAACTGATGGTGCCGGTTCATCCAGAACGCCTTCCGTACTCTCTAAAACATTCATTACGGCCGTTCGGGCATGTTCGATCGAATCTTGATAGCCGATACCGACGACAAAGCTCGTCCGTCGCCGATCAAAAGCTGTCCGTACCAGAACCGCACTGGTATAAATATCTCCGTTCGGAATGACTGCCCGCTCACCGTCATACGTTTTGATCCGGGTCGAACGGACGTTGATCTCCTCGACCGTTCCGTCAAACTCACGAAATTTTATCTGATCGCCCACGATGAACGGTTTGCGCCACAGGATCAAGATTCCGGCGAAGAAATTTTGCAAAATGTCTTTAAAGGCGAAACCGACGGCGACTGATGTGATGCCGAGACCGGCAACGAGATCGCCCGGATTAAAGCCCGGGAAAATAACTACCGCGGCGACAAAAACGCCAAGAATTATAAATAATACCGACGCAAGTCTGCCCAAAAGTTCGGCAAGCGTGACATCGAGTCTGGTTTTTGCCCCGGTCGCTCGTATGATGCTTCGCACAATGCTTCCGAAAAACCAAAACAAAACGAAAACTATCAGCGCGATAATGAGATACGGCAGACGCTCAAGAAGCCCGTTAATGATATTGTTCAACGTTTGCCAGACGATCCCGGCCGACGAATCACTGCTTGTCTGCATCAATAAAAACCGTTCCATCATTCCCCTTCTTTCTCTCCGAGCCAGACCGTCATCGTACTCGTCTAATGATCTCTCATGGAACGGCTCTATTCAGTTTTTCCAGATTCATTCCGGTTCTCGTAACTATCGTTTTCCACGACTGGAGTTAGCAGACGTAGAGTGAGAAAAGCGATCAGGCTCAGAACGACGGCGATCTCTTCGCGGCCGAAAGCGATGGCGGCACCGATGGCGCCCGTCGTCCAGATGCTCGACGCCGTCGCCAATCCGCGCACGTTTGCTCCTTCCTTCAATATCGCACCGCCGCCGATAAAGCCGATGCCGCTGAGCAGTCCCTGTACGAGACGAGCCTGCGTTTCCGCGGATGCTCCTGTCCCATCTCTTGCTATTAACATAAAACCGCACGCCCCGATAGCCACGATCGGAAAAGTTCTGAGGCCCATGCTGCGTTCCGATTGTGACCGTTCCCAACCGATCGGAACTGCCAAAAGAAACGCTAAACCAACGCGCAGAAAATCTACGAGCGTTTGTTTCAAGTCAAATGAAAATGCTTCCACTAAAAAATCCATCGGTAATTCACCACCTTTTCAGATTATCGGCTCGAAAACTTTTCTCGCATCAACCGCTTTTAAACGCACTTTTTCTTTTTCATACTCGGTTTCGAGCGTACTTGAGGCAAATTCTTCGGTCAGGTCAATCTGCTTCAGAAGGGCGTCGTGGCGGAAGCCGTCATGAGTGCATTCGGCAACAAACGTGATCGCTTGCAGTAGGTGTTCAAAAATAGCAAGATTTGCCTTGCCGCTGATGCGAATCTGGTCGAACGCTGTCTCAACATACTCGCCAAAATCGGGGGTGGCGACTATCACACGCCCGCCGTTCTTTCCGGCCCGAACTTTTGGCGGAAATTCGCGACGCGCAATTTCGCCGACGATCACGCCGAGAAAATCAACGCAGGTGATGGCAGTCGTCGTATCGTTCACACCAGGCGAAAGAGCCTTGAGCGCGATGTCGACGATCTGCCCGATCCCGAAACCGATGTCCTGTTCAATCGTGCGACGATTGTCGATGGAGAATATCCGGTTCAGCTTCTTTACCCGCTCTTCATCATCCACCAGATCGAAATCTTCATTTTCGCCATCGTGCGTCAGCGCGAGCAGCGACCCGCCGCGTCCCGCAAACTGCCCAATACCGATCTCCATCCGCAGAATGAGACCATTTTCTCCGGCGAATTCGAGTGCTGCGTCGGTGTCCACGCTTCGTACGTAGCCGCTCTTTAGCGCCGGAATCTTCAGCCATCTTTGATCCGCCGCCGCCTGCCAAACATCCGCTCGTTCATCCGATTCTGCCGCTCTGCCCATTTCCTCCGGAAAAAGACGTTCGACGGCTTCAACTGTATCGTGGACGATGCTGCCAATGATGGTTGTGATCTGCAGCGAATCGGCAATGTGATGTATAAAAAATATCAGGACGACAACACCCCCTATTGCCAGCAAAAGCCCCGTCATGACGGCTAACGACGGCACGAATTTTATCTCGTCCCCGCCGCGAATCACCCTAAGGACCAGCAGGCAAAAAGCGAACACGCTAACGAAATAGCCGAG
>JBGTIQ010000015.1:0-88858 GCA_041745575.1 Pyrinomonadaceae bacterium
AGTCGCGGCGGGTCTCTTGCTCGGTTTTGCGGGTGTATGGCTTTTGATCAGCGGTCGGGCAACCGGCGGCGTCGAATCCGACGGATCTGGTCAGTGGATCGGAATCGTCGCGGTCATCCTGGGTGCGTTGTCCTGGGCAACCGGTTCGATATACGGGCTCCGAGCTTCGGTTCCGAAGTCATCGTTGCTAACAGCCGGTATGCAGATGCTCGCCGGTAGCGGATCGCTGTTACTCGTTGGACTAATTCGAGGCGAATGGTCGACATTCGATCCGTCCGCTGTCTCGAACAACTCTCTGTTCGGTCTCGCTTATTTGATAATTTTCGGCTCACTAATCGGTTTCACCGCCTACAGCTGGCTGCTCAAGAACGCACGGCCGGCGATGGTCGCGACTTACGCGTATGTGAATCCGGTGATCGCTGTAATTCTGGGTTGGGTGATCGCGGGTGAATCCATGACCGGTCAGATGCTGATCGGCGCCGGCGTCGTGGTCGCATCGGTCATGCTAACTTCCAGCAGCCACAAAGAAGTGGCCGACGAAGAATCCGAAATCCACAGATCAAACGCGCTGGTTGAGAACTGCGGGACAGTTTCGGCCTGACGATCAATCGAAATTTCGCAGCACGACGGTATTAACCGCGAACTTGCCGCGAGAAACGATCAGGCGTTTTCCATCCGATGAGAAGGCGTGGTTAAAGATGACGTCTGATTTGAAGTCGGAGATCTTTCGGGGCGGACCGCCGGTGAGTTGCTGTTGCCAAAGATTGCCTATCTGGTTCTCTGTCTTCTTGAAGACCAGCCCTTTTCCGTCGGGTGTCCAACGGGCCGGGCGATGGTGGAACGAGAACGGGATTACCTCGAATGATTTTACCGGAGCGCCGCCATCGATCGACATGACCGCGAGCGTAGCGGGCTTGATCTGAAGACCGGTCGGTTGGACGCACGCGAAAAATTTATCGTCAGGTGAGATACTCGGCGCAATACATTCAAACTCGGTCAGACGAACCGCCTCGCCGGCTCCATCGGCTGATATTCTCCACACCGCTCCGCCAGAGCTATAAAGAATAAAACTGCCGTCCGTAGAGCATTCCGGGGAAGCCTCGGATCCTTCACCGATTGTTAGTTGGTGAATTGCCGAGCCGTCGAGGTCCGACCTGAACAGGTGCGACGAACCGGCTCGGTCGGATGCAAAAACAACGAAGCGTCCATCGCGCGGAGCACAAATCCCGGCCTCTGACGATGCATCCGCGGTCAACGGTTTCCCTTCGCGCACGCCATCCGAATCGCGCAGCATCCAGATGTCGGTGTCGTCCCCCGCTTGTGTCGTGTAAGCGATACGACCGTCAGCTAGTGAAGCGAGACCAGTGCTTCCATCGCTCGTCCCGTTTGTGAGTTGTTCTCCGCCCGCGGCCGGGCCGTTTGCATCAACTGACCATAGCTGGGACTGGGTTTCCCAGAAATCGGCGACGATCATACTCCCGTCACGTGTGATCCCCATCCCGTAATTACCGTAATAATTCAGCTCGTCCGTGATCTGCCGGACCTCACCGCCGGGGAAGCTCATCGTATAGAGCTGCGTTCCGCTTTTCGGCCGGCTACCTGGAAATGTCAGCCCACTGCCGTCAGCTTTCCACACCGTCTTCCCTATCTCCGACCATTTCTCTTCTGATAGCCGACGAGTAGTTCCGCTCGCGAGCTCTATGACCGATAGCGCGAACTGAGGCTGCGTAAAATCCAGTCCGAGGTCCGCCTGACTAAAGGAGAGGAAACGACCGTCCGGCGAATAGGCCGGTACGCTGGATATGCCGGCGTTCGGAAACTCGAGGACAGTCTTTTCTTCACCGCCGCCGGCGACCGATGCAACTACCAAACGGCGTTTCGCGTTGTCGTTATCAAAGCGATAGAACGCCGCCTCCTTTCCGTCGGGCGAGAGTGAGAACATGAACTTAACATCATCTATCACCTTCGACGCTGCACCGCCTATCACAGGGATTCGATAGAGCGCTCCCTCCGGATCGTCCGGCTCGTACGAAATGTAATAAACGAATGTCCCGTCGGGCGAAAACGAAAGCGTGCCGAAATTTCGATCGGCTGGCCGCAGAAGCCGGCGCTCGGTGTTGGATTCGAGTTGACGGATGTAGAGCATCCCTTCACCGCTCGTGTAGTTCTGACCGTACGCGACAAACTTACCATCGGGAGAGATTGTTGCGGCGACGAACTTGCCGCCATTGGTAATCCGAGCTATCGATTGCGGCTCGCGCTTCGCAACGTCGGAAGCCGGGGCCTGCACGTCCTTGGCCGACGTGCGAGCGCGGTATAGAACATACGCACCCGTCAGGCCGGCAAGCGCGGCAACTACAGCGACCACCGCCAAAGTTCGACTCCACGGATACGGCCGTGAGGTTATTTTTTCGATCGGCACCGGCACCTCGGCCGGCTTCATGACGGCGGAGCGAACTTCGACGATAAATCGGTAACCGCGCTTTGGTACGGTCTCGATGAATTTTCGCTGCTCGGTCTCACCGAGGGTCTTTCGCAGACGGAATACGTGGTGCGAAAGATTGGTCTCCTCGACGAAGCTGTCCGGCCAGACCGTCTGCAAAATTTCTTCCTTAGTTACGGTCCGTCCCGCGTGCAATACCAACAGTTGTAAGATCGCCAGCGCTTTTGGAGTCATCTCGATCGGTACATCCCCGCGCCAAAGCTGTCGCTCATCAGCATCAAGCCGGAACTCGTCGAACTGGTAACAATTGTCCGAAATCGCTCGCATTCTTTCTGGTTTACCGCGGGATGGTGGGAATAAAGAAAAACTTAAGAAAACATCAATAGAAAATTACGCGAAAAGCGACATAAGGTAAAGGACTTTGCGGGCGGAGACGCACTAAATTGTGCTCGGACACAATGCAAAAGCTCACAGCCGCCATAGTGATCGTCTCATTAGCAATGACCGTTTTCGGCCAGGCGAGGCCTGACCTCGTCGTCTCGGGGCTCGTTGTGAACCCCGACGCAACCGGCCGGTTCGTCGCGAAAGTCTCGGTCACGGTATCGAACGATTGCCGCGGTTCGGAGACTGCAGCCTCGTTCGTGATGATCACATTTAGGGAAAGTGCGAAACCAGGGTCTAAAGCCATTTATTTCGTCGGGAGACGGGTCAACGCATTAAAAGGCGGCGAGCGTCAGACACTGACGTTCGACGCAACGACTTCGGGCAAACAGGTAGCTCTGGATCGGCATGTCCTTGCAGAGGTCGACCCGTACGGGAAGATCGCAGAAGCGAGCGAGAACAACAACTGGCGGACGATCAATCCCAACGCCGCGGGAAGTCCGCAATGCAAACCGGGTAGATAACTCCCCAGGAGAAAATATGAATGGTAAATCACTCCCGAATAACAGAGAGGTAGCCGGATCGATATTTCTCGGTCCTGTGATGTTGACTCCGGCACTGAGTGCGTTGATCGGCGCTTTCCGATCCGAGGCGGAGGGCCGCTGATTTTTGCATGAGCCACAAGGAGAAAAATGAAATACCTACTAAGCATTGTTGTTTTATTTACGCTGACCGCGGCCGTTGCCGCGCAGGAACTTAACGAACGTAAGTTCATCAAGCTACCTGGTACGGTTAGTGGAGAGATCACGTTCAAGGACGTGATCGGCAGCGGACTTGCCAAATTCAAATGCGGAAATCTCATCGTGAGGGCATTCAAGCACGGCGGCGGCTGGAAGGTATTGACTCGGGCCCGCGGTGATTTCACAAAACGCCGCTGTACGTTCACCCTGCCACCGATGCCGGCGGGCGTAAATTTCATTGCCTTTCTCGATCCAGAGATGCCCAGCTGCGATCAAAAGAAATTCGATGCCACATCGTCGTCTCCGATGGAGCTGAAACCGGGTGAGACCATGAAGTACAACTTTATCGTGACGAAGATCAGCTGTGTAATGCTTAAGTAGAAAGAAGAAAAGAGGAGTCAATATGACCCGACTATTTGAAAAGAGATGGAGCCATAGAATGTCATATGGATTCTGATACTGCTAACAATTCTTTCCCAAATCCCAAATCCAAATCCGGTTAGCCCGCAGCAAGGCCGATTCGTCGTAGAAGTTCACTAAACCTGGGATCATCCCGTATCGGTGCGAGTTCGGGAGTAACGTTTAGCTCAAACATCCAGGGAGTGCGCTCGGCGTAAGCTTTCTCGAGCCACTCGAACGCCTTATCTTTCTCCCCCATGGTTGAATAGATAAGGGCGATATCAAGTGGTGACACGTACCGTTCTTTAGACTCACCGAGAAGTTCTTCAATCACACCCTGTGCATTCGCGGCGTTCCCCGACCGGGCATAAATGATTCCGAGACCTGCTTTTACTTTCGTGCTGTTGCCCGTCAACGAGAGAGCTTTCATTACCCCGCGGAGTGCGACGTCGTGATTTCCTAACTGTGAATGTGCGAGAGCGTTCTCGAAATGTGCGTCGCCAAAATTCGGATCCATTTCCATCACGCGATCGTGGACCTCTATCGACTTTTCCAGCTGCCCGGCGAAGCGATAACAAACTGCCACGTCGCCGAGCATCAACAGGTGAAGAGGATCCAGTTCAGTAGCTCGTATGGCTTCCGCGATCGCCTCCTCGTGGCGGCCGCGTGCTCGAAGTGAATAGGCCAGCAGTTCGTGAGGGACTGCATAATCGGCGTCCAGTTCCATCGCTCGACGGTAATGGCGCTCGGCACCAGCAAGGTCCCATTCGAAGAACATCTTATACGCCCCGAGCGATACATGCGCGGCAGGCAGGTCAGGTGCGATCTGCATCGCCCGCTCGGCAGCTGCTCGCGAAAGTGGTCGAGCTTCGAAGCTCGACATGTGCCCATTAACACCGAGAACGGAGTAAGTATTGGAGAGTCCCGTGTAGGCGAGGGCGTAATTCGGGTCGATCGCGATCGCGTCCTCGTAATACTTTTTGGCCCGTAGGAAATTCTCTTCTGTAAACTTTGCCCAGTGGTAATCCCCCAAAAGGTAGAGCCGATATGCCTCGCCTTTCTTCGAGTAGTTCTTGCTAAGCCGGTCCTCCGTCGCCGAGGTTAGCCGTGCTTCCAAGCTTTGTGCAACGTCGCGACCGATCTCATTCTGCAGCGCGACCAGTTCCGAAAGTTTGCGGACGTACTGTTTTCCCCAGATTTGATTCTCGGTATCCGGATCGATTAGCGAAAGGAACAACGTCAGGTCGTTACCCCGCAGAGTCAGCCGGCCAAACAGAAGTGCCTGGACCCCTAACTCCGAAGCGAGAGTCGAGGCAGCTACGTCGCGGGTCTTGTACTTGAATACTGCCGGCCGCGATTTCACGCGAAGCGACGGAACTTCCGTCAGACTGTTGATGAGCGTCTCGGTCATTCCGTCCGAGAGATACTCCACGTCCTCGTTCCCGCTCTCATTCACGAACGGCATTACGGCAATCGAACGGATATCGATCACGCTCCCAGCACTGGGCTGGCTTTCGGCACGCCGTGAATACAAATACCATCCGAATGTTACCAAGACGAGAACGACCGCCGCCGCTACTGCCGGGGCGATCCACCATTGCGCAGGCCTCGTTATATCGGTGGCCGGCCCAACGACTGGATCATCGGCCGGCTCGTCGTTGGTCAATTCCCCGACGAAGCGATAGCCTCGCTTCGGCACAGTCTCTATCAACTTTCGATCTTCGGTTTCGCCGACTGCTTTTCGCAGTTTAAAAATATGGTGCGAGAGGTTGGCTTCCTCGACAAAGCTGTCGGCCCACACTCGCTTCATCACTTCTTCCTTACTAACGAGTTGTCCCGCATTCTCGACAAGCAGGATAAGAATGTCTACAGCCTTCGGCGTAAGATCGATCACGGTGCCGGCATCATCCGTCAACAGACGACTTGCGGCGTCGAGCGTGAAGCGATCGAATCTGTATAAATGGTTCTCCATCCTATTCCGGAAAGCCGATCCGTTTTAATAAATCCTGGTAGCGAGGATCCGAATGAAGATTCCTCCATGCCGGATCGACCTTGAGTTCGACGAGCCAACTCGAGCGATCCGCAAAAGCCTTCTCGAGCCATTCGATCGCGAGGTCCGTCTCCCCGGCCATGGAATAGTGCATCGCTACGAAAAGCGGTGACACATATTTTCCCCGCATCTTCTGCTGCAACAGTTCCGCGTATGCGATCTCGTAACCCTTAAGACCCTTGGCATCGTACGCTGCACGCAGAGCTTTGATCTCAGCGTCCGAGAGATCAACTCCCTCAAGAGGCGATGCGTTTAGCCAATTATCCAAATACTTATCGTAATTACCCTGTTCGCGATAGACGGCACCTTTCAACCCGAGGCCAAGGGTGAAATTTGGATCGATGTTTTGAGCCTCCTGCAACTCTCTGATCGCAAGATCGTTTTTGCCTTCGAAATAATACAATGCCCCGCGCCAGAAGTACGGAGCAAGAGCCACCGGATCGATAGAGCTCGCAGCATTGAGCTCGGCAAGCGCCTCTTCGAATCGGGTGGGATTCGATTCGTAAACGACGATCCCGTAGGACTCACGAGCCAGGGGGTAATCGGGGTTATCGCGAATCGCTTGCCGAAGGTCGCTCTCGGCACCGGCGAAATCCCAGTCGTAATAAAATTTCGCGAGAGCTAGCGCCGTCCGTGCCTCGGCCAGTTTGTTGTCGAGTGAAAGTGCGTGTTCGGCGGCGGCCTTCGCCTTCGGAAATGTCTCCGCAGGCGGCAGCGTCACCCAGAGTCCCATTTGATTGTGGGCGTCCGCTATTCCCGAGTAAGCCAAAGCATACGACGAATCGATAGCAACCGCTTCGTTGAAATGTTCGATGGCTTTTTTTAACCCGTCAGGCGTCTTGCGGTTCAGTTGGTAGCGGCCCTTGAGGTATAGAACGTATGCTTCGCTGTTGCGAGTGGCGTTGTCTTGCTCGGACCCGCGCAGTTTGCCGGGGAGATAGTCAGACACATCCCGGATTATCTCGCCCTGAAGCGTTGCCAGTGTGCCGACGTCGCGTTCGTACTGTTTTCCCCACGTCTGATAGCCTGACGCGACGTCTATCAACGACAAGAACAGACGGACCGATTCACCCCGCTTGGTCATGCGACCGTTGAGAACGAACTCGACGTTCAACTCCGCACCGATCGACTCGGGTGTGACGGCAGGTTTTTTATAGCGGGCGACCGCACTGTAGGGTTTTACGCGCAGCGACTCGGTGCCGGAGAGACGTCCGATCAGCGATTCGGTCATGCCTTCGGCCAGGTACTCGATACCTTCATCACCGCTTTCATTTACAAACGGTAGCACCGCGATCGTACTCCCTAGCTGCGTTGCGGCGGACGGAGTGTCTACCGCCTTCCGTGAAACGGCAAACCAACCGATCGCACCCGCAATAGCAATCAGGATCGCGGCGACGACCGGGATTTTCCAATCAAGAGCCTTTTTATTTTGGACAGGGGCGACCACCGGCTCCGGTTCTCGAAGCTTCCCGACAAAGCGGTACCCACGCTTGGGAACAGTCTCGATCAACTTCGGACGGTCGTCCTCATCCAGCGCCTTTCGTAGCTTAAAGATGTGATGTGAGAGATTCGCCTCCTCGACAAAGCTGTCCGGCCAAACTCTCGCAAAGATCTCATCCTTTGAAACCGTCTCGCCCCGCTTTTCGACCAGAAGGCGAAGGATCTCCACCGCCTTAGGCGTGATATTCACGACCGTCTCACCGCGAAATAAGACACCGCGCCCCGCATCAAGTCGAAAATCTTCAAACTCGTAAAAATGATTGCCGTCGTTATTCATTTGCGGGATCTGCCGAATGCGTTGGAGGACAACAAGTTAACAAAACGCACAGGAAAAATAAAGAAAAATTCGATGGTGAATAAAGGATTCGGTCTCCCCGGAAACGCTAATTTGCCCTAACGACAAACGTCAAACGGACGACGACGTCGGGGGAGACGAACAAATGAGAAAGATCAATGAAGTGACTATACCGCGACGAACGGCTCTCAGACTACGACCGATTCTGGTGTTTGCGGCGATGGCAATCGCGCTGCTTATTTCTGGCGACGCAGACGCTCAAGTGCACGGGGTGCAGGCCGAACTAGCAAGGCAAGTCCCGGCTCCGCTACCAAAGCTCGCCTTAAACGGCGCAGTTGGGGAGACAAAGGGCGGGGTCCAATACCACCGGATCGTGCTGATGATAACTAACTGGGAAAAATATTCGTCGGAGATGTTCCTTGTTCCAACGGGACGGAAGTTACCGCCCAACCCTTGCGCGGTGGTAATTAGCAGGGTCTGGATCACAGTGTATTCCGAACGGGGGGTCCCGCTGTCCGGATGCATTCCGATGCCCAAGCCTGCGGCTCTCGGAAAATTCTCTTTCCTTATGCAAAAAGGAAAGCCGGTACCGGATTTTGTTTACGTCGTGGTCAACGACCGCCATACGGGCGGCGCTTACCGGTCAAATCTGGTTTCACCTTCGAGCGGTCTCACTAAATAAAATCACTGAGAAAGAGACAACTATGAGATCACCAAGACTTATAACTTTTGTGCACAGTTCTCGCCACAAACGAGCGAAACAACCGCTTTCGGCCAGTGTGATCATAAACGGTCGGCGAACGAACCAAACCAATTGGTCCGTTAAACCTCTACAAACCACCAAACAGAACTATGAAAAAGACGATTACTGCCATATTGCTACTCCCATTTCTTTACGTCTCGGTCGCCTATTCCCAGGCACCTGCTGGGTCTGCGGACCAACTACAACGCGCTGTAAGTCCGCAGTTCCTCGCAAACTTTGCCGACAAACTCGAAGCTCGTTTGAAGAACAGATCGGCCGGCTATTCATTTACCGTTTCGGGGGGCAGCGGAAATCTAATGGTCAGCCGCGCCGGCGGCGACGCTCGTCGAGCGCCCGATGCAAATGCCCGGAAGATGGGGGTCGATGACAAGTTCAACATTGCGAGCGTAAGCAAGACCATCACCGCCGGAGCCGTGATGAAGCTGCTCACCGAGAAAGGGCTGAGCGTCGATCGGCCCGTCCATACATATCTTCCTTCGAGCTGGACGCTTGGGCCAAATTTCGACAGCGTATCGTTTCGTGAGCTGCTCACGCATCGCGCCGGCATTCGGTGCGACACGGAAGTGACCTACGACAACCTAAAGGCGTGTGTGGCGAAAGGCATCAACCCCCGCCTGAAGCCTGTGCAGGAGTACAACAACTCGAACTACGCGCTCTTCCGCTTCGTCATTCCACGCCTGAACGGATATCCGACGACACCGATCAAGATCGATGAATCTAAGCTGTCCGCCATCTACGCGAAGCTGTACGCCGACTACGTCAGGCAGCATGTCTTTGCGCCGATCGGACTGAGCGGTATCGATCTCAAGCCGATCGCGACGAACCCGGGTCTTGCGTACCAATATCCATCCCCGGTACAGGCCGGTGAAAGCTTTGGCGACATGACAGAAACAAGCGCTTCGCGCGGCTGGAACATGTCGTCGAAACAGCTTGCGATCTTTATTCACAATCTGCTTTACACCGAAAAGATCCTGCCCCGCGCAGTCTCGCAAAAGATGAGGGACCAACAGCTCGGACTGTGGAAGGTCACTGTTGCGGGCAGTCTGGTCGATTACGAACACGGCGGTTACTACCCAGGAAAGCGTGACAACGGAACTCTTTTCAACGGCGGTGAGATGAACACCATGATCGCAAACTTCTCGAACGGCGTGAACGTGGCGATCATCGTCAACTCGCAGTTTGGGCCGGGAATGTCGATCGCAACTCAGGCACGTGAGGCGATGAAGGAAGCACTGAAATAGAAAAGGAGAATGAAATCATGAAAAACTTTAAGAACATAAACGCAAAGAAACTAATCGTTGCGATCCTTGCGATCTACTGTCTGGCCGTCGGGATCGCGGCCCAGTCGACGAATCAATCGGAACCGACGCAGTTCAGCGGAACGGAGTACACCGGCAAAGCTCCGAGCAACGAGACGCTCTACTATTTCTCTTTTACCGGCGGACCAGGTGAAGTAACGGTTCGCCTCGAGATCAAGGCGAAGCAGTATTCGACCTTTGCCCGGCTCGAGGTTCTCGATGCGGAGCTCAACACGCTCGCGACCCACAACATGAACGCGGCGACGACGAGTGGCGCCCAACAGGTCCTCAAGAAGATCAATCTCGACGAAAAACAGACGGTGCTTCTAAAGGTCACGCTTGACGGCAATCTTGCAAACTACAAGCTCGTGCTGGGCGGCGCGGTCGAAAGTGCTGCGGTCTTAAACACTTCGGCTGAAACGAGTACGTCAAGCACTACAAGCACTTCTACCGAGGTGAGCTCTACGAGCGAAATGTCCGCGCCAAATCCGTCTGGCGAGACTCCGACTGGGACGACGGGTGGAAAGAATAAATTTTTCAATATCGATCTCGGCAAATTCAAGCTCGGCCAGTTCTTGAATCTGCCGAGTAGCGGACTGCTCGTCGTTCAGATGAAGGACGGCACGACGCAGGAGATCAATCTCGCGACGGTCAAAAGTGTAACGATAAAGAAACCGTAATGTTTTGGTGGAAAAATGCCTTGAAACCGGGAAAGGAGCAATTAGTGAGCCCAGCGCGTGCTGACCTGAAGTAGCCGGCGAAAAAGGAAAGATACCGTGCGGGGCGTTGTAGACAGAATCGCCTTGCTCCGACGGGGGCGGATCGAAGTAAACATTGGAGGAGAAAATGATGCATAAAAGGACAATAGTTTGTATCGTCATGACCGTATTTGTTCTGATCGTTGGGAGTCGTGCAGCCCACGCCTGCCAGAAAGGCTACTCGGATGAAGATGCAAAATTCATAGTTAACGAGATCTACAACAGGCTCCTTTTGCGAGAAGTCGATGACTCAGGCCTGGACACTTTTTCAACCAAACTCCGCACCGGAGAATGGTGTGTCGTTGATGTCGTTCACGCGGTCAGCTCTTCGAAGGAGTTCGACAGCGTTGTACTTAGGTTTAGTAGGGAATACGAGGATCAGTTCATTTGGTTTTACCGCCTAATCCTCCAGCGGGAACCGGAGAACCGTCAGGTAGTAGAACAGCACATGGCTGACTATAGGAAAGGGAGGTCCTTGAAAAACAAGATTAACGATTTCGCTTTTAGCCCGGAAGCGCGAGCAACTTGGGAGAATCTTGCGAAAACAAGATTCGCCACACCCGGTAAATATTATTCCAGTAACCGGCAGCAATTGATGCGTGACTGCAAGTTCCTGCTTGGCCGCAAAAACGACTGGGTGTGCCTCAATAATTGGGACACATTTAAGTTGTGCGAAAAACTGCAAAAAAATGGAAGAACGTTTCTCGTCGTGGGCTGTCGATTTGCAGGCGTCGATCCCGCCGCTGATGAGAGGCTGCTGGGGTGGGGTGGTGGCTGCCAACGGAGTGTCGGGCTTCCACGCGGTAACTATACCTGCCCGACCGAGAAAACCTTCCTCGAATGCGAGTCCTATCGCAAGGACAAGAGGGTGTTGGGCTGCAGGCGACCCTCACCTATCAAGACCAACGACTGAAAAGCGGAACGATTAACCAACCGTAATATTTTGATGGAAAAATGAAGGAGGAATTCATGAAACATAAGAAAATAAGATATTTTGCAGCGATGTGTTTTGCGGCTGCGAATTCAATGTCGGCGTCATCGCAACGCGTACGGGAACAGGGGCGTTATCGACCGATGTCCAAGTACAACTAGAAAAAAACGGCGCGACGTTTACAAAGACGGTAAATTTTGGCCCCACGGAAATGACAAAACAGGTGATATTTCCCGTCAATCTCAAGCTCGGAAAAAATCAGCTTACCGTAACGATCGACCCAAGCAATAAAACTGCCGAGACCGACGAAGCCAACAATAGTTTTTCCGGCACGGTGATGGTGAGCTGGAAACGAGCAAATCCCGGCGATAAGAACTGAAATGACAGGCCAGGCAAACTCAGGACTGGCCAAAGGAGAAAAAAATGAAACGTAATTTATTGATGTACACGATGTTCGTCCTGGCAGTGTTCTTGGCAGCTCACGTGCAAACGTCCGCTCAGTCCTGTCCGGACTATTCGCCTCAGGCCGCCGCTTCCGTGGTGAGACACGTATATATGAAGGTGCTTGAGCGACCCGCCGACGACAGCGGGCTCGTGACCTTTGCGGGTAAGATCAGTGGCGGCGGATGGTGTCTGCGGCAGATAGTCCGCTCTCTCGGTACCTCGTCGGAATACGCCGACAAATTCATCAACAATCAGACGCCTCGACAAGCCGTCGTTCTGATGTACCGGCACTTTTTGCTACGTGAACCAGAAAACGAGCAGGTAATCAATCAGCACGTTGCCGATATGAAATGGAAAGGATGGCTTCTCAAAGTCAAACATTTTGTTGATAGCGCCGAAGCAGAGAAAGTCTTGGCTGAATTCAGTCCCTTCGCCCGCGAGCTTGATATCGAAAATGGGAAAACAGATAACGGTGCAGCCCAAACCCCTGTCGCCGGCCCAAAAGTTACTCGCTCCTCAGAGCGTCGTGAACCGGCAGGGTAAGAAGGCTGATTCATTAGGAAGCCCTATCTTGCTGAGCCCGACGAAACTCACGGCAGGATCGTCGAGTTTATCACTTGCCGCACCGGCATTCGTGAGGTCAATGTCAGGTGTCGCAGATGCCTTATTCATGGAAAAGGATGCGGGAGTACTTGTTACTTTCAACCCGCCTACGGCGGGCCAGTACCTGGTGGGTTTCACGGTCGGATCGGGATCGGTAACGTACACGTTGTCCGGTACTAATGCGACGCACGCGACCGCAATGAATAGCAATGGACACTTACTATTTGTGACCGACGTTACCACACCGAATCACGATATCCACTTCAAGCTGGAGGGCCAGAGCCTGTGGGCCTTTCTCTCCTGCGAGATAACTCAAATCAAATAGCTGCCCGTCGGTGGAAACCTATCAAGAAGGAGTCTTATGAATCGAATAACGAAAACAACATTGTGCTGCATCGCGCTCTGCGTATTGTCGCTCTCGTCGACGGTGTTCGGAGCGTTTGGGAACGGGAACGACGCCGAAATGCGGATCAACAACCGGCAAAACGACATCACCATTACATGTCCTGGGCAGATCTCGTATCGGATCGAGGCGGTCCCCCAGTGGGATGCGGGTCTCTATGGAATCAAGCTACTGAAGTTTGAAGACGCAACCGTGAGCGGCAGGATACTCACTTGCAATTATTCAGCGAATAACGGATCGGTGAGGGATTCGTCAGTTCTAATGCGGGAAATGCCGGCCGGTTACGTTTGCAAGACCGAGCGCGTTTACGGCGCTAAGAACTGGATGTTTACGTGCAAACGCGCGGTCGCTCCGTTAAAGACCAAACCGAAGTCGGAGTAAGTCCTGTGAGTCCCGACACTCGTCGGGACTGCCACTCCTCCTAGCCAGGAGGGGTGGTATTTCAATAAAAAAACTCCCCTCCTTGTTTAGGAGGGGTGGTACGAGGCGACCGGGGTCTTGTCAGTACCGGGAGCGGTAGCGACCGGGGTTCCGCAATCCAACATTCAAAGAATCGCGCGAACTCGAGAATCTCGAATCACGTATCGCCCAAACAGAACAACGCCTCCCCGATATCGAACGAGAACTCGCCGCCAGCGATGCCGGCCGCGTTCACGAATTATTCCTCGAACAGCAACGTCTCAACACGCACCTCGAATCCGACTTAACCCGCTGGGCCGAACTCGCCGTACGCGTGGAGGGTTGAGGGTAATTCAGAAAAAGCTCCCCTCCTTGTTTAGGAGGGGTGGCAGCCGTTTCGCTGACGGGGTGGTAGTTAAGCAGAATCAGATTTGTCTGAACTACCACCCCGCCTCGCAAAGCCTCGGCACCCCTCCTAAACAAGGAGGGGAGTTTTGCTTACCCCAACATCTTCTTGATCACCGCGTAACTCGCGTCGATCGCTTCTGACAATTTCCCGGGTTCGGTACCGCCGCCTTCGGCCATGTCGGGGCGGCCGCCGCCTTTTCCTCCGACGATCGGCACGATCTCTTTTATAACGTTGCCAGCCTTCACCCTACCCGTCAGGTCATCTGATACGCGGACGATGATGCTGACCTTGCCTTCGCTCGCGCGTCCGAGGACGACAACGCCCGACTTAAGACGTGCCAACAGCGTATCCGACAGTTGACGCTGGCCATTGGCGTCGAGCCCGTCAACGATCTTTCCGAGCACCTTCACACCATTTATATCCCGGGCTTCGTCGCCGTTCGATGTCGCCGTGCCAATCGCACCTGTCGCGATCTTCAATTTCAGATCTTCGATCTCTTTCCGCGTACGCTTCACTTCTTCCTGCAGACGCTCGATTGCCGCCGGCAGATTGTCGCGCTGAGTTTTTAGAACGCCCAGGCTTCGATCAATCAGCCGCTCGTCCTCGCGGAAGCGCTCAAACGCGTCGAATCCCGTGATCGCGCGAATACGTCGAACGCCCGACGCGATCGCTTCGTCCGATGTGATCTTGAACGCACCGATATCGCCCGTCGCCTTGACGTGCGTCCCGCCGCAGAGCTCTTTCGAGAACACACCGTCGCCGACACTCAGGACGCGAACATCGGACCCGTATTTTTCACCAAACAGCGCCATCGCTCCGCCACGCATCGCTTCCTCGATCGCCATGACGTTCGTGTTGACCGGATGGTTTTCGAGGATGTAGCGATTGACGAGATCCTCGATCTCGACGATCTGGTCCTCGGTCACGGGCTGATAATGCGTAAAGTCGAACCGCAGGTAATTCGGTGCGACCACCGAACCGGCCTGCTTTATGTGGGTCCCGAGAACTTCGCGGAGCGCGGCGTGGACGAGGTGCGTCGCGGTATGGTTGCGGCGCGTCGCATCGCGTTTTTCCGCGTCGACGATCGCCGTCACCTTATCACCGACTGTGATCGAGCCGCTCTCCACTTTTGATTTGTGAAGGATCAGGCCCGTCAGTGGTGCGAACGTGTCTAGCACGCGAACTTTCGTAAAGTGGTCGGTGGTCGGTGGTCGGTGGTCAGTCTCTCCTGTCTGACCACTTGTCACTGACAACTGACCACTTAGAAATCCCGTATCACCTACCTGACCGCCCGCTTCGGCGTAGTAAGGCGTATCTTTCAAAACGATAAGGCCCTCTTCGCCTTCGTTAAGTAAATCGATCTGTTTCTCGTCTTTTACGATAGCGACGACCTCGGCATCCTCTAGCCGCGTCGTATCGTAGCCGTGAAATTTTCCCGTTCCAATCTTCTGAAGAAGTTGCGCGTACATCGGGCTGATCTGAGACTTACGTTCTGTCTGTCCAATACCGGATTGTTTCTGTGCGGCCTGCAGCGCTTCATCGAATCTTGAGTTGTAATCGTCCTCTTCGAATGTGACTCCCTTTTCTTCGAGGTAGACACGGATCAGATCACGCGGCGTTCCGTATGTGTCATACAGCTTAGCGATGTCAGTGAAAAGCGAATCGGATTTTATGTCGAGCTCATCCAACTTCTTCAAGCCGACCGTTACCGTGGTCCCAAACCTTTCTTCCTCGAGCCGGACCATCTTGCCGATGAATTCGCGCTGGGCTTCAAGTTCGGGAAACGCGTTATGCATCTGCTCGATGACGAAATCGCAGACCTTGTAAAAGAACAGGTCCTTCAAACCAAGATGCTCGCGGCCGTGATAGATCGCTCGGCGCATAATTTTGCGGAGCACATAATTGCGTCCCTCATTGCCGGGCAGAATGCCGTCGGCGATGGCGAACGCCGTCGACCGCGCGTGATCGGCGATCACGCGGCATGCAAACTGTTGAGTTTCGGATAAAGACTCGTAAGAACTCATTAGCTTGATTGTATAACAGGCCATACACGCGCGGTAGCGAGTGGGTCTCGGGTCGGTTAACCTTTTTTTGAACGCGGATTTGGCGGATCGAGCGGATCTAAGGATTTTCATCCGGTTCATCCGGTTTACACCCCGGGATAAAATCGGTTTCACTTTTCAGTTTTCAGTTTTCAGTTTGTCCGAAAAGCCGTCCTCGGCCGCATCATCGATGAAACCAATAATCGCAGCGCTCATGATCTTTGCCACCATCGCCACCAATGCTCAGTCCGATAAATTCAACAAGTTCGACGAGATATATCTCAAGGAACTAAAAGACGCGGGGATCGTTGGAAGCAGCTTTGTGTTTCTGAAAGACAACAAGGTCGTTGTCGAAAACCATTACGGCTTGGCAAATCTCGAAAAGAAACAGCCGGTGGATGCGAACACGATCTATCACTGGGCGTCGAACACAAAACCCTTTACTGCTATTGCGATCATGCAGCTTCGCGACCGAGGGCTTTTGAAGCTCGATGATCCGGTAACGAAATATCTACCCGAGCTGCGCGAGGTGCATAACAGGTTCGGCTCGATGGACGAGATCACGATCCGGCATCTGATGACGCACTCGGGTGGATTTCGGAATCCAACTTGGCCGTGGGATAAAGGCGAAGATTGGGAACCGTTCGAACCCACGGAATATTCGCAGCTTGTCGCCATGCTCCCGTTTACAGAGATACTTTTCAAACCCGGTTCGAAGTTCAGCTATTCAAATCCCGCCATTATTTTTCTCGGCCGCATCATCGAGAAATTGAGCGGCGACGACTACGAAGTCTACGCCGACAAGAACATTCTCAAGCCGCTCGGGATGTACTCTAGCTACTTCGACGCAACGCCATATCATCTGCTGAAGAACCGCTCACACTCGTACTACATGCGCGACGGCAAGCGGACCGAGGGACGATTCGATGCGAACACCGGCATCACCGTTTCAAACAGTGGCCTGAATTCTCCGATCGCGGACATGGTCAAGTATCTGAAGTTTTTGACGGGCGTCAGAACCGGGAGCGGTAGCGACTGGGTTTATGACACCGTGCTCAAGCGCACGTCGCTCGAGGAGATGTGGAAGCCGCAGCTGCCAACGACCGTCGACGCGAATGGCAACAGCGGATTTACAACCGATATCGGCCTCATTTATTTTCTGAGCCGCCGCAACGACCGCACGTTCATCGGCCACGGCGGGGATCAGAACGGGTTCATCAGTTACATCGATTTCGAACCAGCTACCCGTCAAGCGGCGATCATTGTCTTCAATACTAATGTGATCTATCCGGATGGGACCCCAGCGGAAAAGGACGTTGTGAGCCGGCTTCGGAATGAAATCCGCAAGCTGTATTGATCGAGAAGATTTATTGCCCGCGAATCACGCGAAACGACGCGAATGAAAAAACTCTTATTTCGCGTCCTTTCGAGTATTTCGCGGGCATACTCTTTTCTGCTCTAATCAGGGCGCGAGATTGACGCGACGCATCAGTTCCGCAAAGCGCGCGTCCCCGCGAAGCGGATCGAAGATCGGATCGACCTTTATGAACCCTAACTGCCACGCCCGCTCGTTGTACGCCTTTTCCAGCCATTCAAACGCCAGGTCACGCTCGCCGAGCGCAATATAGATCATCGCCATTTCGATCTGAGAAACTGGCCGCTTCCCTGAGTCAGAATCAAATTCTTTCAGAATTGCTCGCGCTTCGTCGCTCTTTCCCGCTGAAGCGTACGCATAGCCGAGAAGTCCCAGCATACTCGGACTTCGGTCCGTGATATCAACGACGTCCTTAAATTCGGCGATTGCCTCATCGTGCCTTCTCTGCTGCACGTAAACAAAACCGAGAAACATATGCGCATCTACAGCCTGGGGATTAAATTCCAGCGCCTTTTGCAGTTCCGCGGCCGCCTCGTCGAAGCGCCGGGCGCGAAACAAAGCCAACCCGACGTGTGAATCGGCGCTGGATGATAGCGGGTCGAGCGCTTGTGCTCGCCGTGCTTCTTCGACCGCCTCGTCGAGCATCCCCATTTTTGACAGATGCTGGGAATACCAATTTCGAGCGATCGGATAATTCGGATTCAACTCGATCGCTCGTTTGAAATGTTTTTCAGCTTCGGCCCATTCCCAATAGTAGTCGTCAAGGACAGCCGCCAGCGAAGTGTGTGCTTCGGCCAGGTCTGGGTCGAGTTGGAGCGCCTTTTCCGCAGCCGCGCGCGCCTTCGGATGTGAATCTCTCATCGGCCAGAACCCGTAACTTCCAAGCAGGTTGTACGAATCGGCTTGCCCGGCATACGCAAGAGCATAGCCCGGGTCAAGCTCGATCGCCTGCGAATAGAAGTCGAGACTCTTCTGCAGACCTTCCGGCGTTACTTTACTCCAGGAAAATCTTCCCCTTAGGTAGAGCTGATAGGCCTCCGTGTTCGCGGTATATTTTTTCGTTAGCTGATCCCGTTCTTCGCCGCTCAACTGCACCGCCAGTGCGCTGACTATTTTTTGGGAGATCGAATCTTGCACGGCAAAAATGTTCGTGAACTTTTCATCGAACGTTTCACCCCACAGGGTCGTGCCGTCTTCGACGCTCACAAGCCGGGCCGAGATCCTGATCCGCTCGTCGACCCGCTGAATGCTTCCATCCAACACCGATTCGACCCCCAGCTCGCGCCCAGCCGCCCGGGCGTCCTGTTCGAGATCTGTGTATCGGCGTACTGCGCTGATCGGACGTACAGTGATCTGCCGAAGACGGCTGAGGCCCGCGATCAAAGTGTCACTCATCCCTAGTTCCAGCGCCTCGTCCCGATTGCCGGCTACCAGCGGTTTGAATGGAAGCACAGCGATGGATTTCGGAGGTGCCGCGGAAGGCGCGGACGGGCGGTTTCCATTCCAAATAAAGAAAAGCAGAACGCCGGCAACTATGATCGCGGCGCTCATGGCTACGGGTCGGGTCGTGCGAGGCGGAAGCGTAGGAAGGGTAGATTCATCTCTAGCCGTTTCCTCCCGTATCGCGTCGTCCGACGAATCGCGCCCATCCAACTCCGCCTGCCTCCGCGGCATTTCCGTTTCAGCCGGCAACTCTTGAACGGCCTCCGCTGCAACCTTTTCCACCTTAGCGATGAAGCGATAACCGCGTCCCGAAACGGTTTCGATAAACTTCGGCGCTTTACGACTGTCGCCCAAAGCCTGTCTGATCTTCGAAATGTTATCGGCCAGATTGCCTTCCTCGACGAAAGCATCCGCCCAGAGCATCTCCATCAGACGGTCTTTCTCGAGCAGGTGCCCGGCGTTCTCAATGAGCAGGCGAAGTGTCTCAAAAGCTTTGGGAGTGAGCGGGATCACCTTACCGTCACGAAGGAGCTGATGCTCAACCGGATCGAGACGGTAATCACCAAACTCAAAAAAATACTTCAGATTTTCTCCCATAAAAGCTGGGCAACACGCCCCTAGAACTTTCCTAGAAACAACCGAGGATTTTCAGAGGACTTAACAAACGGCTCGAAAGTATAGTCCACATCAAGCGGTAATCGCCTTTGTTCGATGGTCGTCTTTCGAAGACGAACTTAACACATTGCACATGGCATGTCCGAAGAAAACGATACGGCCTTAGAAAGAAAAACACGTGAGAAACAGGCATCAATCGTCGTCAGCCAGCAAACACGCGAATGGCGGCAAAGCAAAGAAGGTCCGCCGAAACCAGGCGGGTCAGAACAAGAAAAGGAGAAAAGACAAAATGTTTACGAGAAAATTTTTCATCGCATTAATCATCGCTGCAATGACCACACTCACGGCATTTGCTCAAACCAATAACCCACCGGCATGGACGAGTCCGACCGGCAGTTGGGAGGGTGTTGTGACCACGATCGGTCCCGGGCCGCTCCCCTTTAGGGTTTTGATGAACTTCACCGCTGACGGCGGCTTTACCGGAAGTGGTGACGGAGATGCAGCCGCGAATCCCAGCGGCAGTCCGCAGTTCGGCGTGTGGGAACGAATAGGCGACAAAAACTCGAGGACATACGCGGTCACGTTTCGCCAGATATTTTATAACCCGGACTCCAGTTCGGCCGGCAGCGCCAGAATGCAGCAGACCGTGATCCTGAACGAGTCCGGCAATACGTGGAATGGGCCGTTTGTCGTGCGGATCTACGCCCCCGATGGGACGCTCGTATTTACCAGTACAGGAACGGCAACCGCGACCCGGATCGCGTCTGAACCACTTCCCTAACTCGAGCGTTTCCCGCTGGCCGTTAACCGGCGCGGGAATATAAGAAAAACAACGGTGGACGAGCTCATCGCCACCGTTGTTTTTTCATTTTTGTGGTTCCAGATTCTCACCTCATCAGCGACCCACAAAATCACACGAACCGACACGAAACAGAACGTACACCACTAAACCTCGCTCACGAAACCCCACCGCTTGCATCCCAGCTTCCCTGCAATTTTCTAAGCAGCACTAATCTGACCCCCGTGATGCGCGGTGTGTGCAATCATGTCGGCAAGCAGGTCGCGCCATTTGCGGTGCTCGTGCGGCGGAGTGATCTCTTCAAATTTCGATTCGTCTGCTTTTTCAAGCAGCTCGCGCCACTCCGTCATGATCGAATCGAACCGCACCGTTTCGGCCTCCCAGTTCTCGGCCTCGCCCTTGTCAAAGGTCTCATCGTTGTCGGCGACCTTGTATTCGTAATCGTTTCCCTTGAACCGCTCGAGATATGCGTTGGTGTAGTAATTGAGATGGTTGATAATCTCGCGGATAGAGTTGTCCGCACCTTCCGGTTTCCACTCGGCCTGTTCGGCCGTGACGCCGTCGATCGCGTTTTTCGTTGCGACGAATCAACCATTCGTGTCGAAGCAGGTTGTAAATTGGTCAAGTAGGATCGATTTTGTACTAATATTTCTAGTGCTCCATACAAGATGTTGACTTACCCGCGCACCTTCCACATACTCGCAGGCAATTATCGGAGGCTGCGAAAATGGTACGACGGTTCATTCACTCTCTTGCGGTGTGCGGTACCGGGATAATTGCCGGTGGCCAGTACGTTGTTTCTTTCGATTATAATCCCGCCGGTACTTCCGCGTCTTTCTACACAGAAAAGATGCAGTACGCGATCCATCACATCGGCACACCGCTCTTCGCGATGCTGATCGCGTCGACGCTGCTTTGCTTTCTTGCCGCATCACTGTACTTCAAGGACAACCGCGGCACGTCTCTGTTGCTTGCAGGCGCTGCAGTGTTTCTGCTCATTGGAGCTCTGATCACCAAGTTCGGAAATATTCCTCTACTCGACCTGATCGATACATGGAATGCCGCATCACCGCCTGCAAACTGGCTCGAGATCACGGAGCGCTGGTATATGTTTCACTCCATCCGCTTCGGCGTCGACCTGATCGGACTGATCCTCGCCGTGCTTTCCGTATTCAGTCTAGACAGCAAGCGGTATAGATTGAAGACGTAGGAAGTTACGTGATCGGTTGGAATGCTCTGTTAGGAGCGAAATATTTGTAGCATAGGCGGCCATCTGCGTCCCGCGCTCCGTTAGGAGCGAAATGTTTGTAGCGGTGCAGCCATCTGCGTTCCGCGCTCCGTTAGGAGCGCAACATTCGGCACCTACGGAGCCGGGTTGATATTTCAATCGCGTGCTACAAACATTTGGCTCCTCCGGAGCCGCTCCCCAAACGGTTACCATCCGCGATGGATCTCCCACCGATCGGCCATTTCGCCGTTTTCCATGACATGGTAATGCGAATGCTGGGCCGCGGTCAGGCATGAATGGTTCGCCAATACACGAACACGATCACCAACCTTGAAGCGATCGATTGAATTACCGGCCGCTTCGATCTCGCCGTGCTCCTGTGACAGGCCCGTGACTCGCAGACCTGTTTTATTCCCTTCAATATCGAGAACGTACCCGTAACCGCAGGACGGATCGAGCCCGACCGGACCCCGATCTTTCGAGAGCGCAATTCCGCCGGCGTCGATGACCACACGATCTTTGCCTTTGTGGATCACGGCCGCCAGTACGGTGAGCGCCGTATCTTCGAACGAACAGCTCCCGAGTGTCGCCTGATACCCGTCAAAGAAAATGTAATTGCCGGGGCGGATCTCATCGACGCCGTCGAGATGATCGACGCAGGTCATTGTCGGTGTCGAGCCGACACTGACGGTCGGAACTGCGATACCTTTTCGTCCCAGGCGGGCCGCGAGTTCGACCATCGAATCGCGCTCGTGCCGGGCGACGTCAAGAATTCCGCTCCTACTTTTTGCATCGTACGAATGACCGGCGTGCGTAAGGATGCCGGCGAAATTAAGCTTCTTGGAATCAGATATGA
Organism: Pyrinomonadaceae bacterium; assembly: GCA_041745575.1. Lineage (GTDB taxonomy): Bacteria > Acidobacteriota > Blastocatellia > Pyrinomonadales > Pyrinomonadaceae > OLB17. Next base: position 22,175 of record JBGTIQ010000015.1, read on the forward strand.
GGCGCGGAATATCGATCGCTTCTCCGCTGTACGGTTCGACACCGACGCGATGCGTTCCGCAGTCGATCTTTACGAAGACATCGACCTCGACTCCAACCTTCGACGCCGCCGCATCGAGCGCCCTTACAGTTTCGGCGTCGTCAGTTAGAAGATTGAGCTTCACGCCCGATTGCAGGATCTCGATCGCGTCGTCGAACTTCCCGCGCTCAATGGGGACGGCGTAGGTGATGTCCGTGAATCCGTGTTTTGCGAATGCACGTGCTTCGGCGAGTGTCGAGACCGTAATCGCGCTGTCGTGTCCTTGCGTCTGGATCCGCGCGACCTCGATGCATTTGTGGGTCTTAACGTGCGGCCTGAGACGGACGTTATTTCGATGTACAACATCAGTCATCCGGTCGGCATTCCGTCGAACGCGGTTGATGTCGAGGAGAAGACAGGGTGTTCTTATGTCGGCGTCGAGCATGAAGTTCGTTTTTCTTAGCAAGCGATTTGGCGGTCTCTGGAGCACCAAGGGTGCGAATGCAATTTAGCCAGGGCTGCAGGCCCTGGTCCATGTCCAAGGAAAAGATGTAGCCGCAACGCGGCGGAGTATCTACCTCGCCGCGTTGCGGCTCGATTTTGTCGGACCACGACCAGGGCCTTCGACCCTGGCTAAATTACCTCCGCACCTTTGGTGCTCAATGCCTTGATCAGAGAAGCTTCTTACCCTTCTTCACCACATTCTCGACCGTGAAACCGTAGTCCTTGAACACATCCTCCGCCGGTGCGGATGCACCGAAGCGATCGACGCATAGCGTGTCGCCATTTTCGCCCACGTACTTCGCCCATCCGAGTGAAACACCGGCCTCGACGGCCAGACGTGCTTTCACCTTCGAAGGCAGAACCGATTCCTTGTACCTGGCACTTTGTTCGTCGAAAAATTCCCAGCACGGCATCGAGACGACGCGTGTGGGAATACCGGATCGATTTAGCTTTTCACGGGCTTGCATAGCAAGCCCGACTTCGGAACCCGTGGCGATCAAGATCAGTTTCGGCGCGACCGCCTTGCCCGATTTGTTTTCAGCTTCAGCCAGAACATATCCGCCCTTATGAAGACCTTTCGCGTCGGCGAATTTCTTCCGATCGATCAACGCGACTTTCTGACGCGACAAGGCGAACGCAGTCGGAGCATTTTCACGCAGTAGAGCAGCACGCCATGCTTCGCGAACTTCGTGTGCGTCGCACGGGCGGATAAGCGCGAGGTTCGGGATCGCACGCAGCGCGGCGAGATGTTCGACCGACTGATGCGTCGGGCCGTCTTCGCCCAAGCCGATCGAATCGTGTGTGAAGACGTACAGTACCCGGACGTGCGACAACGCGGCAAGGCGAATCGCCGGACGCATGTAATCTGAGAACGTCTGGAACGTTCCGCCAAACGGGATGACGCTGCCATACAAGGCCATGCCGTTCATCGTCGAGCCCATCGCGTGCTCGCGGATACCAAAATGAATGTTGCGATTCGCGTAGCGATCGGCCTGCATGTCCGCGGACGATTTGATGTACGTGTTGTTCGACGGCGTCAGATCGCCGGATCCGCCGATCATCTGCGGTATGACATCGGCGATAGCGTTGATGACGTCGCCGCTGTAGGCACGCGTCGCTTTTGCTTCCACGCCGTCGAATTTCGGGAGCGCTGTCTCCCAGCCTTCGGGCAGGCGATTCGAACGAGTTTCCTTGAGAGTCTTGCCGAGACCGGGAAACTTCTTAGCGTATTCTTTGACGGCCGTTTCCCAATCCTTCTCCATCTGCGCTCCGCGCTTCACAGCAGTGCGGAAATGTGTGAGCACCTCCTTCGGAATGTAGAAGCTCTTGTTCTCCGGCCAGTCGAGGTTTCGCTTCGTTTCCTTTACAGCATCTTCGCCCGGTGCGTCCGAATGTGCCTTCGAAGTTCCCTGCTTCGGCATTCCGAAACCGATGATCGTCTTGATGCGGATCAGTTTCGGCTTGCCCTTCAGGGTTTGCGCCGTCCTGATCGCGTTCTCGATCGCACCGATGTCATTCCCGTCTTCAACCACCAAAACTTCCCAACCGCATGACTCGAACCGCTTCGTCACGTCTTCCGAAAACGCGAGCGATGTAGGTCCGTCGATCGTGATCTGATTGTCGTCGTAAAGATAGATGAGATTGTCGAGTTTCAGATGTCCTGCGAGCGACGCCGACTCGTAGCTTACGCCTTCCATCAGATCGCCATCCGAGCAGATGCAGTAGATGAAATGATCGATGATCTCTGTTCCCGGCCGATTGAAGATCGCCGCGAGATGCGCTCTGGCCATGCCCATCCCGACACCGTTCGCGAATCCCTGACCGAGCGGTCCGGTCGTTATCTCGACGCCCGGCGTCAAAATGTTTTCCGGATGGCCGGGCGTTTTGGAATGAAGCTGGCGAAAATTCTTCAGCTCGTCGAGCGACAGGTTATAACCCGTGAGATGAAGCAGCGAGTAGATCAGCATCGACCCGTGTCCGGCGGAAAGCAAGAACCGGTCACGGTTGAACCACTTCGGGTTTTTCGGATTGTGCCTCAAGAATTTCGTCCAGAGCACATACGCAGCCGGTGCCATTCCTAGCGGTAGCCCCGGATGTCCGGAGTTTGCCTTCTGCACGGCGTCGAGTGACAGCGTGCGGATCGTGTTTATCGAGAGTGTGTCAATGTCGGCCCCTTTAACCATTTTTGTTGCTGTGCTCATTTGTGTGAAATAGATCGTTGTAGTGTTTTGTATGTCTCTTCCGTGCCGCTTTGTAGATCTTGTGGCATTTTGGGTGAAATTTCGTACGGTCCGTCTCGGTCGAAACTCTTTGAATGTTTTCTATTTTGCCAAGACTTTCGAGTGCAAGCAAAACGGCTCCGCGCATTGATGCCTCTTCGCCGCAGAAAACTTCGATATCGTGACCGAGAACGTCGGCGACTATCTGCCTCCAAACCGCTGACGCTTCGAGCGCCCCGCCGGAAACGACCAGCTTTTTCACGGGTGCGATCTGCTTTATCTGATCGAAAACTTCCGCAAATCGAAATGCGATCGATTCCATCGCCGCCTGGAGGATGTCGATGGCGTCATGCGAAGAGCGAAGACCGGCGATCGACCCAGCCGCGTCTTCGTGATAACCGGTGCTGCGTTCCCCGGCAAAGAATGGCATTAGCGTCAGACCGTGGGCATCGGCTCCGCGCTCTGCCATCTTTTGGGCGATGGCATCGTCGGGCAAATCAACCTTCAAACGCTCTTTCAGCCAAGCATACAATCCGCCGCCATCCGAAAGGGCTCCGCCTGCGATCGCACGACTCCTGTCTATCCGGTAGCACCAAAGGCCGGGTGGGATATCCTCGGGCGGATCGCCCTCGAAGACGACCCGCATCGCTCCCGACGTGCCGATCATCAATGCGGCCTTCGAGTTTTTCACGCATCCCGCGCCGATATTGTTCGCCGCGCCGTCGCCGATGGCCGGAAACCACTCGGCCGTTTTAAGCCGCCGCCAGCGTTTTGAATATTTTGCCATCAGGTGAAACGTGTAGGGTCCATCTGATGTCAACGGCAGATGACTCCGGTTGACGCCAAGAAATCGAACAAGTTTCGCGTCCCAACCGCAGGCGCGAAGATCCAAAATTCCCGTCGCCGACGCCATCGAGATACTTGTCGTCGCGACTCCGAAAAGGCGGAGAGCGACAAAGTCGCTAAACGAGAGCCATAGCGAGGTACGTTCGAACGCATCCGGCAATTCATTCCGCAGCCAAAGGAGCTTTGCCGGCCAGTAACTTGAATGGAATCGCGCACCCGTACGGTTGTGGATCTCCGTTTCGTTGAATCGCTTGCGGAGAGACCGGGTGTATTTTCCACTCCGCGTGTCGGCCCATCCGTAGACTTTCGTGGTCGGGTTTCCCTTTGTATCAACGCCGACCAGGCTGTGCCAAAACGCACATGGTGCGACGTAGGCGATCTCGGTCGTGCGGGCGGCTGGCTTGCGGAGGACCTCATCGATGATCTTTACAACCTGACGAAGCGCGACCTCGGCATCGATCTCCGATCCGCCGTCGTCGGTCGTCTCGAGGGTGCGCTCATTTTTAACCAGGGTCAACGGCAGCATCTCGCCGGTGAGATCGTACAGAGCGGCGCGGACGCTGGACGTGCCGATATCCAAACCGAGAATGAGTTTCTGAGTCAAAGGGTTTTTTGAGACAGGAAATGCGAACGATTTCGGAAGCAAACAAAATAATCACAAGAGCGAACGGATCACTTCACTCCGACGATCTTTTTGAACCACCACCGAAGCCCGACAAATAGAAACCTGTAGTCTTTAAAAAACTCGGGCGGCTTGCCTTCGAAATAATGACCAACGAACTGGAGGATCCATCCGATGACGAAAAGCCCAAGTGCGATCATCCAAAGACCGCCCACAAACAACGACGGGATCACAAGCAGCAGCGAGACGGCGATCATCGGAATGCCGATGCTGTGCATGAGGCGGTTCATCGGATGCTGATGACCGTCAGCGTATTCTTCGATCCAATCGTCCCAAGATCTTCCGCCCATCATATCCGTATTCTCCTTTTGAATTTGCTCTGGATTTTACACCAAGTCCAGGTATCAATCTAGAATCTCGTAACTAGAATCTAGAATCTATTCAGAAACGATCCCTTGAATAGATTCTGGATACGAGTCACGAGATTCTAGCGACGCGCTCATAAACCCTTACTCGCAAAGCTTCGCCAAGATCGATTTCGTCCCACTCGTCAAAACCGTCGAGAAAATCGCGCGGCATGAATGTATCAGCGTTTTCGACTTCGATTGGGACCTCGGTCACGTACCATTTCTCAATTTCCTTAGCGAAAGTTGCAAAAGTCCCTGCTCCCCCGATGATGAAAACATCAGCGTGGGGAGTTGCGGCGAGTTCGATAACTTCATCCTTGGTTCGAACGACGCGAACGTCCGGATAGCCTTTTATTTCCCCCTTCCGGCTCAAAACAACATTCAGACGATTCGGCAGCGGTTTCCCGATCGACTGCCATGTGTTCCATCCCATGACGATCGTGTTGCCCGTCGTTGTCCGTTTGAAGAATTTTAGATCGGAAGGGTAGTGCCACGGCAGCTTACCGTTCTTCCCGATAGCGAAGTTTTTCGTGATTGCGACAATGCCGATGATCATAAGAAGAGATTTTCCCGCAACAAAGATTGCCAGGCAAAGCTCGCAGAGTTCGCAAAGCGAAAACCAAGAGGAAGGAAACTACGTGCTTCGAAGTCGTTGCGTGCTCTGCGAACCTGGCGTGAAATTATTAGCCTAATGGCCCACCCATATAAACGGAGATCTTAGACCCCTTCCCAAACAGGACGGAATAAGGTCGGGCCGTCTTCAATAACGCGAACCCATCGCCGTAAAGCTGTCCAAAATCAACCGCGATCTCACTGGACTCGATCGCCCGTAATTCCCATTTGGGATGCTCGACCTTGTATTCGTCCGTTCTGTCGCCGGTGCGTTTCGTGTAGCCCCAGTAATGTTCGATGATGAACGCTTCGTGCGATCCATCGGGAGGAACACCGAGGTTCTCGCCTATCGTCACCGCCACTCGATTCTCGGAATTGCTTCGATGCCATGAATATTCTACCGCGTGTTCCGAACGTGCATTGTTCATCCGCCAGGTTTCGTACGGCTCGCCGTACAAGGTGCGGGCGACCCAGGCGATCGCTGAACGCGGAACCATCTCTTTTATAAAACACACGCCCCTTCGGATCTCTCCATCGGCTTCGCGCTTTACATAGAACCTCAGATTCACTTCCTCGAAATTCACATGGTAAGGGATGGGAATTCCAAGGACGCGTGTGTTGAGGAACATGAATCCGACGAGGCTGACGAAACAACGTCCGTCGTGAAGCTCGAGCTCGGTTCCGTACGGGACGCGATCGGCAAGCAAGGCCGGGTCAACCTCGTAGTTCGCCATTATCAGATCGCGCCACTCGGCGGTCAGAAATTTTCGCATCAGAGTATCTGTCGTTTATCGCCGAAGCGGCGGGTAACATGCGTCCGGTCGAAAAACTCGAGCAGCGGGATCGCATATTTTCGCGACACACCGGCGATCTCCTTAAACTTCGGAACATCGATCGTCGGATCGCCCGACGATATAGCGAAATCACGCAGGCTGGTCTTTAACAGTTCGAGTGACTCGGCCGAAAAATAATATTCGTTTGTCACGGCAACAAGTTCGGCGCCATTCACGAGGCGCTGAAAGATCTTTCGCGCGGCTGTTTGGTCGATGCCTCCGCCGCTGATCGCCTGCAATAACGCGTCGTCGAGCTTTGGAGCTTCGAGACCGGCGTTCTTGTATATGCTTTTCAATCGATCGCGCACTTCCTGCTCGGCAGGCGAAAGACGGGTTTCATGCGACGCCACTTTTATAACGTCTTGTTCCACACGGATCTTGCCGGCCCGCTCTAAGGATGCTGTCACGGCCCGGAAGACCTCGGGTTCGGCGCGCTTAAAAACCTGCTCACGCAAAACTTCCTTCGGCAGGCCGCGAGAAAGCTTATCCGCGGCGTAATGCTTTTCGACGGTCCTCAGCGCTGAGTTCTGAAGCCGTTCGAAAACCTTCCCGTCGATCAGAACGCCGTCGGCGTTTACGACCTTTCCATCCGCGGCCGCACGATTTACCAAATCGTTTATTACTTCAGCTCGAAGAGCTGTTCGAGATCGCAGATCCTCGATCTTCAAACCTCTTTCGCCGGACATTTGTACGAAAATCTCGGCAAGATTACAGCGGCCATCGAACGCTTTCGCCAGAGAGACAAGCGTAGAATTTATTTTCTCGATTTCGCTCCGTTTGTGTCTGCGCGCCAAAGGATCGAGCACCCGCCCGCCCGCGATTGTCCGCTGCGGAGAATAGCTTCGAATTATGAATCGGTCCGCATGTGCGGCAGCGACCGGTGATTCAAGACGAAACTGCGCATGGCCACGCGAGCCGGGCTCGATCGTCTGGTTTAGGTTCAGCACCGAAACACGTGCGAGGACTTCGGCGGTACCGAGATGAACGCGCACGCGCTGACGCGTTCTCAATGAGCGCGGCGCGTCGTCAAGAACTTCGACATCGGCATCCAGAACCTGTGTTACGGCGAGAGTGCCCGGCGTCGCGAGGACCATTCCCCGCTCGATCTCATCGTGAGCGATCCCACCCAAATTTACCGCCGTCCGCTGTCCCGCTCGCGAAATCTTGACCGGCTTTCCATGCGTCTGAAGTCCGCGCACTCGAACCTCCCGTCGGCTGGGCATCAACTCAAGCTCATTCCCCTCGGCGATCTCGCCCGACGCGAGAGTTCCAGTCACGACCGCCCCAAAGCCTTTTACAGAAAAGCTCCGATCTACCGCGAGACGCGATTCATAAATGTCACTTTCGCGAGAAATTTTATCGGCGGCGTTTATTAGTGCAGCTTTGAGCTCGGCAATTCCGTCACCGGTTCGCGAGCTGATTGGACACATCGGGGCGTTTTCGAGGAATGAACCTTCGACAAGTTCGGCGGCATCGAGTTTCGCAAGCTCACGCGTTTCGTCATCGACAAGGTCAGTCTTGGTCAGCGCGATGACTCCATTCGTGACATGCAGCAGACGGCAAATGTCGAAATGTTCACGCGTCTGCGGCATCACGCCTTCGTCGGCCGCGATCACGAGGATCACGAGATCGATACCGCTTGCACCGGCGAGCATATTTTTGACGAAACGCTCGTGGCCGGGAACATCGACGAAGCCGATGCGGAGATCATCGATCTGCATCTCGGCAAATCCGATATCGATGGTGATGCCGCGCTGTTTTTCTTCGGGAAGCCTGTCGGCGTCAATACCGGTCAATGCTTTAACCAGCGCCGTCTTTCCGTGATCAATGTGCCCGGCCGTGCCGACTATGATGTCCATAAATGTGCGACGCGGAGAATGAGAGACGCGGTGATACGGCGATTGTCTGCTGCGTTGCGACTCGCCGCGTCACCGCGTCTCTCATTCTCCGCGTCAAAAAACTACCGCAGCCGCAGAAGGCTCTCGACCGTCACATCCTCGTCAAGCGATTCCCAATGAATACCGAGACCACCGCCAAGCAGCTGCCAGTCGTTGCGCTCCTTTGGCGTCGCGTCGAGAAGACGGGGATACCATGCGAGTGGGACCGAGATCTCACGGCCGTCCGCGAGGGCAACCTGTAATTTGTCGCTATTACACGAAACGTCTACGGCGAGGGGCTGAACTTCGATCGATGAAAAACTCATAATTTATTACTTAAAAACTACAGGATTTGCAGCATGCGCCGCAAATAGCTATTTCTCACCCTCGTACTGCTCGAGCTTCCGATACAGTGTTTTACGCCCTATGTTTAAAAGACGGGCGGCGCGTGATTTGTCACCCTCGGTGTAATCCAGCGTAGCCGTGATCACCTTCTTTTCGATCTCATCCATCGACGCCGGAAGCTCGATCTCAATACCGATCGACAGTCCCTCGCCCGCCGCGCGTGCACGTTCCTGACGAGCCTGTGCAACAGCGGCGAATGCTCGTTTGCTGATCGCTTCGGGCAGGTCATCCAGTTCTATCTGCCGCCCGGAGGCGATGATCACGGCGCGTTCGATCGAATTCTCGAGCTCGCGAACATTTCCGGTCCACTCGTAATTGATAAGCGCCCGAAGCGCGTCCTTTGAAATACCCGAAATGAAACGTCCGGTCTTTTCCTTGTACCGTTCGAGAAAATGAAAGACCAGTGTCTGGATGTCTTCGACTCGGTCACGGAGCGGCGGCAGCGTGATAGGAAACACCGACAATCGATAAAACAGATCTTTTCTGAATGCCCCCAGTTCGACCGCCTGCTCGAGATTTACATTACTCGCTGCGATGACACGCACATCCGACTTGACGACATCATTCCCTCCGATACGCGTGAACTCGCCGTCCTGCAGTACGCGCAACAGCCGAACCTGAGCCTGCATCGACATCTCGCCGATCTCATCGAGGAAAAGCGTTCCGCCGTCAGCCTCTTCGAACCGGCCGATGCGCTGCGCACGCGCGTCTGTGAACGAACCCTTCTCATGACCGAACAATTCGGATTCAAGAAGAGTCTCGGGAATCGCACCGCAGTTGATCTTGACGTACGGTTTGTCTTCACGGCCGGAGTGGAAATGGATCAAATTCGCGAGCAGCTCCTTGCCGGTTCCGGATTCGCCCTGGACCAACACCGTCGTATTCGTATCGGCGACATTCAGTGCAAGCTCGATGGCTCGGCGAATGGACGGTGCCTGGCCGATGATCTCGCTCTGCCGTTGATAGAGTTCGCTTTTCAGCCTCATCACTTCGGCAGAAAGCTGGTCGCGCTCAAGCGCGGTGCCGATCTGATCGGCGATCCCTTCGACAAGCGCGATGTCATGCTGCTCAAAAGGAACTTCCTTGCTCCACACAAAACCCAACAGGCCGAACGTGTTCCCGCCAACCTGAACTGGCGAGCAAAGCGCGGCTTTGCCGCCGAGCTGTGTGTTGAAGATCACACGGAGCGCGAAAGGCAGTTGCGTGTCACTGACGGATATGGTCTTGCCGTCGCGAATCAACTCGCCCACCGCGGGGAACGTATCGACGTTCATCGACTTGCCGTGATCTTCGACGATCTTCAATACGCGCTTCGGCTTGATTCCTTCGGCCGACTTGAACGATGCGAGCGAGATGCGTTTGCCGGTCTTGTCGAGCACACCGAGCGCTCCGTAATCGGCGCCGACGAGGCTGATGGCGCGCTCCAAAGCACGGGCCGAAACTTCGTTGAAATCGGCATGCGAATTAAGCGTATTGGCGATCTCGAGAAGCGCATTCGTCCGCTTAGACTCCTGCTCTTGCGCGACGTAGAGGCTCGTGTACCGGTAACCGATCGCGAGCTGCTGGGCGATCGACTCGAGAAAACTGACTTCCTCGTCAAGCCATTCACGCGGATGCCGCGTATCGTGCAGGCCAAGGAGCCCGAGAACGTCGCCGCTGAGCATGATCGGGATCACAAGCAGCGAGCGAGTTCCGAGGGCCTTGGCAAAGAACTTCAGTGTCGCGTCCTTTGATTTCGAAGTGTCGTTAATGCGGATGGGCTTTGTTACGTCGAATTGTTCGCTGAGGCGTTTCCGGTCGATCGGAATTACGGTCCCGAGACTCGATGCGATCTTGTCATCGCGCCGCCACTCATGACTGATGCGGAGCTCTTTGCCGTCGAACAGTTGCAACAGGTCGCATCTATCAGCCTCAAGCATTCGCCCGATCTCGGAAACGACGACATTCAAAAAGCGTTCGAGCTCGATATTCGTCGGAAGATCGCGTGCGAGCCGGGTAATTATGCCCTCGCGGGCCTCGTGCATTTTGATCTTACGCTCGAGTGAAAGGGCCGTTTGGGGGTTGTCGAGTTCGATTTTCATTAGGGTTATGCCCTAATGTGCGGGGTGTGCAGGGGAATGTCAAGTTGATACACAAGGACTGCTCCGTGTGTTGTTTGGATGCACAATTGGGTTGTTTTGTCTTGATCGCTTATCTGGTTTTGAGCCACAGAAGATGCTGCGATCGCGTGACGATGCATCAGCAAAAGTTGTGAGTGGTTTTATTTCGATAAGTATCGAGCTAGTACAGGTTCGAGGTCCTCGAAATCGATCGGCTTGCTAAGAGAGGCGTCGCAGCCGGCCTCGAGGGCTTTTCGCTCCGCAGCCTCGCCGTACGCGGTAATAGCAATAATGGGCGTCCGTTTGCAGCCTCTCTGGGTGGCTCGGATCTTACGAGCGGCCGTCAGCCCATCCATTCCGGGCATAGATATATCCATCAAAATAAGATCCGGAACCTGCCGGTTTACGGCCTCAATTGCTTCGTAGCCGTTTGCCGCCTCGGCCACCTCAAAGCCGTAATCCTGAAGAAGATACTTCATGAACTCTCTCGTATCTTCGTAATCCTCAACCACTAAAACTTTGGACTTCATAAATTCACCGACCCTTGATCGCTGGAGGCATTCGATACACCTTGCGTTGGTCACCATATAACTTGGCAACTCTGATGCCACAGAGTGTAGTGAGTTACAGACTCACGGTTTCGGGGACCGCGATGGAACAGGTTTAGGCGTTTGCGGGACGGGAGCGGGTGTCGCCGGCGGAACACTGACATTTCCGGCGGGCGGGGTTGGATTTGCGTCTGAATCTGAATCTGAGTTGTCGTCCGATTTTTTCTTGTCTTCTTTCGGAGTGGATGAATAGTTGACCCGGCTGCGGCCGGCTTCCGCATCCTCCAACAAATCCTGGGCGCGAATGTTTTCAGGATCCAGCTCCAGGGCTTTTTTCAAAGGGGCGATCGCTTCCCGGTATTGGGCAAGTTTGATGAGAATGGCACCGAGCTCGGTCTGATATTCGGTGTCATCAGGCTTGAGCTTAACCGCTTGTTTTAACGCTTTCGCCGCGTCTGCGTCCTCATTAAGCTTGTTGTACGCGCGCCCCAGATTGAAATAGGCGGCGTCATCGTTCTCGTTCGAGCCAATTATCTTCTTATACGCGGCGACCGATTTTTCAAAGGCTTTTTCCGAATTCGATTTCGCCGGCTTTTTGGTGTCCCCCGTGTTATCGCTGTCGGTCGACTCCAACGTCTGTTCACGCTTTTCCGCCAGGCCGTATGCGATCCCGAGTTTGAACCACGCTTCCGCCAAATCAGGATCCAGTTTGACGGCTTGAGTCAGTGCGTCGATCGCCTGGTCGATCTCACCTGTATCCAGAAACTTGCTGCCTTCAGTAAGGGCGAGATTTGCGTCGTCAATCCCCGAGATCTCGGAAGCCGCGTTCGCATTTTGGTTCACATCGTCTGAAGCACCACCAGAGCAGCCGGCCGAGACGAGCAGTAACAGAATGGTAATAATCAGAAGCGATCTTTGCATGGAAAAATTCTAACCCGTCATCCGGGAGGAAAAACGAAAGGACGTCCGGCGAGCAGATGAACGTGCAGATGAAACACCGTCTGTCCGCCGTCGGAATTTGTATTTATCACGACGCGATAACCATTTTCGGCGAATCCTTTCTCGCGAGCAATCTCCGCCGCAGACAGAAGCAAATGTCCAAGCAACTCCTCTTGATTTTGCGCAGCCCTATCAAGTGAGTCAAGGTGTTCGCGCGGCACGATAAGAATATGAATCGGAGCCTGCGGACTGAGATCGTTGAATGCAACGCACATCTCGTCCTCGAAAACCCGCGTCGACGGAATTTCACCTGCCGCGATCTTACAGAAAATACAGTCGTCCAGTTTCATACTTCGCAAAAAGCAATTAGCAATAAGCAATAAGCAATAAGCAGGCAGCAGCAAATTCTAACAGCCCGAACTCACTTTGCGAATCAGCGAGGCGAGCATCTTCTTCACTTCAATAACCTTCGTATTCAACTCAGCGTGCACGTTCGAAGGTAGAAATCCAAGGTCCAAAGTGAGCGTTAGCTGGTAGTCGAGCTCATTCACTGAACCGAAAGCAATGTAAAGAAACCGTTGAAAATCGGCATTCGTGCTGCGGCCACAACCTTCCGCTATATTTGTTGGGATCGATGAACTCGACTTTCGCATCTGGCTTGTCAAGCCAAATCTCTCGTCAGTAGGAAACAGATTCGTCGCTTTATAAACACCGAGCGTCAGCTCATGGGCCTTGTGCCACACCTGCAGGGTTCGGAAGTCCTTCATATCTTTCTCCTTCTCCCCGCTTCATCTTGTAAAATAACGTTCAAAAAGCTCTGCTTATTGCTTATTGCTTATTGCTTACTGCTTACTGCTTACTCCTCCGTCGCGAGATTATCAGTGATCCGCTCGATGTCAGCTCCGATCGAACGCAGCTTCCGCACGATCGTTTCGTAGCCGCGATCGATGTGGTAAACGCGGTCGATCAGCGTTTCGCCCGATGCGCAGAGAGCGGCGAGAACAAGCGATGCGGACGCACGAAGATCCGAAGCGAGGATCGGAGCTCCGGTCAAATGCGCCGGTCCGCGAACTGTCGCCGTGTTTCCGGAGATTTGGATGTCGGCACCCATCCTGATCAACTCAGAGGCGTGCATGAAACGATTCTCGAAAATGGTTTCAGTGATCTTCGACGTACCCTCCGCCTGCGTCATCAAGGCCATGTACTGTGCCTGCATGTCAGTCGGAAATAGCGGATGCGGCTCGGTCGTGACGTCGTTCGCTTTCAGGCCGCCGCTCGAACATTTCACTAAAAGCGTGCTCGGATTCAGTTCTTCGATCTCGACCCCGGCGGCTCGAAGCTCGGCGATCACAGCCCGGATATGATCGGGATTGCATCCCTTTACCTCGAGCTCGCCATTCGTAATAGCCGCCGCGACGATGAACGTGCCCGTTTCGATGCGATCGGGAATAATCGTATGCTGGGCGCCTCCGAGAGCTTCGACGCCATCGATCTCCATCGTCGCGGTCCCCGCCCCTTTGATCCGAGCACCCATCTTATTCAAAAGCTCCGCAAGATCTTCGATCTCCGGCTCTTGCGCGGCGTTGTGAATAACGGTCATCCCATCGGCGAGCGAGGCCGCCATCATCACGTTCTCGGTCCCGGTGACCGTAACTTTCTCAAACGAAATCTCGGCACCGGTAAGGCGGCCTTTTGGCGCTCGTGCGACAACATCGCCGGACTCCAGCGAAACGGTCGCACCGAGCTGCTCGAACGCCTTGAGATGCAGATCGATCGGACGCGTTCCGATCGCGCATCCTCCGGGCAAACTAACTTTCGCCTGGCCGAATCGCGCGAGCAGCGGACCGAGCGCGAGCACGCTGGCGCGCATCGTCTTGACGAGATGGTACGGAGCTTCGAAAAGCTGGATGTTGTTGGCTGTGACCTTATGAGTGCGCAGCTCAGGAGTCAGTACGGTCGCACCGAGATCTTCGAGCAATCGTCGTTGCGTGATCAGATCTTTTACGTATGGAACGTTGTGAAGCGTGACCGTCTCTGCGGTCAGCAGCGTCGCCGCAAGACATGGCAAAGCCGAGTTCTTTGCACCGCCGATCTCTATCTTTCCCTTGAGCGGTCGTCCGCCTCGAACCAAGAATTTGTCCATCAGATTGAAAAGAGCCGAAGCATCGGCCCTTTCGATTCAAAAGTTTTATAGATGCGAGAAACAGATATTATCATAGACCATTGCCGGTGGGCATTGCCATTAATGGGCTTTTTATCTGAGAATCATCTAACCGGATGAGCGCGACCACACATGAAAGATCGGCGGGCACATTTCCCGCGACGGGCGTCGAACGGTCCGATGCGGAACTTCTGCGCCAGTGCCGGCAGGGCAATCAAACCGCCTGGGACGATCTTGTCGCACGCTATCAGCGCCTAATCTTCGCGATACCGCGCCGAGCCGGTTTGACCGACGAGCAGGCGGCAGATGTCTTTCAGGAAGTTTTTCTAACACTGTTCGAAAAGCTTGAAGATATCGAGCAGCCCGAGAAGATCCGTTCGTGGATCGTGACGACGGCAAAGTTCAAGACATGGGCTACCGTTCGCGCGTCGAAGGGCCAACATTCGCCCCGCACCGAAGAGGAAATGGATTACGAGATGGCCAATCTGGTGGACGAATCGCCGCTTGCCGACGACATGCTGATCGAACTCGAGCGACAGCATTTGATCAGGGCGGCGCTCCTGCAGCTCGAGGAACGATGCCAGAAAATTCTCTCGATGCTTTATCTGGGTGTCTCTGTTTCGAGCTATTCCGAAGTAGCTCAGGCGATCGGCGTTGGAGAAACAAGCATTAGTCCTCTGCGATCGCGGTGCCTTAGGAAATTGGAGAAGCTGTTGAACAAGTAAGGGAGTAAAAAATATATGTCTTTATCCGATCCTTTAACGCACTGTTCAGTAGGAAGCGGCAAGTCCGCGTAAAGAAATGTCCATAGAAAAGAACCTACAAAACATTATTGATCTAATGCGGCGGGACGATTCCGTCGATGCTCCGGCCGATTCGCTGCGATGGGCGACGAATCTATTCCGGACTCGTGCCGTCGAACCAAAGGTCTCCTTTATTAAAAAGCTGAGCGCGGTTTTCCAGATGGAGGTCGCTCAGAACCAGCCCGCTTTCGGAGAACGGTCGGCATCGACTACGGCTGCTCGCCAGATGCTTTACAGTGCGGATGATCATGCTGTGGACATCAGGATCGAAGGGTCGAAGAAAGGATTCACGATCCGCGGCCAGGTGCTTGGAGAGGGCTTTGCCAACGCGACGGTCCGTTTGTTCGATGACGTCCGTAGCTTCGAAACGACTACGAGCGAAACCAGCGAATTTCGCTTCGATAACGTTCCAGTCGGCGGCTATGAACTTACGATCCGGAGTCCCAAGGTCGAGATAACTCTTAAATCGATAGAGATTTCCTAGGCGAGACAAACTTCCGTTGATCCGACGAAAATTATGGCGGGAACCGAAAACGGCTTCCCGCTTTTTTTATCTTTCGCTAATATCGTTCTTGTAATCCGCTCAAACATGAAACGATCTACACTCGCCGCACGGCTGATCAGGGCAGGGAACAACAGCCAGCGAAAAAAGCTGCTCGGCGAGAATCGGACACTCGCCGATCGGCTCCTTGCGCGTGAGCTAAAAGCTTACTGCTACCGCGTATGGACATCCGAGCCGGCTAATACGCGACTGGCCGCCGACGCGCTGAAAACGCTTTCTGACTTCGCTCCGGATAAGGAGACAACGGCACTTTTACGCTGGGTTGACGGCATCGCAGATATTACAAGCGGAAAACTGGAATCGGCCGTCGCGAATCTTGAAGCTGCCTCGCGCCTTCTTTTGCGGCTCGGCGACGAGCATGAATCGGCACAGCCGCTCGTTGCCAAGCTCATTGCTTTGGCAATGCTGGGTAAGTACGGTGCCGCACAGCGGACCGGCGAAAGCGCACTCAAGCTTTTCAATAAATATGACGATCAGCTTGCCGCCGGAAAGATCGAGATGAATCTCAGCAACATCGTCTCGCGTCGCGATCTGTACAAGCTCGCCAAAGAATATTGTCTTTCGGCACATCGCCGGTTCAAGAAACTTGGCGAACGCGAGTGGCAAACGATGGCCGAAAACGGGTTGGCCAATACGTATGCCGAACTGAACGACTTTAAGCGTGCCGAGAAGTTTTATGCGCGAGCCCTGGCGAATGCGAGGCGCGCGAAGATGCACGTTACTGTCGCCGAGATCGAAGCAAGTATGGGCAACCTCGCGCTGTTTCGAGGCCGCTACGCCGAGGCGATCAGACTGCTGGAGCTTTCGCGGGAAAAATACGAAAAGCTGGGGATGCCGCATCAGACCGCGGTCGCCGAGCTTGAGATCGCGGATATTTACGCCGAGTTAAATCTTATCTCCGAAGCGTCCGAGATCTATCGGCGACTCATTCCCACACTTCACCGTTTGAAGATGCGGGATGAAGAGGCGAGAGCGAGAGCGAACTTTGGCCGCGCCTTGATATCCACAGAAAACTTCAAAAATGCACGAACGGAACTGAGTCGCGCCGCCAAATTATTCGAGCGCGAACGGAACCCGACCGCTTCGACCGCCGCCCGGCTAAGTCTCGCTTCCCTTGAGCTTTCACAGGGTAACTATCCTAAGGCACTCTTGATCGCAAACGATTCGGCAGCCGCGATGGATAAAACTGAGAATGTCCGGCTGCGCCTTTCTGCCGCGTGGCTCCGCGGCGAGATCCTCTCGAGAACGCGCCGATTCGAAATGGCCGAAGATCTGCTCAAACGGACGCTCAAGGAGTCAAAGAAGCTCGAGCAACGCGCGATCACTCAGGCTTCAATGAACTCACTCGGTGTCATTGCACGCGAGACCGGAAATCTAAAAAAGGCCGAAGCCCTGTTCGAGTCTGCGATCGACGCTGCGGAGTCAGCCCGGGCGCCATTGCCGGGCGAAGAGTTCCGAATGGCATTTCTTGCAAAATCGCTCGAACCCTATCAGAACCTGATGCAGCTCTATCTCGAACAGGGTGATCTTGAAAACGCCTTGATCTCGGTGGAACGGGCGAGATCCCGTTCCCTTCTCGACTCAGTCGCTTCACGAGAGACCGGACGAACGAAGGACGGATCGCTGAAAATGCGCGAAGAGTTAAATTGGTTTTACAGCCGCCTCGCGCGGGCTGGAGATGATGCCGAAGCGGGAAAATTGCAAACACAGATCCGTGATCGCGAGAAGCGCCTTGCGGCCAGCTCGCTTCGGGCGCAGAGCTCGTTACGATCAGGCATCAAAAAACGATCCGGCGAGCTTGATGTCCGCAGACTACAAAAGCAGCTCGGCGACCGAACGGCCATGATCGAGTATGTCGAGTACGCCGGCCGCTTCTCGGTCTTCGTCATCACCGACGACCGTATCGAATATGTCAGCGATATCGCGTCTGAAAATGACATATTGACGCTACTCGAGGGACTGCGTTTTCAATTCGAAGCCCTCCGGTTCGGCGGGTCGGCGCTCGGTGCGTTCAGCGGACAACTGAAGTTGCGCGCGGATTCGTATTTACGGAAACTTCACGACGCGCTCCTCGGCCCGGTCAATCGCGGCCTGGATGGTCGAAATATCGTTTTCGTTCCGGCGGGTGTGCTCAATTACATTCCGTTTCACTCCCTGATGAACGGCGACAAGTATCTTGTCGAAACGCGAGAAGTGAAATACTCGCCGAGCGCGGCTGTGTGGATGCAACTGAATTCTCAGAGGCCGAAGCCGCCGAGAAGCGCTCTCCTAATGGCCTTCGCCGACGAGCGGATCCCGCTTGTTAATCGCGAGGTCGCGCAATTGGCAAAACTTTTGACCGGCGCAACGAAGTTTACAGGTAAGCAAGCGACCTTCGCCGCCTTTCAAAAACATGCGTCGTCTTTCGATCTCATTCATCTCGCCTGTCATGGACAGTTCCGGCCCGATAATCCGATGTTTTCGAGCCTTCATCTTGCCGATGGCTGGGTGACGGTCCGTGACGTTACCGCGAAAAAACTAAAGGCCCGGCTTGTTACTCTTAGCGCCTGCGAAACCGGACTAAGTAAAGTACTTACCGGCGACGAGATCCTCGGCCTTGCCCGCGGGTTTCTTTCGGCTGGCGCACAGTCGCTTTTGCTCAGTTTGTGGACCGTTAACGATAAGGCCACGACCGCACTTATGAAGGACTTTTACGCCAATCTGCAACGTGGAAGCAGCGTTTCAGCATCATTAAGGATTGCACAGACTAATTTTATTTCCCGGGGCGAGCACCCGTATTACTGGTCGCCGTTCTTCGTTATCGGATAATATTTTTTCGAGTGGGCGTCTTTTTTACCGTATGCCGACGCACTGTGTCTAGGTAAGGAGCCCAATTTAAGTGATGTTTACAAGTCTAATTCCGAAACGAAAGTCGAATCTGCTGATAATCGCCGGACTGTTTCTGGCCTTGGCCGGAGGCGTCGGCGCTCAGACCTGCGAGGCCGTTCCCAAGCAGATCCTATTGGATCTGGTAAACCAGGCCGATCTTCCGGCGGTCGCAACCCAATACGGGCTCGAGCAAACGCCGATCGACCAGGTCGGCATGCCACCAACGTATCGGATGCGGGTTCGCGACGATAATACCCAAAACCCGTGTCAGATCGCCCAGGCGATGCAGGGCGATGCGAGGATATCGCAGCGCGAATCAAACAGAAAACTAAAAGTTGTAGAGAAAGAGGGGCTGCCATGGACTCTCGGGCGTTCGTGGGCAATCGGCCGCTCGTGGGCGATCGGCGGCAGTGCCAAAGGCTACGGTAGGCAATGGTTCCCCTACACGATCAAACTTAGCCAGGCTCACGCGATCACACGCGGTTTCATGAACAATCCGCCACCGGGACAGCAGCCACGGCCGATCGTCGTTGCTGTGCTCGACACAGGTATCGATTTAAATCACCCGGCGTTCGCGGGCCGACTTGTGCCCGGCTATGACTTCGTCGACAACGACAGCGATCCGAGTGAGGTCGGTGTACTGCGGGAGAATCCAACCTATGGCCACGGAACTCATGTCGCGGGAATCGTCGCGCTGATGGCTCCTGAGGCGAAGATAATGCCGATCCGCGTGCTTGATGTGAACGGCGAGAGCGATCTGTGGAAGCTCAAGGACGCAATTATCTGGGCTGCGACGCATGGGGCCGATGTAATCAATTTAAGTCTTGGCTATCCGGCGGATTTGACGCCGCAGAGCAATGGGTTTCTCGACAAGCTGATGCGGGCGGCAAGCGGCGTCGGAGGCGGTCCGACGATCCCAGGTCTAAACGACGAGGTAATAGTTTTTGTTGCGGGTGCCGGAAACGGTGGCCAGATCGGTAACGGTGCGGCCCGTATCTATCCCGCGGCAGAACGCCATGACAATGACCAGGGCAATAACAACGACATAGACAACATCCTCAGCGTCGGATCAAGCTCTCGATACGATCTTCTCTCGACATTTTCGACCATGGCAAATGTGCAGAATCGCAGCACCGATCGCTGGGTCCGGAACGTCGCTCCGGGTGAAGAGATAATCAGTGCCCTTCCGGGAGGACGTTATGGAGCTTGGTCAGGCACATCGATGTCGGCTCCGATAGTATCTGGTATCGCCGCACTAGTTTTGTCGGTTCGCCCGATAAACGGCACCGCGCATACCGCAAGTCATGTGGTCGACGAGGTCGAAGAATCCGGGTGGGAGTGGGACTGCAATCTTCCGTCGCGCGGCATTCACATGGAAACATCGCGTGTTGATGCGTTCTGCGCCGTTACCAATAATCAAGCCTGTTACCCGGCAGACCGCAGTATTTGTAATGAATGATCCCCGCTAAGGGTCATTGCTCGAGGGACTGACGGAAGGGTACTCCTTTCGACCTCGCGTCGATCCTTTCTCGCCTACATTCCCCTGTTCGTTGCATTCTTTGCCCCAAATTTCCTATATTTCGGTCTTTTCGCCATCAAACTGTCTTTTCAATCCTTTCCCCAGCACTGTGTTATGTAACCGAATTCCAGGAAATCTCTTCCGACGGACGGTTCGAGCAAACAAAAGGATCTAAGAAGGTAATGAAAATGAAAAAAACAAAATCGAATCGGAATTTAGCAAGATTCGGCGCACTGCTTGTGCTGGTGGCGTTATGGGTGTTTATCCCATTCGCTATAGGCGACCGCACAGCGAGCGCCGAAGAATTATTGAGCGACACTCGGATCGGAGCGAGCCTGACAGGCGCCCCGATCGGAGGTGTTTCGCCCGCAGGGTTTGCGGAATACAGAGTGGACGATCGGGACCGCAGGCGGTTGGATGTCGACGGTTTTTCGATCAACCTGTCGGCCGGTACGCTGCTGACCGTATCTATTAACAATGCCGTGATCGGAGAAACAAGCGTGAGTTCATGCAGCACGTTTTCCTTTAGACGCCGGACGGACGATGGTCAGCAAGTCCCGGTTGTTACCGTGGGCATGCCCGTTCAGATTTCAAACGGTGGTAACGTCATACTCGCTGGTACCTTCGGTTCTGCGAGCCCGAGTCCTTCGCCGGCTGGTTCGCCCACTGGCAGCCCATCGCCGAGTCCCTCGCCTTGTGCGAGTCCGAGTCCCTCTCCGAGCGGATCGCCCACCGGAACTCCGAGTCCGTCTCCGACAGGATCACCCAATCCGAGCCCGTCACCCACAGGCTCACCAAATCCGAGTCCGTCTCCGACAGGATCACCCAATCCGAGCCCGTCACCCACAGGCTCACCAAATCCGAGTCCGTCACCGACAGGCTCACCAAATCCGAGTCCATCACCGACAGGCTCACCTAATCCGAGTCCGTCACCGACAGGCTCACCGAGTCCCAGCCCCAGTCCGACCGGTACCCCGAACCCAGGCGATCTATTCGCGGCGCTCTCCGGCCCGACCATCAACGGCATACTACCGAATGGTTTTGGCCAGTTTGAAATTCACAGCAGCCGGCTTGAACTTGAGGTTCAGGTCCGTCAGATAAATCTGGCCGGCGGAACGCAACTGGCGGTAATTGTTGACAACGTAAATGTTGGTTCGCTGGTCCTGAGCGGTGGTGAAGCACGGCTTCGCTTGCGTACGGATCGCGGCCAAACGGTTCCCCAAGTAGTAGCAGGGTCGACGATCGTCATTCGAAATGGCGGCAACCAGATCCTCAGCGGAACGTTTATGGGATTCACCGGCCCGAGTCCGACTCCGAGCCCGAGTCCATCACCAGGTGGCTCACCGACACCGAGCCCGAGCCCTTCGATGGGACGCTCGTTCGAGTCGCATCTGACAAGTGCAGGTGTACCGACAAACGCGACCGGCGAGTTCAAGGTGACGCTCAACGCAGCCGAAACTCAGGCCACGATCTTTGGCGAATTCCATAACCTTGGAAGTAACCAGACTGGTGCCCGAATCGAAACAACCATTGGTGCCGGGTCCGTCATTCGCGACTTCGGTGTGGTTGGCGGTAACAATGGCAACTTTGCCGCGGTAACGATCGACGTCTCTGCCATTCAGGTCGGCCAACTCCGCAGCGGCCTCTGGTCGGCGGTGATCACGAGCGTGAATAATCCAGGCGGCGAGATCCGCGGGACTTTCATTCAGCGTTCGAATCTTGCCGATTTCGACGGCGACGGAAGCAATGACCTGGCGGTGTTCCGCCCGTCCGACGGCGTGTGGTACTCGTTGAACAGCTCAGGCTTTACCGCGACCCAATTCGGTACGATAAGCGATACGGTTGTGTCGGCAGATTACGACGGCGACGGCCGAACTGACACGGCGGTGTTCCGAAACGTGAACGGCTCTGGCGTCTGGCAGATCCAGCGCAGTTCCGATGGCGGAACGAGCTCAGAGCAGTTCGGTTTCGCAACGGACATCGCGACTCGCGGCGATTTCGACGGCGACGGCATCAACGACCTTGCGGTTTACAGGCCGTCCACCGGAGTCTGGTACATCAAGAAGAGCTCGAACACGGGATTCATTATCACGCGGTTCGGTCTCGCCGAAGATAAACCGATCCCGCTGGATGTCGATGCAGACGGACGCGATGACATCGCTGTCTTTCGTCCTAGCAACGGTACCTGGTATTGGCTGAGAAGCTCAGACGGACAGTTTGGCGCGGCCCACTTTGGGCTGAGCGGAGACATCCCCGTTCGCGGCGATTTCGACGGCGACGGTCGATCAGACCTCACCGTATATCGGCCATCAACAGGTGTCTGGTACACACTCTTCAGCTCGAACGGCAGCTTCCAGGCTAGTCGCTTCGGACTCGATGGTGACGTACCCGTCGCCGGAAATTACGATGCCGACAACAAGACCGACATCGCAGTTTTCCGACCGTCGGATGGTAACTGGTATATCTTGCGAAGCTCGGACGGAGCATTTCAGGCAACACACTTCGGCTTGAACGGCGACATCCCGGCGATCGCGAGGTAATCAAACGCAAAGGGCGAGATCGCATTAGGTCTCGCCCTTTCATCCCCACTGTTGAATTTGACAATATCCAGGCGTACTTTCGATCGTAAGTGAGAAGGTTTGCTTGGATCCAAAGTTCCGGTTGCCAAGCCCTCCTTTGCAACCGGAACTTTTCTAGCTTATCCTCGCAAGGAGTTTTTCGATCTGTCTGATATGCCGCATTTCATGCCCGCCTTTCAGCGCAAGCCATTCATGTGCAGACATATCCCCAAAGAAAGGATGCGGGAATTTGAGCTCGGTTCCGTCGACCGACTCAAATACGCCACGCAGCTGTTCGAACTGCTTCGTGTTCTCATCCATCTTCGCTAAAGATTCTTCAATGCTTCGTCCGGAATTTGGCTGAACGATATCGGGAGCATTCAGTTTCGCTGTCACAATCTCGGAACTCTTTTGCAGAAAATTCTCGGAGATGACCGCCTTGCCGTCCGAGGCCCGGCCGACCTCCTCGGCTTTCTTGAGAAGTTTCGTGCAGATCCGCATCGCACTATCATCAACCATCGAAAGGTGCTCGACGATCTGCGCGACCGTCCACTTTTCGCCCTCGGGAAGCGTCGACGTTTGCGTTTCCGTCAGCGTCGCAACCAGTTCCTTTAGGCGACCCCTGATCTTCTTGTTGCCGTCGTAGATGGCTTCGATTGTTTCGTATTTCATGGCGTCGTTATTCGTTATTCGTTATTCGTTATTCGTTAATCGTAGTTCGTGGTTCGCAGCTCGTGGATCGTTGTTCGTTGTTCGTTGTTCGTTGTTCGTAGTTCGTGGATCATTGATTCCACGATTCACGACTAACGACTAACGATTAACGATCTGCGGACTAAACACGAGCCGGTGCCAGCGCTGAAAGCTCACAACGCTGTCCGCTTCGTTCTTCATCCGTCTGATGTATGCGGTTTGGAAATAAAGCAGATCGTCCGCCGTCCAGTTCAATGAAACGATCGGGTTGTACGAGACGAGTGTCTTCTCGTCAGGCAATGTCGTCGGGCCCGCGGTATTCGTATTTGCAACAGGTGCATCGTTCGCGTCGGCCGGTGCATTCGCCGCCTCAAGTTTCGCCGCCTGCTCGCGGTCGTATGCCTGAGACGATATCAGCAGATTATTGCGAAGCGGGATCGCGGCCTGTGTCGGAGTGTTACCCGCCGCGTCATAAATTCTGACCTGAATATCAAACGCACACGCGATCTTTGCCGAGTCCGGCGACCAAACAGGCTGGACGGCTGTCAGGGCATCATCAAGCCTGCGCTCACGACCGCTTTTTTCGATCACGCGCGGACGTCCGACGGGCACGAACGTCTCACCGTTTTGATCGGCCCGATCGCTCAGGTATCTCCACTCGATGGACTTTGCGGCGAGCGCCGCAAGCATCGAGCTGTCCGGCGACCAAACGTAATAAAAATAGATCAGCCCCTCATTCTGCGTGAGCGCTTTGGCACCCGCCCCATCGGCGTCGCAAGTATAGATCTGTTCCGTCCGAAACGTCAGGATGCCAGTCGGCGCCTCCGGCGTCGGTGCGGCCGCCGGATCCTGTGTCATAGCTTCGACGTTCGAATTGCCACTGTCCGGCGTTTCCGCCGCCGGTGTTGTGTTTGTGTTCTGATTTGACGAGGCAACGGAAGTTTCCGGATCCGGTGCCGGAGCTGTCGATGTTTCGTCAACGGTTGCGCCGCGGATCATCGCGACGAACGCGAGCGTAGATGAATCGGGCGACCAGCGGATCGTGTCGGGAAAATGAACTGCCATAACCTCCGCCGTGATCTTTTTCAGGATCCGGCCATCGGCTGTGTACATATCCAGACGAAATTCCGACTGCATATCGCCTGCTTTGTGATAGACGGCGAGCACACGTTTGGCATCCGGCGATGTCAGGGTCTTGTCGAGAATCTCCTGCGGACGATTTGCATCGAAGTCGCTCTGAACCGCAGCATTCCGATCATCTTTCCCGGCGTCCTTTGGCTCGTCGGGCGGAGGAACATCCGCCTCGTACCGATAGTTAAGGCTGACGGCCGGAACATCTTTCAAGGATGTTGGGGAAGTGCCCGGCAGATCGACGCCGGAGCGTGCGCACGATGCGGCGAGCGCCAATGTCGTAATTATGATCGCAATCAAAAAAAGAACCTTCATAGAATAATGAGCCCAACCGATATCCGTAAGGCTCCGCTAGGAGCCAAATGTTGGTAGAAACGAACCGCGAAATGATTTCAAAGCTCCGTTAGGTGCGACACAGGTCTGGAACATATCGCGGCGTAGAACAATAAACCCTATTTTCCTAGCTCCGTCTTCATATAATCACGATAAAGCCTTTTCTGCTCGTCCGTCGGCTGCTCCACCGGTCGGAACGAAAACGTGGCTCGCGTATTTGCACCAAGCTTGAAAGTCACGTCGCGGAGTTTGTCGAACCTGAAGATGGTGAGCCTCACCGTGTCGTTCGGTTTTCTTTCCCCGATATATGTCTGCAGAAAGGAATTGCTCGCTCGATAGCCGTCAACTGCGACGATTTGATCTCCCGTACTCAAGCCCTGCTCATAGGCCGGTGAATCGGCCGGGATCGCCCTGATCGTAAGACGATTATTTTCCTCGGTGAGGTCGGCGCCGATGAAAGCTTTCGCCGAACCGCTCTTGTCTTCGGCCAGCTGCAGCCCGATTCCGTTCAGGATGCCGTTGTAATCGATCTCCGCTTCGCCGCGTACATATTTAGAAAAGAAATCGTCCAGGCTCCGGCCGGCGGCCATCTCCGCTGCCTTCTGAAAGTCTTCGGGCGTATAGTTGCGGTTCTTTTTATAGAATTCGTTGTAGAGATAACGCATCACGTCGTCAAGCGACTTCGCACCGCCTGATGCGGTCCTGATCGTTACATCGAGCATCATGTTCACGATCTCACCCTTGTCGTAATACGAAATCTGGTTATTCACCGAGTTCTCATCCTGCCGGTAGTATTTGATCCACGCATCAAAGCTCGCTTCCTCGAGGCTGGTTTCAAATCTGCCGGGACGATTCTGGAGCTGCGTTATCATCGTCGCCTTTGCATCGAGCACCTCCTTGTCGGTGATCAATCCCGCGCGGCGAAGCATCAGCCCTTCGAAATATGCCGTCGTACCTTCCGCGACCCATAGAAGCTTTGTGTAATTTTCGTTTTCGTAATCGAAGGGGCCGAGCGCATCCGGTCTGATCCGCTTGACGTTCCAGAGATGAAAGTACTCGTGTGCGACAAGCGCCAGAAACGCGTTGTAGCGCGTCTGCGGTTTGAATCCGAATCGGTTCCATTGCAAAGCGGTCGAGTTCAAATGTTCGAGCCCGCCGCCGCCACGCAGGTTAAGGATAAACAGGTAGTCGTCGAACGGGAATTCCCCGAAGATCTTGTAACCCTCTTCGGCGATCTTTGCCGTATCGGCGGCAATTTTATTGAGATCGTAATTTCCTTCGCCGGTGACGACCAGGCGGTGCGGCTTTCCTCTTACATCGAACTTGATCTCCCTAAAGTCGCTGACCTCGAAAGGTGAATCGTAAAGCACGTCGAAGTTCGGCGCTCGAAAACTGTTTGACTGGCCCGCAACACGCGGCAAGCCGGTTGCGATCTTCCAGTTTCCGTATGGCTTGACGGTTACCGTTGACGGCGCCTTTAACTGTCCGGCAGGGAACAGCAAAAGCGCCGTGTTGTTCCAAAACGCGTGTTCGTCGTTCAATTCGTTGGTTCTGACAGTCAACTCGTTCGAATAGACGCGATAGCTGGCGACGATCTCTTTTACGCCTTTCGAATCTATCTGCCACGTGTTCTTGTTGATCTTCTGCCATGCAAGTGCTCGACCGCTGGCGTCTCTGACCGCAAAGTCCTGAACGTGGCGAGCAAATTCGCGGACCAGATAACTGCCCGGAGTCCAGACCGGCATTTTCACCTGAGTCTGCGCCGGCATCCGATCCCACTTCACGCGCATTTCGACTTCTAACAAATGTGTCCACGGCTTGGACATTGACACCGTATAGGTAATGTTCGGTGCCGCAGTCTGCGCCGCGGCGGGAGCGGCCTTCACGCCTTCCGTTCGTTTCGGCCGGGCCGACGTCTCTTGATACAAAAAGAAAATAGCTGTGAGTAATAGGGCGATGGCACCACTTGATCGTATTTTTCCGCGCATTCGTTGTTAAAGCTCCGTCAAACTTGGTAGATTCGTTTTATCTTACTATAGACCGGCTGCGTTGCCAGAGCCGTCCTAAAACACGGATTCGATGAGCAAGCCACCTGTTGCCGATAAAATAAGATCCAGCGACACAGGGAAGTTCTTCACCACGCCGCTGATCCTGATCTTCATTATTGTGTTCGTCGATCTCGTCGGTTTCGGGATGGTTATTCCGATCCTGCCGATCTACGCGCAGACCGCTCCGTTCTTTGCGAACCCGTTCGAGATCGGTCTTGTCGTCTCGATCTATTCGTGGATGCAGTTTGTTTTTTCGCCGATCCTTGGCCGGCTTTCAGACAGGTACGGACGGCGTCCGGTCCTGTTCGTCAGCCTCCTCGGTTCGGCGGTCGGCTACGTCGTTCTTGGATTGGCGAATACGCTCTTTCTCGTTTTTGTTGGACGAATCATCAGCGGGATCACCGGCGGAAATATCTCAGCCGCCCAGGCATACATCGCGGATGTCACGACAAAAGAAAATCGTGGTAAGGGAATGGCTCTGTTCGGCGCGGCGTTCGGTTTGGGATTCGTGCTTGGCCCGGCGATCGGCGGCATCACGAGTAAGTATGGCGTCCACGTTCCCTTTTTTATTGCGGCCGTGCTGTCGCTCGTCGCTGGTGCTGCGGTCTACCTCGTACTTCCCGAAACGCGCCGGATACACACCGATCTCGCCGACGCCGAACCGGTGGGCCGCATTGCAGAATTGCTTGGCTCGCTCCGCGAACGAAAATTCGGCACGATCAGCCTTACGTATTTTCTGCTGGTTACCGCGTTCTCGATCATGACGTATGCGTTCGTGCTCTTCACGGCGTTTCGATTTAACTACACTGCCGAGCAGAACGGATATCTTTTCGCGTTCATTGGATTGACGGCCGTGTTCGGGCAGGGGGTTTTGTTCGGTCCGCTCGTCAAGCGTTTTGGTGAAACGTGGCTTGCGGCGTTCGGGTGCTTGATGATGGCGGCGAGCTTTGTCCTAATCCCGTTCATCACCCCGACATTTGCCGGCGTCGCAGGATTGCTCGGTGTATGCATTATGCTTGCGTTCGCAAATTCGTTGGCCTCGCCGTCCCTCACAAGCCTCGCGTCGAAAGTGACGCAAGACCATAAGCAGGGCACCGCGCTCGGCATACTGCAATCCGGCGGAAGTCTCGCCCGCGCCATCGGTCCGACGATCGGCGGCCTGCTTCTAAGCAATGCAGCAAACACAATGGACAGCAACACGCTTTACCGGACGTTCTTTACGGCCGCGGCGATAATGCTGTTTGCATTTTTTATCGCTATCTATTCGGTGCGATTGATCGGCAGGCAGGTCACTGCATAGCCTGAGGTTAAAACTCTCGACTGACGCCTTTATCTAGAACTGCGCAAACGGTTCATCGCTTAATACCCGGCCACTGAGAAGTCGATCGGTAATCCCGAGAAACCGTTTTCTCGTCTACGTCTTAGTTTGAATAATAGGTTAGCTGACCGCGCGTTGGCGCTGTTTGCTCGTCGCGGGGAATGAAAGTTTGAATGTTGTTCCGTTGCCGTTCTCGCTTTGGACCTCGATGGTTCCGGCATGCTCCTGGACAATGCCGTAGCTGACCGCAAGACCGAGGCCGGTTCCGTTGCCGACGCCTTTCGTCGTAAAGAACGGATCGAAGATCTTGTTGAGATTTTCTTCGGAGATTCCTTCGCCGGTATCGGAAACCTCGATATTGACCTCGCCGTCGTTCACGTTTTCGGTAACGAGCGTTATGCGGCCGCCGCTCATCATCGCATCGCGAGCGTTGAGGATAAGATTCGTGAACACCTGCTGAAGCTTGCCGCCGTTGCCAAAGATGAGGGGTGGCGATGACGTGTAGTTCTTTACAACCTCAACATTCGATTTGCGAAGCTGCGGCTCAAGAAGCTGTAGCGTGTCATCAAGCAGCTTATTGACGTCGATCTCGGCCGATTCTACGATGCTGCCAGTGCGTGAGAAATTCAAGAGGTTACCGACGATGTTTGTTGCCCGGTCGGTTTGCCGTTGCATTTTTTGCAGCAGGGCGTGTTTCGGATCGGTCTCGGGGATCATCCCCAGCAGCATCTGCGTGTAACTCGACACACCGGTCAGCGGCGTGTTCACTTCATGGGCGACGCCGGCTGCAAGCAAACCGATACTGGAAAGTTTTTCGCTCTGCTGAAGAGTCTCTTCAAGCTTTACGCGCGATGAAACATTTTCGAGCACAATGATGGCGCCGGTTTGCGCACTCGAGATCGAACGCAATGGGGCGACCGCGACATTCACGATCAGAGAATTTCCGCTGCCATCGTATGTGTGCAGCTTGTACGCGTTCCGGATCTCGGTTAAATGCCACTTCGATTTGCCGAGAATGTTTCCGAGATTTAACGCAAAGCTTTCGTCAAAAACTTCTTCGACAAGTTTTCCAACCGCCTCTTCCCGGCTGAGGCCCATCATCTCTTCAAACGTCGTATTGCATCGAGTGATGCGGCCGTCTTCATCGACAGCGAGCAGGGCGACATTAACCGATTCGACGATCGATTCATTAAATTCCTTGAGCAGTGCGAGCTCGTCGGCGTGCTTCTGTTGATCCTGGTAGAGCCGGCTGTTCTCGATCGCCACCGCGATATAGCCCGAGACGGTGCGAAGAATTTCGAGATCTTCGGACGAAAGCAACGATCCATCGCTTGCACGGCCGAGGCCGATGACGGCGACCATCTTGCTGCGGACAACGCACGGCACAAAGTAGTGCAGCTCTTGCCGCGGCGGGATCTTGCTTGTGTTGCCGTTGCCGTTACCGTTACCGTTTGTAAACGCGGTTTCGTTCTCCGTCAGGTCGATCTCGTCCGCGCGAACAATGCCCTTCTCAGCGGATTTTGCGCGGATCATCTGTCGGAAGTCCGGCGGGATCCGAAACTCTGAGCTCAGCCCCGACGATCTCGCAACCATATAATCGCCGCCCGCATCCTCGATGAAAACAGCGACTTTCTCGACGCCGAGAACCTGCTTCAAACGGTCGCTCAACCCGTCGAGCAAAGGCTCAAGCGCCGTCGTTGCTGAAAGTGTTCTTCCGAAATCCAAAAGCCCCTGCCGCAGATCATAACGCTCACCATAGAAGAACCGGTCGGCACGCTCCTGTAAGAAATTTTTGAGCGGCTCGCTCAGCATCACTATCGCGGCCATCGCGAGAACGGCGATCAGGGCACGCAGCGTGATCTCGGTCGTCGAAAGGTTGTTGCCGACCGCCAGGAAAACAAGACCCAATGCGACGGCTCCGATCATCATCGCTATCGCGACGGTCGTCATCGCGTATACCAGCGCACGCCGCACCACCACGTCGACATCCATCAAGCGATATCTAACGACCGAGTGCCCGAAGCTAAGCGGGATCAATGCGAGCGGCAGTGTCGTTAGCGCAGTTGCGATCGTGTCTTCAGGAAGAAAAACAAAGCGGCGAACGATCTGGAAAACAAGGATCGGGACGATCGAAAAGATCGTGCCCCACATCGCCCACTTCAAACGCTGTCGAACGAGAGCCTGTTTGCTGGTAAAAAATCGCCACAGCAGGGCGGTCGCACCGAGCGAGATACCGGCGACAAAATGGATCAAAAGAGCTTGGTTAAGAATTGGAAAGAGCTTTGCGGCGGCGGCGAAGTTCCTTAATGCTGAACTGATGGCTTCGATCGGAAACAGCGGACCGAGCGAGAAAACAAGGATCGTCAGCGAGAGGATCGCAGCCGGAACATAAAGAGCAAGGGTTTTCCAACGTTGGTTATCAAATACCTGGCTGTGGACGGGATATCGGAGACAGAAATGCAGAAACAGCGGTGCAAAAAATGCGAAGGCAATATCGTCGAGAAGATTCACCGCGAGATCGAGGTCCTGGCCCAGATTGAGCGAGCGGTAAACGTGAAAGACGAACGCCGCGAGACAGACCATCGCGAAGTGAAGCACAAACGGCGACCGGCTTCCCTGTTTGAACAGCACGAACATGCCTACGCCCAGCCAGATCAAACCGACGATCGTCAGAAAAATGATCGAAGGGGTCCAACGAGGCAACGTGTCTATGTTCTTGAGATCGGCGTAATAAAAATTGTTCACGAAGGAGTACGAGGTTTTCTGGTAGTAGTACGTGAGCGTTCCGCCGACGCCCGCCGCGTCGAGGTACATCGGAATATCGGCGACCGAAACTACTTCATCAAACGACTCGCCGTCGAGGCTTACGGTGAGAAGTCTGTCGCCTCGCGAGATGCCGGCCCGCGACGCGGCAAGGCCCGGTGTGACCTTTTCCGCATAAATTGCGCCACTCCTCTGGACCCACAATACGCCGTCGGTCGGGGGCAAATCATGATAGGCCCTTTGCGACAGGTTGAGAGCTCCGCCGGCGACCAGCAAAACGGTCACCACGAGCCAAATCAAACTCCAACTTGTCAGAACTTTAACTTTCACGTTAAAAAGCAAACTAATCCGAGGTTTTTGCGAGGCAATAGGCGTTCCAACTGGCTTCAATCAATAAGTCGTTAGCGAAGTCTGATTTATCAACAGCAAAGGCCCGGGTCAAAATGCCGTTCCGCCTCTTCAATTCCGACTTATTCATTTTTTTGCTCGACTTATCCAAGAATTTGGACACAGAAAAACCGCAGTTCGGTCAGACAAACACAGGAAAAACCAAATCCAGCGCCGATCCGCGTCTATCTGCGGTTCACTTCAATTCAAATCAAAATCGAACAAGTATGCTGCCGCGAAGGCCGCGGCGATGTGAAGTAAGCCTAAGGCTTCCGTCGTCGCCGGCAACGCCCGTCTGAAAATCGAAAAGGTTTCGTGCGTCGACAACAGCCTCAGCGTGAAACGGGAGCCCCAGATTGGGCAGACTTTGCGTCACCAAAATACTCAGGCTAGGGTCATAGATCGCGAGACGTCCATGGAACGGGTCGATCGCAAAGACCGTGGCTTGCGGCGAAAGACGGAAGACAGTTTTTACATTCGTTCCCGTCTTAAGATCGGCCTCGAACTGACCGAAGAACGACTGAAAAATGTCGTTCTCAAACAGATCCGCCGGATTCGAGAGCGCATCGTCGGAAAGTCTTTGTCCGCTGCCGAAACTGTAACCTGCGGCCGTGCTGAATCTTCCATTCAGGCGTCGCGAATAAACTACCCTGAAACCCCGCGCGCCCCCTTGCTGATTGCCGACAAATTCCGCAAATTGACGGCTCGTGGACGAGTTAAAAGGCAGACTGGTTAGCCCGACACCCCTTCCAGCAGTTGCGTCAAAGAAGGCGTTCGCTTCGACGCTCGAATTATTATCGAGCACCCTTTCGATCCCGAACTCGAACCGGTTGCTCTTGTTTAAAAGCGGCTTGCCAGATTCGATCACGAAATCGTCGATCGCTGCCGGCTCGCGAAAGATGACTTGCGCATCTTCAAGCTCGACCGCTTTCGACCACGTCCGTTCTTCAGTATGGGTTGTATAGGCTGAGCGGAAACGGGTCTTCGCCCCAATATCGAACTGAAGCCCGAGCCGCGGACTGATCGAGAAATCATCGCCGGCTCCAACGAATCTTGCGTAATCGACGCCAAATACGACGATCACACCTTCGCGTACCTTCCACTCATCGAGCGCCTGCACTGAAAATTGACCGACGCCCTTTTCCACACCATCGCTGACGAAGGAGCCGAGCGATCCGATCGAACTGCTCAATCTGATCTGATGATTTTCGACAGGCCGAAACTTTGTCTGAACTTCTAATCGCTGCGGTGCGTTTCTGCCGATCCCTGTCTGGCCCGCGAGAACGATCTCAGCGTCTTCGGAAACCGGCAGGAGGGTCGCGAAATTAATTCCCGCGTAGCTTCCGCGGTCGGAACCTGCGAAATATGTCTCAGCGACGGATTGAGAATGTCGCTTGCCGGAATCATCCCTTTCGACCGGTGCGCTTTCTTCGATCGTAACTCTATCTGACGATGCCGGAGTATCTCCCTCGGTATTCTGATAGATCGAACGACTCGTCTGCGCCGAGCGAATGACCCATTTCGGATTATTTCGATCAAGGCGCTTCTCAGGTAGCGTGTTGCCGCTGCCGGCCCGCTCAAGCTTGAATCCATAAACGAGTGGCGAGGAGCTGTTTATCTCGACATCAGCCAGCGTAACCGGATTGTAGCCCTGAGCAACCGCGAAAATGGTGTACGTTCCGGGAAGGATCTTTGCAATGAAGCTGCCATCGGCGGCCGAGCGAACCTGTTTTAGTATTTTCGATGCTTTGAAGATCGCGACGGTCGCATCGGCGATAGGGTTGCCGGTGTCATCGCGAACAATTCCCTTGATCGTCCCAAAATCTACCGAGACTGGCACCACAACTCCCGCGCTCGCGGGTGTTTCCGCACGTCCTACAGATACCGCCGCCAAAACTATGACGAGAAGATGAAAAATTTTCCTCGCGTGAGTAAAGCCCATTAAGTGCGAAACGTTCCCGAACGAAACAAGTCGAGACATGAAAAACTGATCAGCCTTGAAGGCTATCATTGGAACAAAACAGGTGGTGTTCCGAGTAACGCTTGTATTTTCGGAGCAATAAGTAAATGTGTCAAGCCTCAAAGACAAGTGTTGTTGGGCCTTATGATGCGGTGAACCTTGACAAAGTTTGCACCGCCGCTAGAATTAAACCCTGGCTTTGCAGCGTGTATTCGGAGACGTGGCTGAGCGGCTGAAAGCGGCGGTTTGCTAAACCGTTGTACTCCAAAAGGGTACCACAGGTTCGAATCCTGTCGTCTCCGCCATCTCATTTGAGAATGATCGCCGTCAAACCTCGGGTTTGGCGGCTTTTGAGTCTGAAGAGTCTATCGAGTCTGTCGAGTCTATCGAGTCGGGGTGAGTCTATCGAGTCTATCGAGTCTATCGAGTCTCACGAGTCTCACGAGTCTATCGAATGTTGTGACTTCAAACTCGACAGACCCGACAGACTCGCTAGACTCGATAGACTCGATAGACTCGACAGACTCGATAGACTCGACAGACTCACCCCGACTCGACAGACTCAACTGTAATGCGTGAAAATCATGCCTTATGACGACACGTGTTCGCTTTGCTCCCAGTCCGACCGGCTATCTTCACCTCGGTGCGGCCCGGGCTGCACTCTACAATTACCTATACGCCAAAAAAACGGGCGGCACATTTCTGCTTCGGATCGAAGACACTGACCTCGCCCGCTCGACCGACGAATCGACACGATCGATACTTGAAGGGCTATCTTGGCTGGGACTTCAGAACGAAGAAGATGTAGTTTTTCAATCCGACAACGCCGACAAACATCGGGCGACTGCCCAAAAGCTCCTTGCGGAAGGCAAAGCCTATCGCGATTTCACACCCAAGGAACAGACCAGCGACAAGACCGTAAAAGAAGCGATCGTCGAGCGAGCCCGTCAGGCCGATAAGAACATGCGCGACAATTCGTATCGCAACCTTTCGACGGTTGAAAGCGATACGCGGGCCGCGAACGGGGAGCCTTATGCGATCAGACTGAAGGTCGCCGAAACTGGAAAGACATCGTTCGAAGATGCGGTTTACGGGCTACAGGAACGCGAGTACTCGGATACCGAAGATTTGGTCCTGCTGCGTTCGGATGGTCATCCGCTCTACAATCTCGCAGTTGTCTGCGACGACATCGAGATGAACATCACCCACGTCATCCGCGGACAAGATCACCTGACGAATACACACAAACAAATACTCATCTACGAAGCTCTCGGTGTGACACCTCCGACATTTGCGCACCTTCCGTTGATCCTTGCGCCGAATAAAGGAAAGCTGTCGAAACGAAAGCATGGTGAGGTCGTCTCACTAACGACGTATCGGGATGCCGGTTTTATACCCGCGGCGTTTCGTAATTTCCTCGCGCTTATGGGTTGGTCTGCCGGAGAAGAAAAGGAGATCTATTCGCTCGACGAGCTCATTGAGAAGTTTTCGCTTGATCACATCCATCGCTCGAATGCAGTTTTTAATTTTCAGGAGAACGATCCTCGTCACTGGACCGACGACAAGGCGCTCTGGATGAACGCTGAATACATACGAACGATGTCGCTCGATGAACTGCTGCCTTTGGTGAAGGCGGAGCTGAAGTCGTCGAAGCTGTGGCGTGAAGAGTATGAGGATGACGAGAGCAGTTCCACCACCCCGTCTGCCGAAGCGGCAGACACCCCTCCTATCCAGGAGGGGAGCTTCGGACGAGAGTGGTTCGAACGGACCGTGGATCTGATCCGCCATCGCTTCTTCACGCTGAAAGACTTTTCTGCACAGGGCCGCGCGTATTTTAGTGAGGATTACGATTTCGATCCGACGGCGGTCGCGAAGAACCTGACGAAGTTTCCCGATCTCCGTACTTGGCTGCCGGAACTTGCCGAGCGCTTTGGTCTGATGGAATCGTTTACCGAAGCCGAGATCGAGAACGTGGTCAAGGCGTTTGCCGAAGAGAAAGGCACCAAGCTGGGCGTGATCATGAACGGTGCACGCACATTGCTTACCGGCGTCGCCG
Source organism: Pyrinomonadaceae bacterium (assembly GCA_041745575.1). Lineage (GTDB taxonomy): Bacteria > Acidobacteriota > Blastocatellia > Pyrinomonadales > Pyrinomonadaceae > OLB17. The sequence continues at coordinate 57,261 of JBGTIQ010000015.1, forward strand.
TCGGACCGTCGATGCTTTCGGTTTTTGAGACGCTGGGTAAAGAAAGGTCTGTCCTGCGGCTGCGGAGTCAGGTCGCCTGGAACTAGTGCTACGATGTGTGAATTCATCACCGCAACGCTTCCGAAAGATGCCGAGTTGGCGCTCTGTCGTGAGATATTCGATCGCCATAAGCTCGGGTTCGAGGAGATCGAAAACTTTTCTGTCCGAGAGTCGCTCGAGACCGGTGATTACTACATCTCGACAACACGAGGAAGGTGCGACTGCGGGACAGTGCTAGGGAGCGAAGCCGAGGGCGACAAACCTGATTCTGCTGAAACAGCGAAGTATGAAATCGCCGCGATCGAGAAATTAGAAAAAAAGGGCTGGAGCCAGGCTCGGATCGAACGATGGTTGAAGGAAAGGAGGCTAGCCAACGATAAAGATAAACGTGGTCAAGCGGCAGGGCATGAATCCAGGCTCGTTTTTGCTTCCGACTGGATCGAATTTATTACGGACATTCTCACCTCTAACGCGGCCTCACGTCTTGGCCTTTTGGTCCGATCATACACTGGTTCTCTGAGCGAACGTGTAGTCTTGAAAGGCAAACTCCGCGCATCGCTTGAAGAGCTCACTCCAACAATACTTCTTCGGATGGAAGATGACACGATTTACGAGTTCGTTTTGAGATGACGATCAGTCAACGTTTTATCTGCGGACGATAGAATTGGCGGTCGAACCTTGCTACGTGACGTTGATCACCCTTCTCTTCACCGGCGATGACAGGACGATCGTCGTCGTCGTTATGCCGTAGGCGACTAAGCGGTCGATTACTTCTTGCAAATGCTCGACTGATGAAACCGCGATCTTCATGATGAATGAATCTCCGCCGGTACCGCGGTGACATTCGAGGACCTCATTCGACTGCTCAGCGACCTCGATGATGTGACTGTAATCGACGCCGGTAATGCTCATCCGCACAAATGCGGTGATAGGCAGACCGACCTTCGCGGTGTCGATCTCCGCCCGGTAGCCAGTTATCACTCCGGCGTCTTCCAGCTTTCTAACCCGCTCGATCACGGCGGGCGTGGTTAAGCCGACGCGGCGGCCAAGCTCCGCATAACTTATCCGCGCATCAAGCTGTAATTGCTTCAGAATATTCCGATCGATATCGTCAATCATAGCCTCTCACCTTATATCATTAAGCGTATACGTAAAATAAACTCATAATCTCAGGCGAGTCTAGCATATTAAGATACGATCGATATTCATTATCGTTATCGGTTCGATTAGAATAGGTTTTCACAGATAACGCCGATCTATTCTCAGACATCAACACTATGACTGGAGCCGCCATGCCTAAAGAATCAGCCGCCACCTCGGAACCTGCTTTTAATATCGACAATATCCACATTTCCGACTCGGATGTGCCGGCCTTCAAGGACATGCCTTTCGAAGACATCGAGGAACTCGATCTCGATCACCCCGGAGCTCAGGATCCTGAATACAGAACGCGACGCGATTACATCGCGAGCCTTTCAAAGGAGTTTCGCGAGACCGGCGTCATCACCGACGTCGAATATAACGACGAAGAGCAAGGTATATGGCGGCATGTCGCTGCCCGGCTCCAAGAGCTCCACCAAAAACATGCGAGCCCATTCTACTTGCGAGCAAAGCGCGATCTCGGAATATCAAACGATCGTATTCCACAGCTTTCGGAAATGAGCCGCAAGCTGAAGGAGCTCACAAACTTCCGCCTCGCGCCTATCGAAGGTCTTGTGGATACTCGTGCTTTTTTGAGCTGGCTCTCATGGCGGACGATGCTTTCAACGCAATATATTCGTCATCACTCGCGACCCGAGTACACACCCGAACCCGACATCGTGCACGAAGCGATCGGGCATATTCCGATGTTTACGAATCCGAACTTCGCCGACTACTCCCAGTTTATCGGCCACGGCGCGCGTATTGCGACGGACAAACAGATCGAAGAGCTTGGGCGTCTGTATTGGTTCACGGTCGAGTTCGGGCTGGTCGAACACGAAGACGAGATCAAAGCGTACGGCGCGGGATTACTTTCGAGTTTCGGCGAGCTCGAACATGCATTCAGCGATAAAGTCGAGCGTCGCCCATTCGATCTCGAACAGGTGATCAATACCGAATACGAATACAGCGAGATGCAGCCTGTCTTGTACGTGATTCCGTCCTACGCAGAATTGAAAGAGGTGACGCGAGAATATATCTCACGATTCAAGAGCTAGTTTATCCGCTTGATTCAGCAGTTCTTTGACAGTTTCGACGAGCCTCTCAGGCTCGTACGGTTTGACGAGATATCGGTCGGCACCTGCCTTCATCGCGAGATCGATGTCCTTGCGCTGCCCGATCGCTGACGTAAAGACGATCGGTGCCTTCGAGCCAAGCTTTCGGATCTTCTCGCATAACTCGACACCTGACCCATCAGGCAGCCAGTTGTCCAGTACGTAAAGATCGAATTGCTGAGCTGCGATCAGGGAGTCGGCGGCTGCGACTGAATCGACGGTGGTGAAGTCAAACTCCGTCATCACGAATCGCAGGACATCGCAAGTATCACGGTCGTCTTCGACACACAAAATCCTCATGAGGGACGATTTGTTGTTATCTTGGATCACAATCAGCCGAGGAGTAGTGCTTTATCGTCGCATCACACCACGGCGACCGTCTGCCCGTTATCCGACATAGGGACGAAATTGCTTTCGGCGAGGAATTTCCCATACTCCTCGGCAACTATAGCGTAGCAATCGCACGCCAATGCCCGGATCCGATCAAGGTCGACTACCTCGACCCGGCCGCGGGCGTATTTGATTGACCCGGCTCGCTGCAGCGCATTTGCGATCAAGCCGATGCTGGTCCTCTGTACGCCAAGCATGTGAGCGAGGAATTCCTGTGTGAGCCTCAGGTGTCGATTATTCGAACGTTCGCACATTATCGTCAGCCATCGACACAGGCGAGCTTCGATGGTGTGAAAATGGTTACAGACGCAGGTTTGCGACATCTGCTTTATGATCACGTATGTAAATCGAAGGGTCGCGTCGTGGAATGCCCCGTGCTGGTTGAACAGATCCAGCACGACTCGCGTATCGGCAGTAAAACCTTCGGTCGGTGCCTGGACAAGCGCGTCATAGGGCATCTCGTTTTTTCCAAGCAGGGCGGACACGCCGATCATACCCTCGAACCCTGCGAACCCGGCTTCGACCGATCGTCCCTGCTCTGTAACACAGAGCAGCGAAACCATTCCACTGTTTGGAAAAAAGCATGTCCGCACTGTATCGCCAGCTCGTGCGAGCATGGTGCCGGCCGTAAATGAAGCTGCCTCAAGATGAGATCTGATCACCGCGAACTCGTGGGGCGGCAAAACTGAAAGCAGCCGGTTGTGGATCGGATGACTTTTATCCGTCGCGTCGTGCATCATGTTACCTTTTCGATTTTGGAAATTTCGGTGCTGGTATTTCGCACTATATCACAGGAGCTGAGAGCTCCGTCTGTCGGATGGCGGACATATGGCCTGAGCGGATGCGTGAGTTATAATTTGAATATTCTACTGAGCAGAAAAGAGGGTTATGAGCGAAAAGAATCCATTAGGTCTAAAAAAGATACATCACGTTGAGTTTTTTGTCGGGAACGCGAAGCAAGCCGAGTTTTATTACCGCAAGGCATTCGGATTTTCGCGGGCGGCATACTCGGGCCTCGAGACCGGTAACCGTGAGACGACTAGTTATCTCATGCGGCAGAACCGCGTCAACTTTGTACTTACGACACCGCTGTCGCCTGAGCATGCCGCGGCGGAGCATATCAAACAACACGGCGACGGTGTTCGCGACATTGCGTTTCAGGTCGAGGACGCCGATCACGCGTTCAACGAATCGGTGAAACGCGGTGCGACGCCGGTGATTGAGCCGCGCGATCTGTCCGACGAGAACGGCTGCGTCCGCCACGCTGCGATAGCGACCTACGGCGATACTATCCATTCCTTCTATTCATATCTTGATAGCCGTGATATCGCGAAGGGTACGAATGGAAACGGAAATCCAAAATCCAAAATCCAAAATCCAAAATACCTAGGTCCATTCCTTCCCGGCTTCGAGCCGCAGGAAGTCGCGGGCGATGAGGTCGGTATTCAGCTTGTCGATCACATCGTCGGAAATGTCGAACTCGGCAAGATGAATCACTGGTGCGATTTCTATCGCGACGTGCTCGGGTTTTTCCGTTACATCACGTTCGATGATAAGGATATCTCGACCGAGTATTCCGCGCTGATGTCGATCGTCATGAGCGACGGCGGGCACAACATCAAATTCCCGATCAACGAACCCGCCGAAAGTAAGAAAGGAAAATCGCAGATCCAGGAGTACATAGACTTTTACCGCTCGGCCGGTGCACAGCACATCGCGCTTCTCTGCAAGGACATCCGTCACACGGTCGCCAAGCTTCAGGAAAACGGCGTTGAATTTCTCACCGTTCCGGATACGTATTATGACGAAATGCCGTCCCGCGTCGGCGAGATTGACGAAGACATCGAGAGCCTGAAGAAACTCGGAATTCTCGTCGACCGCGACGAAGAGGGCTATCTGTTGCAAATCTTCACCAAACCCGTCGAAGACAGGCCCACCGTTTTCTTCGAGATTCTTCAACGCAAAGGCTGCAAGGGTTTCGGCAAAGGAAACTTCAAGGCGCTGTTCGTTTCGATCGAGGAAGAGCAGAGAAGGCGGGGGAATCTATAGGAGAATCAAAAGGAAACCGTTATATTTGGGGCGTGCTGTTTGATTGGGACAAAAAGTAGGCGGCTCGAAATTTGGCAAAGCACAAGGTGTCGTTTGAAGAAGCCGCGACGGTTTTTGCCGATCCGCTTTCGGACACATTTGATGACCCTGACCATTCCGCGACAGAACGTCGATTTCTTATTATCGGGCGTTCTGATAAGGACAGATTGCTGTTTATTTCGCACACGGACGACGGAGAAATAATTCGAATTATTAGCGCACGCGAGCCGACACACGGAGAACGGAAATTTTATGAGCAAGGATAAAACGAAAATTGGTTCAGACGAAATGCGGGCTGAATACGATCTTTCAAAATTGAAAGGCAAGGTTCGCGGGAAATACGTTGAGCGATACCAGTCGGGAACAAACTTAGTCCTTCTGGAATCAGATGTGCGCGAGGCATTCCCGGATTCAAACTCTGTGAATGACGCTTTAAGAATGCTCATGAAAGTCGCACGGAGGCAAAAAGCGTAGCAAACGACCAACTGCGTAGTGCCCATACGGTAATCCTGTCGGACTTTCCTGACGATTATTTTGTCGCCGAGTATCGACGAACAAATTATCTGGGCGGGCGGATTTGCGCTTAATCCCGACAAACCGTCTCGTTCGGCTTGACTCACCTATTTCCGGATTCAAAGGGCGTGCGAATCGTACGGGGGTCTGCCGTTGGTTATCGCCACTTCACAGCACACGCAGGGGTTCTACGAGAAGTTCGGCTTTCGTCTCGTTCGAACACAAGGCGGACGGCTCCGACTTGGGATCGACATCTGCAAATTTCTGATCCACTGAACGGCAGACTGTGTTTTACTTTTCTACCGATTTGATTTAGAAATGTATCTACTTCGGTCAATTGACCATTAACACCCTACCGAATTTCTACTGAAAAGGAGTTGTTTCGTGGGATCACCACACGCAGAATCCGGCGGCCGAAAGATCGTACTTGCGGCCAGCACTTCCGAAGCGAGCGAATACCAGAGCAGCACTTGGCGACAGATGCTTCTCGGAACCCTACCTGCTCATTACGCACGATTCCCTTTCTACATGATCGATGTCTCGTGGGAAAACGAGATACTCGAAGATGGCCAGGCCGTCGCCGTACCGAACGGATTGCGCGTCGTCGAATCGCTCTTGCGCGAAAAGTTCACGCCGGACGATATCGCCGTTTGCCTGACTGATCAGCTCGACCTGTTTGTCGGGCCCGATACGCGCGTCGTCGGGCTGCACGCCCACAATCCGCTTGGTATCGCGTTCGCAACCGACGTTTACACTCGAATGTATGGCCGCTCAAAAGAGCCGGTGAATGCCGTGGAATTTCGACGACTCGCAACCCATCCCGCGATACAGAAGTACAAGGACAATTTGAAGCTCATTGTCGGCGGACCCGGTTCATGGCAGATCGAGAAAAAGAATCTGCAGGACGAGTGGGGCATCGACTGCATCGTCGATGGCGAAGCTGAAGAGATCGTCGTTCCGCTATTCGAATCGGCAATTCGCCGCGAAGCGCTTCCGCGAAAGATCGAGGGCAAGAGTCCGCCGATGGAATTGATCCCGACGACGCACAATCGTTCGATCTTTGGTGTTGTCGAGGTTACGCGTGGATGCGGCCGCGGATGCCAGTTCTGCTCGATCGCGCTTCGCAAAGGCAGGAGCCTGCCGCTCGATCACATCCTCGAGAATGTTCGGACTCAGGTTGCTGGCGGCGCCGAGACGATAATGTTGACGACCGAGGATATCTTCCTTTATGAGCAGGGTCCGAAGTTCGACACGAACATTCCGGCGCTCAGAAAACTTTTCGAATCGGTCGCCGCGGTCCCCGGCGTCAAGCACGTCATCCAATCGCACGGAACTATCGCACCGATCGTCCGCGATCCGGAGGTCGTCGATGAGCTTTCGCACATTGCGGTCGACAGATCGATCCATCGACATCCCGCATCGACGCACCCAGAGAATCGTTACGCAAGCCTCTTCATCGGTCTCGAAACCGGTAGCCCACGGCTTTTCAATCAGTACATGAAGGGCAAGGCCTATCCGTATAAGGCCGAGCAGTGGCACGACGTCGTACTGAAGGGAATGGAGATCATGAACAAGAAGAATTGGTTTCCATTCTGCACATGGATAATCGGACTGCCGGGCGAGACTGAAGAGGACACAAAGAAGTCGCTCGACCTTCTGCACGCGCTGAAAGATGCGAAATGGGTCGTGATCCCGACGCTGTTCGTCTCGCTCGACGAAACGCGTATGGGCGATCAGGAAAGCGCTCAGCTTTATAAACTGACCGAGCTGCAGTGGGAATTTTTCTACACGTGCTGGCGATACAATCTCGATTTCTACCGGGGGCACGACCCGGTAATTCTGCGTCGATTCAATCTCGGTGTCCCGCTTTATTATTATCTGATGGGACGACGGATGTTCGGTTCGGCGATGAAGTATCCGGCTCTCCGTCTCGCACATTTCTCTGAGAGGTTTCTCAGTAAACATTTGTATCTCGACCTGCGGAAAGATCCGAAGTTCAACGTTCCTGATAAGGTGGACATTCCTTTGGAGCGAATGCGACCGGCCATACCCGTTCTGGCTGATTAGCAAATGGCTGCGGTATACTTGCCGCGGATTTACGCGGATCGCGCGGATCTGAATCGGATCCGCGTCATCTGTGTGGATCCGCGGCTAATTTTTTTATGGCTCTCAAATATCAAACAGGTTTCGGAAATGAGTTCGCGACCGAGGCGGCTGCCGGTGCTTTGCCAGTGGGACGGAACTCACCGCAGAAAGCACCGCTTGGTTTATACGCCGAGCAGTTTTCCGGGACGGCGTTCACCGCATCGCGTGCAGCAAATAAACGAACGTGGACCTATCGCATTCGCCCCAGTGTTCTACACAAACCATTCCGCCAGATCGAAAGCAAACTGTTCAAATCGTCACCGTTCGATGAAGTTATCACCACACCGAATCAACTTCGATGGGATCCGTTGCCGATACCTGATGAACCGACGGATTTCATCGACGGCATGATAACGATCGCCGGCAATGGCGACAGTTTTTCTCAGACAGGGATGGCCGTGCATATCTACGCCTGTAACAAGGACATGGATGGACGGTTCTTTTACAACGCCGACGCCGAGATGCTTGTTGTTCCCGAAATGGGAAGTCTCACGATCTACACCGAACTTGGTGTGCTCGAAGTCAATCCGGGTGAAGTGTGTTGCCTGCCGCGCGGATTGAAGTTCCGAGTCTCTCTAAATGCGGAACGCGGAACGCGGAATGCGGAATCAGGAGAAAATCCAAAATCCAAAATCCAAAATCTAGAATCCGCTCGGGGTTATGTTTGCGAAAACTACGGCCAGCACTTTCGACTTCCCGATCTCGGGCCGATCGGCGCGAATGGTTTGGCTAACGCTCGTGATTTCGAAACGCCGGTCGCTTGGTTCGAAGACAAAGATACGAAGTGCGAGATCGTCGCAAAGTTCGGCGGAAATCTGTGGGCCTGCGAAACCGATCATTCGCCGCTCGACGTTGTCGCATGGCACGGCAACTACGCGCCGTACAAATACGATCTTCGGCGATTCAATACGATCGGGTCGATCTCTTTCGATCATCCGGACCCGTCGATCTTTACGGTTCTGACATCGCCCAGCGATCTCAACGGCACCGCGAACTGCGATTTCGTCATCTTCCCCGATCGCTGGCTTGTTGCCGAAGACACGTTCCGCCCGCCGTGGTATCACCGAAACGTGATGAGCGAATACATGGGCCTGATCTACGGCGCGTACGACGCAAAGGAAGAAGGTTTCGTCCCCGGCGGCGGATCGCTGCACAACCAGATGTCGGCCCACGGCCCCGATCTCGACGCATTCGAAAAAGCATCGAACGCTTCATTAGCGCCGCAGAAACTTTCCGGCACGCTCGCATTCATGTTCGAATCGCGTTATGTGATTAGGCCGACGAAGTTCGCGATGGACTGCGCCGAGCTGCAGCACGAGTACAGCGATGTGTGGCAGGGGTTGAAGAAGAACTTTCGAAATTGATCTGTTCAAGATTTTCATGGACATGAACGAAATCCGAAACTTATTGACGACAACCAAGAGCTGCGCCCTGTCGTTCGTCATCTTCCTTTCCATCGGGTGTTCAACGGCGGACCAACAGACTCAGCCGCCGCCGGCCTACGAGAGAGCTGGCCCTACGGCGTCGCCTCAGACAAGCGTGTTCGGGTTTCCGCCGCTAAGTGAACAGGACCTAAAACAGCTTGATGAAAGATTTCCGAGCCGACAGCGGGATGTCCTCCAGAACGCATCGAGCATTGACGTATATGAATTCAACGACCGCTTTACGATGAAGGATAAGTCAAACGCTCACGGCCTCTGGCCGATCGAGAAGAACAAGTTTCAAGGTTACGGGGTTTCGCGACATGCAAGAGTTTCCGATTCGGAACAAAGGAAGGAATTGGTCGCAGGAATTCGATATTCCGTTGGGTCCTCGGGCAACGGAAACGCATGCTTCGGGCCGAGGCATGGGATTCGAGCGGTTCACAAGGGCGAGCGTATTGAGTTACTGATTTGTTTCGAGTGCGAAAACTTTCGCGGCTCACCGACGTTCGGGTCCTCCGTGACGGATTTCGCCGGTAACCGTGTTGAACCCTCGGAGAGATTCGGAGGCGGCTTCTCTCCTGCCGTTGAGCCACTGTTCGAGAGGATTTTGGCTGCAAACAAAAGCGGTAGAAAATGATTAGTGAACTAAAGTTTCTCGCCACATCCTCAAAGGGCGAAGTCTCTGCCCTGTTGATGCGGCCGGATCATGCGACGCATCTGCTCGTGCTCGGTCATGGAGCGTCGTCGAATATGCGGACGCCGTTGCTGACAACGATCGCCGAACATCTCGCCGCGCAGAAGATCGCGACGTTTCGATATAACTTTCCATATTCCGAAAACAAACGCGGGCGCGATCCGAATCCGGTTTGTGTCGCTACGATAATATCCGCGGTGAAAGCGGCGAGAGAAGCGGCGCCGGATCTGCCGATACTCGCGGGCGGACATTCGTTCAGCGGGCGGATGACGACGACCGCTGCGTCGGAAGCGCCGCTGGAAGGCGTTGTCGGTTTGGTGCTCTTTGCGTTTCCCCTTCATCCGGCCGGAGCACCCGATACAAAGCGCGCCGAGCATTTAAACAACGTAACCATCCCGATGCTTTTCCTCTCAGGAACGCGCGACGCACTTGGCGAACTGGATCTGCTCGAGCCTGTGATCGCTAAACTCGGAACGCCCGCGAAACTCCATCTACTCGAAACAGCCGATCATAGCTTCAAAGTTTTGAAGCGCACCCGCACGAGTACCGAAGATGTCTTCGACGAGATGGCCCGCGTCATCGCCGAATGGTCCGCTGGTCTCTAAGGATTCCTAGATACCCCATTCCGGACTTCGACCAAGCCTCATTTCCTAATCCGGGCTTTGCCCGTCTATTTGCGGAAAAGCTCTGCTTTTCCGATCCGCTAAGAATTTGATCGCGGCTATGCCGCCCGCTGCGGCTTGCCGCCCTATTTGCGGAAAAGCTCCGCTTTTCCGGCCCGCCATTTGATCTCGTTAAGATCGACAACTAGCGGTTCGTTATCTAGAGGCCTTCGGTGCCACTGTCGCGCACTGGAGTAAAGATATTCATCCGGAAGTTTTACCAGACCGGCACGGACCGGATTCATGTGAATGTAGTTCACCTTTTGCATGAACGCATCCTCACCCGTAATTCGCATGGCATTCGGGTGATGTTCGTAGAGCGAATACTTCTGCCGGTCTTCGCGCTCCTGGATCCGTAGCTTTGAAAGTGAGTCTTCATAGCCATTCGTCTTGAGGTAATCGATCACCCTTCGTGCGGAAATACCATTCATGAACCGAAGCACGTCAGCCATGTTTCGAGAGTTGTCGGTCAAGAGATGTGTATGATCGGGCATTATCACGTATGCGAATATCATGATTCCGCCTGACTTTCTGGCTTCGTCAAATGCATTTGCGACCACATGTTTTACCTTGTCAGTTTGAAATACCGGAAGTCGCCGTTGAGCAACGGAGGTTAGATAGAACGCAGGATTGTCTCTTGAGATTTGGAACATATAGGTAGATCGGCGGCAAGCCGCTCCGGCCTTATAGGGTCGACGGTCGGAAAAGCAGAGCTTTTCCGCAAATAGAGCGGCAAGCCGCAAGGCCTTAGAGGGTCGACGGTCGGAAAAGCAGAGCTTTTCCGCAAATAGAGCGGCGAGCCGCAGCAGCCTCAAAGGCTCGGCGATCGGAAAAGCAAGCTTTTCCGAAAATTGAGCGGCGAGCCGCAAGAGCGCCTGCCACTCTCGGAGCAGAATGGTAGAATACGGGCGTCTTAAGAGTCTTGAATCTGGATGGAGTTTTCTAAAATGCGTCACATGGCACTTATTCTCGTTTTCGTACTTCTCGCCGCTCCGCTCTTCGGCCAACATCACGAGGGCGGCTCGGCAAAAACTAGCGGTCCCGTCGACCTTGGAAAGATCGACTTTCCCAACTCGGGGCCATCCGAGGCGCAGAAATCTTTTATCGAGGGCGTATTGCTGCTTCACAGTTTCGAATATGCTCGTGCTCGGCGAGCTTTTCAGGAAGCATCCCGAATCGCTCCGGATTTCGCCCTCGCATACTGGGGTGAAGCGATGACGTACGATCATCGAATATGGGGTGAACAGGATCGCAGTTCGGCTCTGGCGGCTCTCAACCGACTCGCTCCGACGCCCGCCGAGCGGCGTGCAAAGGCGAAGACCGAGCGCGAAAAATTGTATTTCGACGCCGTCGAGAAGCTTTACGAGGAAGGTGACAAAGCCTCGGTTGCCGCGGCCTACTCGAACGCGATGGCCGAAGTGACAAAGCGTTTTCCGGATGATTTGGAAGCACAGGCATTCTATGCGTTGTCAGTGCTTGGCCTGACCGGAACTGTCCGTAATACCGAAAATTACATGAAGGCCGCCGCGGCGGCCGAGGCGATCTACCAGAAAAATCCGAACCACCCGGGAGCGCTTCACTACCTGATCCATTCGTATGACGATCCTGTACACGCACCGCTCGGACTTCGCGCTGCGCGGGCTTATGGAACAGTCGCACGAAGCGCATCGCACGCACAGCACATGCCGTCGCATATCTTTTTTGCGCTCGGGTTGTGGGAAGATTCGATCGCGTCCAACACCGCGGCGATGAAGACCGCGAGGGACGAGGGCACGGGCGGATATCATCCTCTGCACTGGCTTCAGCATGCGTACCTTCAGATCGGGCGAGATGAAGACGCGGCAAAGCTGCTCGCCATTGTCGAGGAAGACGCGAAGACAAATTCATCGCCCTACACCCGAAGTCACCTCGCCATGTGCCGCGCAACAATGCTCGTGGAAACCCGCGGTAAAGGTCCGGCGTCGATGATGACGCCGGTCGAATCCTCCGGGATGAGATCGTTCATTGTTTTTGCGAATCACGAAATGGCGATCGGACTTGAATACGTGCGACGAAACGATCTGGCCGAAGCGCGTCGCGTGCTCGAATCGCTCCGCGAACGAAATGCTGCAGGAAAGGCGTCGAAGTCGGACAGCTCCGCCGCTTCGAGCCGATACTCGATGGTTTCCCAGTCCGATCTCGACACTTCGGCGGTGATGGAACAGATACTTGACGCTGCGATCCGGTTTGCATCGGGAGGTCGCGATGAAGCGCTTCGAGACATCGTCGCCGCGGCCGAGAATGAAGACAGGCTGGTCTTTGAATACGGTCCGCCGGCGATCGTGAAACCGTCATGGGAAGCCGCCGGTGAAATGTTTCTCGCGTCCGGACGAAAGACCGACGCCGCGGACGCCTTTCGAAAGGTACTGAGGAGGTACCCGAATCGACGGCTATCCAATGAAGGATTAAATGCCGCCATCGCTCGTTAGATACGAGGATGTTTCTTTGGGCTCCGTCCGCCGATGGGCGGAAAGGCTCTGCCTTTCCGTTCGGGTGCTCTAATTTTTGTGGAGGCTCCGCCTCCGACGGCGGCATAGCCGCTAAAGATGATGTAAGGTTCGCCGGAAAGGCAGAGCCTTTCCGCTCATCGGGCGGCAAAGCCGGCGCATCCCTTTGGTCCATTGTAGGAATCGCCGATAAAATACGCGTGTCTTTCTGAGGTATCAAAAATTATGACTGCAACGAATATGAGTGCTCTCTCGCCCGCAAGGATAATGGAAGTCGGCATGGCATTTTGGCCTGCCAAGGTTTTGCTTTCGGCCGTTAAGCTCGGCTTGTTCACTGAACTCGGCAAGGGTCCGAAGACTGGAGCGGAATTGCGCGCTGCGCTCGATCTCGATCCGCGCTCGGATCCGGATTTCTTCGACACCCTCGTCGCACTGCGTTTCCTCGAGCGCGATGGCGACGGCCCCGAAGCGAAGTATCGAAATACCGCGGAGACCGGAGCGTTTCTCGATCGAAACGGCCCGATGTTCATGGGCGGCTTTCTCGAAATGGCGAACGATCGTCTTTATCCGTATTGGGGCGATCTCGTTGACGGGCTCAAAACCGGCAAGGCCCAGAACGAAACGAAGCACGGCGGAAAAGGTGTATTCGAGGAACTCTACAGCCAGCCTGAACGGCTCGAACAGTTCATGGACGCGATGGCCGGCATCTCGGCCGGAAACTTTCAGGCGTTCGCCGAAAAGTTTGATTTTTCAAATTACAAAACGCTGACCGATGTCGGCGGTGCTACCGGCCTTCTGTCGATGCTTATAGCGAAAAATAATCCGCACATCTCGTGCACGTCGACCGATCTTCCGCCGGCGACGGACATTGCTAGACGCAAGATCGCCGAAGCCGGATTGTCGGATCGTGTCAAAGCCGAGCCGATCGATTTCTTTAGCGACCCGATCCCGCCCGCTGATGTCGTGACGATGGGAATGATCCTTCACGACTGGAACCTCGAAAAGAAAATGCATCTCATCCGCTTGGCGTACGACGCACTGCCCGAAGGCGGCGCATTTGCCGTCGTCGAGAACATCATCGACGACCCCCGACGCGAGAATGCATTCGGATTGATGATGTCGCTGAACATGCTGATCGAGTTCGGCGAGGCGTTTGATTTTACCGGTGCGGATTTTGATCGATGGTGCCGCGAGGTTGGATTCAAGCGGACCGAGGTCATACATCTCGCCGGACCGGCGAGTGCGGCCATCGCTTATAAGTAGTTGTCAGTGGTCAGTGGACGGTGGTCAGTAGTCAGTGGTCAGTAGGACGTGATGCGACGCCGGCGTGTCAGAACCGCCTGCGGTAGCGGACGGTTGAAGATTAGAACCCCGATCGGTTTCGCGTCGGAGTAGGTCAACGCAAACCGCCCGCTACCGCAGGCCGTTCTGACACGCCGGCGTAAATCTAACTCGTATCACCGAGATCGAGCGGACAAATTCGCAGGTCCGGCACCCGCTTTTCGTGATCCCGCCAAATGTATGGACGATCAAAAACTGAAGGAACGCATCTACTCGATCGACTTTCTTCGAGGCGTTGTGATGATGATCATGCTGCTCGATCACACGCGCGATTTTGTTCATCATGGAGCGTTTCTAACCGACCCGACCGATCCGACGACCACAACGGTCCCCTTATTCTTCACGCGCTGGATCACGCATTACTGCGCCCCGGCGTTCGTCTTTCTTTCGGGCATCAGCATCTATCTGCAAAAGATGAACGGCAGGACGAACTCCGGGCTTTCGCGGTTTCTCTTTACCCGCGGGCTTTGGCTGATCTTTCTGGAATTCACCGTCGTGCGCTTCGGCGTGGTTTTCAATTTCGATTACTCATTCTTCGGTATGGGGCAGGTCATCTGGGTGATCGGTGTTTCAATGATCGTGATGGCGGCGTTGATCTGGCTGCCGATCCGGATCGTCGGGGCGATCGGCGTACTGATGATCGTCTTTCATAATCTACTCGACACATTCCAGGTTCCGCCGAACATTGCGTTCGCGGGGCAACCGCCTCCCGATCTATCTCAAGTGCTGTGGATCATCCTTCACCAACCGGGCATCATTCCAATCGTTGAGGGCTCGGCGGCGTTCGCCCTGTATCCGCTGATCCCGTGGATCGGCGTCATGGCCGCCGGCTTCGCCGCAGGAGCCATGTATAATTGGGAACCGGCAAAACGCAGGAAGTGGCTTCTCGTCGCTGGAAGTGGCGCGACCGTCCTGTTTGTAGTTGTCCGGTTGATAAACATCTACGGCGATCCTATTCCGTGGTCTGAACAGGCGAGTCCGGTGTTCACGTTCCTTTCATTTCTGAACACGACGAAGTATCCGCCTTCTCTTTTATTTTTGCTGATGACCCTCGGGCCGTCTCTGATAGTCCTGGCTCTTACCGACCGGATCGACTCCAAGGCGATCTGGCAACGCGTCGCGATCACGTTCGGCCGCGTACCGATGTTCTTTTACCTTTTGCAGTGGTACACGGCACACGGAGTCGCGATCTTGCTAAGCCTCGCCACTGGAAAGGCCGTCGGATATCTGTTCCTGAACTTTCCTGATAACGGTATGCAAGCGCCGCCCGATCATGGATTTTCCCTATTGGTGGTTTACGCGGCGTGGATCGCCGGCTTGGTGTTCTTGTATCCCCTCTGCCTCTGGTACGGAAACTATAAACGACGGAGCAAGCACTGGGCATTGAGCTATTTATAAATGAATAGTGAAAGAAAAGTCGTTCATACTCGTCATGTTCTCGCAGTCAAGGACCTGAAGCTCGAGACTTCGTACTACATCGACAAACTTGGCTTTGAACGAGACTTCACGGCACCGGGCTGGGAGTTTCTTTCGTTCGGCGACTTCAAGGTGATGCTTCGTGAATGCGCGGACGAAATGACCGCCGAGGCCACGGGCAATCATTCATGGTTCGCCCACGCCGTCGTCGAAAACGTCGATGAGGTTTATCAAGAGTTATTGGATCGCGGTGCGAAGATCCTGTCCCCGATCGCGGACAAGCCATGGGGCATTAGGGATTTCACGGTCGTAACCCCGGATGGACATCGGATCGTTTGGGGACAATTGGTCGCTTGAAGGCGCCCTCCTTTGCGAACTCGCCGTCCGTGGCAGTGCGACGCGTCGGGTTTATTCGTTCTGGATCGATGAATCTTTAAGGGGGAAAGCGGCCGACAACGGGCTCGCGGCCTAAGAGGGACAACCTAATATGGCAGACCCACGCGGCGCAACAGGTCTTGAAAACGCGGATCGCTCTGGAGGGGCTCGAACCCCGGGTCGGCGTTGAGATATTTTAATTGCAGATCTCGATCGACGTATGCCCTTTCGAGCGACGCAAACGCTTTTTCACTCTCGCCTAGCGCCGTGTATAGGACAGCCATTTCGGCCGGTGAAATATATTCCTTTGTGCTTTCCAAAGCCCGCCGTATGGCGAGGGCTTTCTTCCGCTCGCCCGCTCGTGCGTACGCCGCGCCCAAGTATATCTGCGAGGACGAAGTTGGTATCTCGGGGCGAAGCGATTCCATGAGCTTGATGGCTTCCGCATGCATTCCTTTATGGCTGTAACCATTGCTGAGCCCGGCCTTCGCCCCCCGATGATCCGGTTGGACCTCGAGTATCTTTTTGCTTTCGGAGATCAATTCATCGAATCGTCGCGCCTGGAGCAACGCGAGGAGGTAAGTCATTCCGGACGTCATCCTCTCCGGATCGAGTTCGCGCACCCGTTTAGCCTCGGAAATGGCTTCTTCATGCCGGCCCGTCACGCTCAGGAAGGAACTATATCGGCGGTGTGCTTCTGAATGGCTTGGGTTCAGTTCCAGGGCGCGCCGATACCCGCGCTCGGCGGTTGCCCAATCCCACTGATCCGCCGTGAGCATTGCCAGTTGCAGATGCCCATCCGCCAGATCTTCATCGAGCTTGACCGCCTTTTCAGCGGCAGCCCTCGCGAGGGGAGTGACGATCTTTGGATCAGATAAGCTGTTGTTTGCGAGAAGGCCGTAGGTACGAGCGATCATTGCATATGCGAGTGCGTAATTCGGGTCGAGCGCGATTGCCCGTTCATAGCTTTCGACGGCCTTCATCAACTTCTCGGTTTGCCCGGTACCGTACAAGTAATTGCCTTTTAACAAAAGCTCGTGAGCCTCTGAGTTCGTGGTGCCAGCCTCTGCGAGATGCTGAGTTTGTTCACCGGAGAGTTGCAACCGTAGCTCACCGGAAACGCGGCGGGCTATTTGCGCCTCTATCGCCAGAGTGTCTCCGACGTTTCCCTTGAACACTTCACCCCATACCTGCTTGTTGTCCCTGACATCGACCAACTCGACGCGTACCAATAGTTCGTCGCCACGTCGCGTGACCCTTCCGGCAACGATGCCGTAGACGCCTAATTTCTGCGCCACATCACGGAGATTCAGATCTTCGCCTCGATACTTGAAGCTCGAGCTACGGGCGATCACTTTCAATTGCGGAAGTTCGGACAGTCGGTCGATCAACGTTTCGCTCAATCCTTCGGACAAATACTCCAACTCGGCATCGGCTCCCACATTTGTAAACGGGAGGACAGCAATCGAACTGATCGGAGCGCCTTCGGCTTCCTCAGTCGGAAAGTAGATACCAGAGAAACTTAATCCGCCGAAAAGGGCGATCGCGATGATCGCGATCAAATACCGGCGATAGCCGCGAGGCTCAGTCTGAATTTTTGCCGACGACGCTATTGACCCGGGGTTCGGGATTTCGGACGCCCCCTCGCCTTGCGGCCAATCGGGAATGGAATCGAATTCGGCCAAGCTCGCCTGACCTTGAAGAGCGACAGGTGGTGCAGCATTGTCAGTCGCCAGGATTTGCGAAATCGTGGCAGGAACCGAAATCGTGTCATCAACAGGCACGGCATTCACATCTTCAACAAATCGATATCCGCGACCGCGGACGGTTTCGATGTACTTCTGTTTTCCTCGCCCGCCGCCTAATACACGGCGGAGCAAAGAAACATGCTTGGCGAGATTGTTCTCTTCAACAATGGCATCGTGCCAAACCTCAGCAAGAAGCTCGTCCTTGCTGACCAGATGGCCGCTCTGTCTGACCAGCACGCAGAGCGTTTCGAAAGCCTTCTCCGGAAGCTGAACCTGCACTCCGTTCCGCAGCAGAAGCCTCTCCCGGACATCCAGCCGGAAGTTCTTAAAGGCGTATAACTCGCTTGCGTTGAATGCCATAGCAATCGTGGGAACATTCAGAAAGATTCAGAAAACTTTCAGGGACGCCGAAGTATCTTTCGCGTCCACGGGGGCTAGAGTGAAATACGCAACGGAAATCGACCAGGCGTTATGCCGATGTTGTTCTTTGTCTGGACGGCTCAGTCTATCACTCGGTCATTTTCGTTGCAACGGATTTTCCGAGGCCGATTACCAGTACAAAAACGATTAATTGTCCGGAAAGCCCACGAAAGAGACGCGAGTGCAACTCCAGGATGCGGTGAACGTCTCGCGAGGATCTAGAACAGGAGCAATAACGGATTCGGCTGGAATCTCCCGAATTCAGCAATCAACCAATAAACATAGGAGAGGTGAGTAAATGAAACTACGTAATTTGAACTTTGCAATAAGCATATTGATGATCACATTGATCTTTTCGGGTATCACGGTATCGGCGCAGATGAAGGATGAAAATGCGGCAGAGCAAAATGTCATCGCGACCGGGAGAGGCGCGAGAGCACTCGAAGGGTCGTGGTCGGTGATGGTAACGCTCCGCAATTGCCAAACCGGAGGTGTTATCAGAACAGAATGATCACATTCTCTCAGGGTGGCACGCTTGATGAATACGCCGTGGCAGGCACCGCGGCGATGGCGGTTAATCGAGGGCCGGGACAGGGCCTATGGACACATTCCACGGTTCGAGGTTTCTCATATGCGCTTCAATTCTTTCGCCTTAACGGAGACACGTCATACGGGGGATACGTTCGAGAGGCTCGGTCGGTGGAAGTTGATGAAACCGGGGGACGGTTTCACCGCGACAGGAACCGGTGCGGTCTACAACGCCGACGGAACGTTCGCTTTCCCGACGTGTGCCACGGAAATAGGTACGCGATTCGAATAAGGCGCGTTGCCGCAAACAAAGCGCAAAAAAACGCCCGCTTGGGGGGCGTTTTTTTGATAGCGAGTCAGTCGGGAAAACCGGTACTGTTCCTTTATTCCATCTCGCTTTCGTCAATGTCGAAGTTCGCGTAGACCTTCTGCACATCGTCGTTATCCTCAAGCGCTTCGTAGAGCTTCATCATTGTCTTCGCGTCGGCTCCCGTAAGCTCGATATAATTCTGCGGGATCATTGAAACTTCCGACGCCTGGGGTTCGATGCCGGCTTTTTTTATCGCTTCATTTACCGATTCGTAATTGTCGGGTGCGGTCAGGATCTCAAACACGTCGCCCTGGTCCTGCATGTCATCGGCACCCGCTTCGATGGCGATCTCGAAAAGTTCGTCTTCGGACTTTGCAGCCTTGTCGACGACGATGTAACCCTTCTTGTCGAACATCCACGCGACCGAACCCGATTCGCCCATGTTGCCGCCGTTCTTCGAGAAAATGTGTCGAATTTCAGCGACGGTGCGGTTTCGATTGTCCGTCATCGCCTCGACCATTACCGCGACGCCGTTCGGGCCGTAGCCTTCGTACGTCACCTCGTCGTAGTTCGCGCCCTCGCCCTCGCCCATGCCCCGCTTGATCGCACGGTCGATGGTATCGTTCGGCATGTTCTGCGCCTTTGCGTCGGAAACCGCCTTGCGAAGCCGCGCGTTCGAATCAATATCGCCGCTCGCGCCGGTGCGTGTCGCGACGGTGATCTCCTTGATCATCTTGGTGAAGATCTTGCCGCGCTTGGCGTCGAGCGCGCCCTTTTTATGCTTGATCGTGTGCCACTTAGAATGTCCTGACATGGTTCGGTGTTCGGTGTTCGGTGTTCGGTGTTCGGTGTTCGGAACTTGGCATCGGGTCACCTTAACTCCGACCACTGACCACCGAACACTGGACACTAGGTTGAACTGAAAATATAACACGCAGGATTTTTCGCGCAAAACCTGATGGATTCCACCGAAGCCGCTATTCGCTGAAGACGCGCCGGACCTCCGCGGCGTCTATGCCGTCTATTCGTATCCGTTTGGTCCTCGATGTTTCGCCGCCGACGATCGTCACGGAGGATCTCGCGATGCTGAGCTTTTTCGCGGAAGGCGCTCGCGACACGAGTCAGAACCGGGAGCGGTAGCGACCGGGTGGCCCGACTGCCTGCTCGGCTCTACTTTGTCAAAGGGAAACCCGGTCGCTACCGCTCCCGGTTCTGACTGTGGCGCTAAGGTTGGACAAAAATATTGAGCACGACCGATTGCAGCAGGCTGATCACGATCAGTACGACCATCGCCGAAAGATCGAACATCCCGATCCGCGGAATGATCTTCTGCACCGGCAGCATGATCGGATTGGTCACCTTCATCACAAACCCGAGGAACGTGTTGGACTTGAAGACGAACCACTGCGCAATAAAGCGTATAAAAATGAAGAGCACCAGTACGCTGAGCAATCCGTAGAGGACAAATCCGATGAACATCTTTGGATTGCCATTTGCAACGCTGGCCGTCAACCCATCGATCACAAACAAAGCATTGCCTATGATTTGGCTTGTGAAATAGGTGAGAACGAGTGCGATGAAAATCGCCAGGAGCGGAGCGAGACGTGAGTCGACGCGGAAGCTTGCGAGAAAACGAGCGGCCGGATAAACGAAGCGCTCGGTGATCTTTCGGATTTTAAAACCCAACCGTCCGATCTTACCGAACGGGTTTGGATCGCTGTAGTTGAAGATCAGACGGACGATCATCAGCGTGAGAAAAACGATAAACGCTCCCCACAGGATGAGCCAGATAACGGGATAGATGGTTACTGAGAGCATTTTCTTTTAATGGATAATTGATAGTTGATAGTTGATAACTGATAGTTGATAGTTGAAATCAAATTGAGCTTATCCCTGCCTTCCGCCTTCCGCCTTCCGCCTTCTCACCTTTGCGTCTCCCTTTCTCCAAAGATCGCCGTGCCGACTCGAACAACGGTTGCACCTTCCTCGACGGCGATCTCGAAATCGTGGCTCATTCCCATCGAGAGTTCGCCGCGTCGGCCGGCGAATGCACCCGCGCCCGCGAGCTCATCTCGAATATCGCGCAGGCGTTTGAAGTATGGCCGCACATCTTCGGGGTTATCAGAATATGGCGGCAGAATCATCAAGCCGTCGAACCTCAGCCGCCTGCACAATCGCAAATACGAAACGAGCGCCGTCAGATCGTTTTCCGGTACACCCGATTTGGTATCTTCCTGGGCCAGGTCGAGCTGGACAAAAACGGAAAGCGCCGGACGATTTTCTTCGACACAGAACCGTTCTAGTTTTGTCGCCAGATCCACCGAATCGACAGACTGAATGACATCAAAAAGCTGCACGGCTTTTCGCCCTTTGTTCGATTGCAGATGTCCGATCAAATGCCATTCAGCCTTTCCGCGTCCGACCTCGGGAATCTTTGATTCGGCTTCCTGGACCTTATTCTCGCCAAAAACGGAAACACCGGCGCCAATCGCCTCGTTCACGAGCAACGCCGGATGAGTCTTACTTACGGCAATAAGTTTTACTTCATCGGCGTTTCGCCCCGACCGTAATGCCGCCTGCTCGATCTTTTTTCGGACCGTCGCCAGATTTCCCTGTAGATCGCGTTGCACAGTTCCGACTATATCAAACGCCGATAGCATTCTTGAATTTCACGGCCCTTGTTAGTATTCTCAATGTTCGCCCAATGCGGACGTGGCGGAACTGGTAGACGCGCAGGTCTCAGAAGCCTGTTGCCGCGAGGCAGTGGAAGTTCGATTCTTCTCGTCCGCACCATATCGAAAGGAGAAAGGATAAAGGAGAAAGTTCTTTATCCTTTTTTTGTTTACTGTCGCCGCGGAGTGTTTAGTATGCGTGACGAATTTATAGAAGCTCTGAGATCGAATCAGACGGAGTTCGGAGTCGATCTTTCCGACGCTGCCGTCGAACAGTTGGCAAATTTTTACGACCTGGTGCTCCAGCACAATCCGCTGCTTCATCTCGTCGGGGCGTGTTCGCCCACTGAGTTTGCGACACGCCACATCCTCGAATCGCTAACCTTGCTCGAATTCCTCCCAGTGAACACGCGCTTTGCCGATGTCGGCGCCGGTGCTGGCTTGCCGTCTATCCCATGTCTCATCGCCCGTGACGATCTTTCAGCGGTGTTGATCGAATCGAAAGAAAAGAAGACTAACTTTTTGAGGATGGCGGTCGGAGAACTTGGACTAACTGACCACACCAAGGTAATCAACAAACAATTTTCCGAAGTGACCCGACCGCACGTCTCGCATGTGACTTGCCGGGCGCTCGACAGATTCTCGCAGAGGCTTCCGCAGCTCTTGAAATGGTCTGGCGATTGTGCGTTGTTGTTCTTTGGAGGCCCGAGCCTTGGCTCGGTTTTGCAAGCAAATAAGATAGAATGCGATCAAAAATTGATGCCTCTCTCATCGCAGCGATTCCTCTTCGTTGCGAAAACCAGACCGAGGTCAGTTAGCAAGGTGTCCTCGGACTAGGTCGGCCGGGAAACTTTTCAGGTATTTCCGCATCGAACTTTCAGGAAGGATTTTGGAACGATTTCTAAGGTTCATACATATATGAAAAAAGATTTTGCAAAGATCGTCGGCATTTCGATAATGCTCCTTTTCGTCATCACGTTCATTCCTGCTCCGGCCGCGTCGCAAACAGATGACACGGGCCAGCTGCGGGACAAGGCCTTTCGCCTTATCGATGAGCAGAAGTTTACAGAGGCACTTCCGCTGCTTGAGAAGCTCGCCGCGAAACTGCCGGACGACCCGGCTGTTCATCGAAACCTTGCGTTTGCCTTGCTCGGGCGCGCAGCGACCGCATCGAAGGCCTCGGAAGCAAAACAATTTCGCGCTCGTGCTCGCGCGGCATTCGTTAAAGCTCGCGAGACGGGAGACGAATCACCGCTGGTGAGCGGAATGATCGACTCAATCCCTGGCGACGGCGGAGATGGAGCCCCATTTACCGAACACCAGAAGGCCGACGAGATAATGCGAAAGGCGGAGGCCGCCTTTTCAACCGGTAAGTTAGACGAAGCGCTCACGTTATACCAGCAAGCTTTAAAACTCGACCCGAACCTATACTATGCCGCTTTGTTCTCCGGCGATGTTTACACTCACAAGGAGAAATATACCGACGCCGAGATCTGGTACCAGCGTGCGATCTCGATCGATCCAAATATTGAAACTGCGTATCGATACTCCGCCACGCCTCTCATGAGGCAGGGCAAGCACAACGAAGCGCGTGATCGATACGTCGAGGCTTGGGTAGTCGCTCCCTACAGTAAGTTTGCGGTCCAAGGAATGGTCCAGTGGGGTCAGATCACCGGAACGAGACTGGCCCATCCGCAAATCGATGCTCCCAAGACTACGGTTGGAGAGGACGGTAAAGGCAAAACGACAATCAACGTGAACCCATTGGCTGATGACGGCTCGATGGCTTGGATCGCCTACTCGGCCACGCGCGAGACTTGGAAAAAAGAAAAATTTGCGAAGACCTATCCCGCCGAAGAAACCTATCGCCATTCGCTGGCCGAGGAGGCCGACGCACTTCGAAGTGTTGTATCAATGGCGAAGACACTTAAACCGAAAAAACTGAATGAGCAGATCGCGACTATCGAACAGCTTGATAAGGACGGTCTGCTTGAGGCGTATGTCCTGATGGCTACTCCAGACAGCGGGATCGCGGTCGATCACCCTGCCTATTTGCGATCGAACCGTGCCAAGCTGCGGCAGTACGTTGTTAAGTATGTTATCGCTAGAAAGTGATACCGGAAATACCGCCGAAGCGAAAGACTAACCCGAGAACTGATCTTTTCATTTACGTTCGCGACTCCAGGTCGTATTCGCGCAGGCGTCGATAAAGTGTCGACGGTGAGATACCCAGGAGTTCAGCGGTCTTTCCTCGATGCCAGCCGGTCTTTTCAAGTGCAGTCAGTATTTGCTGTCGTTCGATGTCGCGGAGATTCGTCGGCGCCGCATTATGGAACGCGGCCACGCTCCCATTGTTACCGTTTGCGTTATAGCTCACCGATACGTTCGCTTTCTCACTGCGATAGACGACCTCGGGCGGCAGCTCCCTCATAGTAACTCGGCCATTATCTGCCAAAAGTGCGGCGCGTTCGAGACAGTTACGGAGCTGTCGAACGTTTCCGCTCCAGGTGTAACCCGTCAACGCCTCGATAACCGGCGGCGTAAGTTCGGGCGGATTCGCACCACCGACCTTTTCCAGAATATGCCGGGCCAGCGGAGCGACATCTTCGCGTCGTTCGCGTAATGGCGGAATGTTCACTTCAAAACTGTTGATGCGGTACATCAGATCGGCTCGAAACGCTCCTTCGCCGACCGCTTGTTTGGTGTCGCGATTGGTCGCGCTTAAAAGTCGCACATCGATCTCTACTTTCTTGACGCCGCCGACCCGGAAAAACGAACGTGTTTCGAGCGCCCGAAGCAGTTTGGACTGAAGCTGCGGCGGCATTTCCATAATCTCATCGAGAAAAAGAGTTCCGCCGTCGGCGAGTTCGAACAATCCGAGCTTTCGGCTTCGAGCTCCCGAGAATGCGCCGGCTTCGTGCCCGAACAATTCGGATTCAAGAAGCGTGTCCTGCAACGCCGCACAGTTAAGATCGATGAACGGTTTCTCGCTCCGCGGACTGAGGCGATGGATCGCCTGTGCAACGAGCTCCTTTCCCGTCCCGGACTCACCGGTGATCATGACGGAGGTGTCGGACGGCGCGACGCGCCGGACAAGCCGCAGCACTTCTTTCATCTGCGGAGACTCGGCGACGATCTCTGGGAGGTTATTCTGTCCCCGTGCGATCTGGGCGCGAAGGCGAGTATTGTCGACCTTCAACTGATGCTTTTCGGCGGCCTGATCGACCAGCGCCGATAGCTCAGCGATGCGGTACGGCTTTGTCAGATAGTCGTACGCACCGAGCTTCATAGACTCGATCGCGGTTTCGACTGTCCCCTGTCCCGTAAGCATTATTGTCTCGGGAGGATTGGCGCTCTTTTCACAAACCCGCCTCAGCAATCCCATTCCGTCGAGCCGCGGCATGTTTATGTCGCACAAAAGGACATCGAAATCACGGGCTTCGAGAATCTCCCATGCTGCTTCACCGTCCGATGCGGTTTCGACGACGTGCCCTTGCCGCGTCATTTCTTTTTGAACGACGAGCCGTAGATTCTTTTCATCGTCAACTACAAGTAGCTTTGCCATATGTTTGTGAGCAGGGAAATCTAATTAGCTTTTCCCGTAACCGGGAGAAAAATGGTGAAGGTTGAACCTTTTCCTACGTTCGAGCGGACGCTGAGCCTGCCGCCGTGATCGGTAATGATGCCGTAGCAAACTGCGAGGCCGAGGCCCGTTCCTTTGCCCACTTCTTTTGTGGTGAAGAATGGATCGAACACCTTCGACATGTCCTCCGTAGGAATCCCCACGCCGGTGTCTTCGATCTCGATAGCAAGACGGCGCGATTCGACAAACGCCCTCAACGTCAGCGTCCCTCCATCCGGCATAGCATCGATAGCGTTAGTCGCCAGCGCTATCACAGCTTGCTGGAGCTGACCGCCATCGGCATTTATTGTCGGCAGATCTTCCGCAATGTCGATCTCGATCTCGACCGATCCTCCGCGTTTTTGATGTGAAAGCAGATTTGCGGAAGATCGGATTATCTCGCCGACGTCCAGCGGGTGGCGGTCGCCCGTGCGTAGACGACTGAAATCCAGCAGGCCGGTAGTGATCGATTTGCAGCGAAACGCTTCGCTCTTTATCAAACCCAGATATTCGTGCAGATCCTCAACACCCTCCGAGCCGTCAAAGACGCCTTCGTTGACTCGCTGTTCGAGGGCCTCGGCACACGCGGAAATCGTCGCAAGCGGGTTGTTGATCTCGTGTACGACACCCGCCGCGAGGCGACCAACCGCCGCAAGTTTTTCGGCGCGACCGACTGCGTGGATTGCTTCGACGCGGACGGTTATGTCCTCACCGACAGTGATGACATGACTGACATCACCGGTGTCGGGGTCGAGCATCGGGATCTTGCTCACCATCCAATGCTTGGTCGAACCGTCTTCGTCGGCCGTCTGCTGCTCGATCCTTTCTATTCGACCGGTACTGAATGCACGTTCGAATTCATCCCGAACCTGGCCCTCAGGATATCGAGCAAGCACGGTAAATACATTTCGGCCGAGAGCCGCGTCGCGTGAGATTCCCTGCGTTCCGATCTCTCGATGACGGTTCCACGTCACGATACGGAAATCACGATCGACGACATAAAGCGAAACGGGCAATGCGTCGAGCACTGCCTCGGTAAATCTCCGATGCTCTTCGCGGGCCCGATTGATCGAGCTGTTGATCGCCGCCTCGTAGTGCGCCGAGAGATTGATGCTCATCGCCGCCATCTGCGTCGCGGCTTCGATAACTTTTATCTTTGAATCGCTCAAATCCCGCTTATGTGCGAACGCGACGACAAGAGCTCCGCGTATCTGGCCGTTTATGTGGATCGGCGATACGTACTCATGACGATGCTCCGTTCCGTTCAACAAAAATTCCGCGCGGCTTTCCTCGCCATGACCGACCTGTGGCGGCATGAACTCCAACCATTTTTCAAACTTCGGGCGGTCGAGAAAATTTCCATCCATTTCACCCCGTCGATCAAATGCACAACTGATCACGCCTATATTCTCGAGCTCCGCCACGAACGCGCACATCTCGGCGTCGGCCGCCTGCTGGAGCGCGTATGAGACTCGGCTTGCGACTTTTTTTGGATGGACCGTGAACAGAAGGCTTCTTCCGAGATCGGAAATAAACTTCAGCTCGGCAGATGCATCTGGGGCATCGCCAAGGTGTAAAGACAGCCTGGCTTGTTTTTTTACAGCGGAAGGGACTGGCATGCTTTAATGTCTGCGGGAAACTCGGAGGATCGCAGTCGAAGACTGTGGGCTGGGACTAGAAGTGGAGGTTTAAAACCTCTATGCAATTAAAAATCTTTTTTAACATTTTGTCAATGAGTTTGGGGAGACAGCAAAAGGGTTGACTGGGGAAGGAAATCACGTAGAATCAAGGTACTAGCGATGTTTTCAGGAGTAAAAACCGTAATTCGACATATACTGGCCGGCGGTCTTTTTTTGTTGAGCGGCTGTGTCTTTTTATTGGCCCAGCAAATCGTGGACAAGACGGTTGCAACGGTAAGCGATGGCAGCCGCACTGAATTGATCACACTCTCAGACTTGAAGTGGCAACTCGCACTACAGCCGAATGTGCAGATCGATCCCCCCTCGTCCGAAGATTTGAATCGCGCCCTGAGGCTTCTCATCGACCAACGACTTTTCGCTCTCGAAGCGGAAAGGCTGCCCCGCGAGCCGGCGACAAAGGCCGAGATAAACGCAAAGATAAACGAGATCGTTTCTTATTTTCCAACACCGTTGGATTTTGAGCGGCGCCTGAGTCTGGTTGGATTCAAATCTGTTAGCGATCCTAATTTCGAGGAGATCGTGGCTCAGCGAATCGCCATCGACAAATATCTGACCTTCCGCTTTCGCTCATTTATCGTGATCACGGCCGACGACGAGGCCCAGTACTATAACAACGTGTATCTGCCTGAATTTCGGAGACGCAACCCGGGTGTCATCGTTCCGTCGCTGGACAGCAAACGAGCAGAAATCGTCGAAGCCCTGACGGAAGAGCGGGTCGGACAACAGATCGAGGCATTTCTCGACGAGGCAAAGCGACGCGGCGAGATCGTTATCCTCAGCCCGGTCTGAACAAGCCCAAAACATTTGGCACTTTGCTCGCGCTTTCCTGTTGTTTCATCGAGAGGTTGGGGATTATCATTGCTCTACCCCGAACCTCGGCATTATTAGAAAGCAATGAAGAAGTACGTACCGTCCGTTGTAATACTTACGCTCGCTATTTCTTTTTTTCTATCGCAACGGCCCGCATCCACCAGATCGGAGTTGAGATTTGAAACAGTTGGCCAAGCTATATCAGCTCGGGCAGCGGCGTTTTCTGTTTCGCGGCCGGTCAGCGAGATGGAGAATCCGCCGATCGACGCGCGTGCGGACGGAAGGGATCTCGCCGTCCGCGAGATCGGAGCCGCATTCGATTTTTTCGGTCTGTCCACCAGTGCTCGCGAGGCCGATGCATCGCTCGTCGAGTTCGGTACCACGCCAATGCCGCAAGCCTCGTTGTCGATCCCCGGGCTCGCAAATCTCGATAACGCCAACATCTATAGCTTGCTGATCATTCCGCCGGACATGAACGGCGATGTTGGGCCGAACCACTATGTTCAGATCGTCAATTCCCTGTTCCGCGTTTTCAATAAAAGCGGGCAGCCGATGTCACAGCCTCTCAGGATCAGCAGCCTCTTCGATTCACTCGGGACAGTCTGTTCGACGCGTAATGACGGTCTGGCCGTAGTTGTCTACGATCCTCTCGCGGATCGCTGGCTGATCAGCCAGACGTGCACGGCGTTCCCGCCTTTCAGGCAGATGGTCGCGGTTTCGAAAACAGGCGATCCGCTTGGCCAGTACTACAGCTATGAGTTCGTCATGCCGAGTGTGAGGCTCAACGATTTTCCAAAATTCGGCGTGTGGCCGGACGGCTACTACATGTCGACCGACGAATTCCTGGGCGCGGATTATGTCGGCGCCGGTGCGTTCGTATTTGACCGGACAAGAATTCTCGCCGGCGATCCAACGGCAAGCTACGTCTACTTCAACTTGCCGGTTCCACCAGGCCCGCGTCGAAAGGGCTTGCTCCCATCGGACATGGACGGTTTGCGGCCGCCGCCGGCCGGAGCTCCGAATGTTTTCGCGAGCTACACCGCGACCGAATACGGCGATGCACAGGACGCGATCCGGCTTTACGATTTTCACGCTGATTTCAACGATCCGTTCAGTTCGACATTTACGGAACGCGCCGAGAGCCCGATATCTGTTGCCGCTTTTGATCCGACGAGCCCTGACGGACGTGCCGATATCTCGCAGCCATCTCCCGGCGAGAAGCTTGATTCGCAGAGCGATCGTCTGAACGCGCGCCTTGCATATCGAAATTTCGGGACTCATGAAGCCCTTGTCGTGAATCAGACGGTGAGGACATCGGTCGCGGATCCGTACCGGGCCGGCGTTCGTGTCTACGAATTTCGAAAAACAGGAACTGCCTTTGCCATTGCCGAGCAAACGACACTTGGCGATAACGATTCATCGAGATGGATCGGTGCGGCAGCACAGGACAATCAGGGCAATCTTGCCGTCGAATACAATTTCGTGACGGACGAAAAGAAACCATCGGTCTTCTTCGCGGGAAAACTGGCCACAGATCCCGCGGGCGTTTTTCGACAGGAGCGTGTTCTGGTCGAAGGTACCGGAGTGCAAAAAGCTTTTGGATGGAGATGGGGAGAATACAGCGGAATGACCGTCGACCCGGTCGATGACTGCACCTTCTGGATGACGAACGCGTACTATTCGCTCGAGAGTCAGGAGTTCAGTGACTTCGGATGGCTCACGCGGATCGGCAACTTCAAGTTTGCCGAATGTACGGCTGCTCCGCGCGGAGCGATCACTGGGACGGTGACAAGTGCAGCTAATTCTCAGCCGATCACCGGCGCTGTTGTGAAGGCCGGTGCGTATACGAGGGCGACAAACCAAATCGGAAGCTACGGCAGTTTGTCTATATTGCCGGGAACGTACGAAGTCACCGCGTCGGCTCGCGGATATCTTCCGCAAGCCGGGTCTGTGTCGGTTGCCGACACTCAAACTGTCACTCGAAATTTTTCTCTTCAGCCGGTTCCGATCATCGAAAGCGCGGGAATACAACTTACCGCCGAAAGCTGTGCCGTTAATCAGGCTCCGGAACCGGGCGAGACTGTCGGCTTCAATATCTCTCTGCAGAATACCGGTTCTATAGCCGCGGCGAATCTGACGGCGACGTTGTTACCAAATGCCGCGATCGTCAATCCCGGTCCGCCACAATCTTATGGGGCCATGTCGCCGGGCGGCCCCGCGGTTTCGCGCCCGTTTACGTTTACGATCGCGCCGTCCGTCGGCTGCGGCACTATCGCCACTCTCGAGTTTGAGCTTCGCGACGGCGGCGCATTGGTGGGTAATCTTTCAATACCGCTGCAAACTGGTGTTCGGCGATTTGCTCTGCACGAGAATTTTGACGGCGTGACGGCTCCAAATCTGCCGGCTGGTTGGTCAACATCGTCGAGTGCGAACCACCAACTTTGGCGAACGTCGGCGACGCGAAATCAATCTACACCGAACTCTTTGTTCTCGCCTGCCCCGATTCAGCAAGGAAGTAACGAAGTAGTTTCTCCGGCGTTTTCCGTCGTATCGACTAGTGCGGAAATTCAGTTTCGCAACTGGTACGAGCTAGAGACGACGTTCCTGAGAAACAGACTCTACGATGGATCGGTTCTCGAAATAAGACTCGGGGACGGCGACTGGCAGGACATTCTTGCCGCCGGCGGATCGTTTCTGTCGGGCGGATACGATGGAACGATCGACGGTTGTTGTATGAATCCGCTCGCGGGTCGCCTCGGGTGGTCGGGCCGCAGCGGAATAAACCAAACATCGGAATTTATCACCACACGTGCAAAACTCCCGGCCTCGGCTGCAGGACAGAATGTGCGGCTACGTTTCAGGATCGGCTCGGACATCGGTGGATTTCGCGAGGGCCAGTACATCGACGACCTTGCCGTCACCGACGGATTCGTCTGCGCGTGTCAGAATTCCAGCATGGCTCCATTCGATTTCGATGGTGACGGAAAGACGGATTTGTCCGTCTTCGACCTTAACAACGGCCCCCAACCTGACTTTCGGATCGTCAATTCTTCGACGGGTCAACTATCCGGCGCATCCTGGGGTACAACCGGTGACAAGCCTGCTAACGCTGATTTTGATGGTGACGGAAAAACAGACTTTGCGGTCTATCGCCCGGCGGACGGCTCATGGTATGTGCTGCGTAGCTCGGACAGCGGTTTCTCGGTTACTCGTTTCGGCATTGCCACGGATCTCGTGGTTCCCGCGGACTACGATCGCGACGGTAAAGCAGATATCGCTGTGTTCCGACCCGCGACCGGCGTTTGGTATGTCTTGCGAACTTCGGATGGCCAGGTTACGGCGATTCAATTTGGGCTTTCAGAAGATAAACCGGTCAACGAAGATTTTGACGGTGACGGCAAGACGGACATCGCGGTTTATCGCCCAGCCACCGGTATCTGGTATTACCTTCAAAGCTCCAACGGGTCCGCCGGCATCGTTCGGTTTGGAGTTAGCGAAGACATTCCGGTAAGCGGAGATTATGATGGCGACGGGCGGGCCGATCTCGCGGTTTTCCGCCCCTCCACCGGCGTCTGGTATGTGCTGCGATCGACGGCGGGTTTCACCGCGGTTCAGTTCGGATTGAACGGCGATATGCCGATGCAGGCCGATTTCGACGGAGACGGCCGGGCTGAGATCACGGTCTTTCGACCATCAAGTAAAGTTTGGTATCACCTTCGAAGCTCGGACGGCGGATTTGCCGCAAGGCTGTTTGGCGATGCTGCCGAACGGCCTGTACCGTCCATCTTCATAGATCGCTGAGCGACCGACGGCACTTATCCCTATTGCCTCATTAAAAAATCTACTTGAACGAGTATTGGTTGCCTCATCAAAAATCTACTCGAAATGTTTTTGATGTTTCAGGCCGCCACCCGGCTGACGCCATGGATGTGCCGGGCCTGCATTGGAGTTTTTTCGCCT
>JBGTIQ010000016.1:0-16308 GCA_041745575.1 Pyrinomonadaceae bacterium
GAGCGGCCCGAGCGGCCAGAGCGTCCAGAGCGTCCCGAGCGGCCCGAGCGGCCAGAGCGTCCGAATAGACTTCGTCATATTCGGCCGTCGTGACGTCCGCTCCATCGATCGCTTTTTGATAAAGAGCAGCGGTACGCCTGATCACAGTCTGGACCCGCTCATTGTCTGTAGCCGTGATCAGACCGTTCTTTGGATCTACCAGGGTGAACAACATGAACTTCCAATAGGCCGGATAAAGGTCCACTCCCACCGGAATCGCTTGCAGAAATTGTTCGGGAAAAGACTTGGCTTCGCCATTACGCAGCCGCTCGAAAAGTCCATCCTGGATATACGCGAGCTGCACCGGAATCCCGAGATGCGTCTCATACGCGAAGTGGTTCGACGAGTGGAGTGTGCAGCCCACCGCGCAACCTTTGCCGTCTTCCCAGTAATAGCCCTGCACAATCTCGTCGGCCTTTCGGTGAGCGATCACCCGCTTCAGATATTTTTCCTTCACCTTCTCGTCACCCAAGAAAGAGATCAGACCATCAGTAATTTCAGTAATTCTCACTTTTAATATCGACATTGTTTCCTCCTTTTTGATTAGCGATCCCTTCGGTACCAGCGGGACGGTTTTGTGTTATCGGGCAGGTACAGCGGGTGCCATGGCTCACCACGCGTGATCCGCAGATAGTGAAGATCAAAGCGCCGCAGTAACTGACGCACCGCTGCAGCTCGACCGGTGAATGCTCCGTCGAGACCCCATGCACACACGATCAACGAAGCGTCTTTCGCTATCTTCAAAAGCCAGCGATCGTTGCCGTAACCGATCGGATCCGTGGCTTTCTTCATGTTCCTCGGATCAGTCGCTTTGAACGCGAACAGGTTGGTCATGCAAAGCGCGTCAAATCCCCACGATCTAGCCATCCGAACGCATTTGCGAGTGGTCGGATCGTCGGAAACTTCGTCGGCTGTAGACGGGTTCAAAAGAATGAAATTGACGTAGCGTTGGCCATCAGACCATCGTCGCCAAAGCGTGTAACGAAAGACGCGATCGCGAGTAAGTATCGCGGATCGGGCTTGCGTATCGAATAGGATGTTTTGCGTTGCGGACATGGGTTGGTACTGGCCTCCTTTAAATTATCTATGCAGCTTTTGCGAACGCTTGGCCCGCGGCCGGCGTCTTGGGTTCGAAGTAAACAAAGATGCCGTCGCCTTCCTGGTCGCAGATCTCACGCGCGTCAGAGATCGCGACGCTTAGACAGCGATTGAAAACCAAGACGATCACCGGGCTTTTGCAGCGTGCCGTATTGAACGGCGATCCTTCACCTTCAGCTCGGAAATGGCGACAGCTTTCACATTTCTTAGGCATTTTTTAACTCCTGCATGTCCCTCACGAAGTCGAGAAGATGACGGTAGTCGTGAAACCACGCAAGCATCATTCGGCGCATGAGACCGAAGTCCTCACCTTTCGCGTAAAGGCCGACGATCGGAACTTTTTTACCGAACGCCATTCCGCACTCCGCAGCGGCGTCCTTTCCGGATGGTGAGACGTAGATAACAAGATCCGATAACATCGCTCCATCGGTGTCGTACTTGAACGATCGAAGGCCATCGGGCGACGAGCACCATTCGTCGAAGGGGACTGCCTTTACGGCTTTGGCTTCGTTCACCGAAGAATTTGGGTTTTCTCCGTGGTTGTTTTCGATAAACGACAAAACGGTATGTCCACAATCGCGAAGGTGATCAGTGAGCATTTCGACGGCGTGCTGGTTTCTCCAACTCAAGGCGATATAGATATTCATTTCAAGTTCCCTCCGGAGATCTTCCGCTGCCGGAATGCGGGTTCATTCTTTGACTCGAAGAACATCTTCGTTCTGATCGCGGCGCCGATGACCTGCGAGTTTTTGAACTCGTCCATTGAGATCAGGAATGCCTCGTTCGCGATGTTCCCGAGGGACAGCGGTGTCGTGGCCTGGCTGCAGATCAGCTTGACCGCGTCCGGGTCGAAGAGCTGCTTTACGTTGCCGCCGGCGAGCTGCAGACGATGAGCCAGATACTTGTCAGCCGTCTCGCCGAAATCCGGCATCCGGATCATCTCGACGCGCTCGATCAGCTCGCGAAACTTGCGATCGCGGAGCCGGCCTTCGAATATTGGCTGGCCGAATAGCAGCACGCCCAGGTATCGCTTGAAACCGCCAGACGACATCTCGAGAAAATTCTTCAAGGATGAGAGCGTCGAGTCATTCAGCCGGTGGCACTCGTCAAAACCGAGGGCGACCCGGGTGCCGTCCTGGTACATGGACGCGAGCAGCTCCTTGACCTCCTTGCCGCGACGCACCGCGTTTCTAGGCACGTCTGCGTCGAACGTCCGCAGGAGAGCTTCCGCGATCTGCATGGGTGTCACGTTTTTCATGTCGAAGAACTCCGGCCAGACGATGCGCAGATTGCGATCGCGTTCGCATTTTTCTTCGACCATCGCACGCAGCGTGGATTTACCGCTGCCGATGTCGCCGGTAACACAAACGAAACCCTGATACTGCACGGCGTCGAATATCGAATCGATCACTTCCTGCAGACCGGGGCTGATATAAACCTCGTCGCGCGATTGCGGCGGGTGGGCGAATGGATCCACGTCCAGGCCGAAAAACTTAACGGCCTTGCGGGTTAGGGCGATACGTTGACT
Source organism: Pyrinomonadaceae bacterium (assembly GCA_041745575.1). GTDB lineage: Bacteria > Acidobacteriota > Blastocatellia > Pyrinomonadales > Pyrinomonadaceae > OLB17. The sequence goes on from JBGTIQ010000016.1 coordinate 2,666, forward strand.
AATCATGGGTTGGTATTCTCCTTCTTGAAAAAGTGCAGACAGTTCTTTGTCGATCTCGCTACGATCCAGCCCTTGCTCGATCAAATATTTCGGCAGATTTCTCGCAAGGATCCCGCGAAGGTGCAGCGTGTACGACGGGCTAAGCTGATTCTTGGTTAGCCGGTGGACCGAGCCAACGCTCGCCCCCGTAATCCCGCAGATCTTAGAGAGCTCGGACAAGCTGATGCCGTGCTTCAGGCGAAAAGCTTCGAGCGGCGATGTGGCGCCGGTATCCGGGTCGAAGGCTCGGACGTTTGATTTGGGTTGGTCGGGCATAATGGTTGTCAGTTATCAGTTATCAGCCGGAAAATGCGTTCTGGATCTTTGCGGGAAATCTGTTAAACGCTCCGCAAGATCCACACTCGAGCTCCCGAAAATATGCATTGGATATTTCGTTTCGGTCCCATGAATCTCCGCCCGAAGGAGTAGGAATCTTTTCCTTGCAGCGATGACACAGCACCGAGATATCGATGGTGTTTGCAATGTAGCTCACGTTCTTCGTTCTACTCATTCAGCCTCCTAAACCGCACGGAGCAGCCGTGCCTCTCCCAGATCGTGACGGCTGTCGATGGCCGCCTCTACTTCACTCGCCGGCAGCTCGCCGGCCATGCTCGGGAAAACCCCCAGCAGAAACTCTTTCGCTTCGTCTACGCCGCCTTCAAAGCGCGTCGCATATTCAGCGACCCCCTGCCAGTAGCCGATGTCCTTGCCCAGATAAACCGGCTCCGGGATGGGCGTGACGGCCGCGACTTCTTCGTGCGACAGGACGCGTTCGGCGTGCGGAAAATTCGCCACGTTCGTCGCCGGCTGCTCGATGGGGACGTTGAAATAAGGTATGGGTGCGATCTCACCCGTGAGTTTGTTTTTCGCCTTGATCGCTTTGGTGTCTTCCCGGAAACCGGCGCGAAGCTCTTTCTTCTTTTGCTCGGCGTTGCTGTCGGCGACGCGGGTAAACTCGCCAGCCTTGTCGGCGGTGGCAAGCACCTTTTCGATCTCGAAGTCCACGCCATCCGGCAGCGTGAGCAGGATCAGATCTATGGACGGCGGTACGACGACCTTTACTTTCTGGCCGACGTAATTCACGAACGGCTGTACCCCCGGAAGCTTGTAGCTGACACCCTTATGCGAGACGGTCATGGACGCCTCGAGTGTGACCTCGAACTCATCGGACAGCAGAGCGGATTCGATGATCTCGGCCGGGATGATCCTCACGATCTGACGCTTTCCGAACCAGCGGGCCATAGGGGTCTGCCTGGTCGTGCGATGCGGGTGATCGTTATAAGCGGCGGCAGCATTGTCCGCGAATTCATTTAGCCGCTCCATCGTCACGATCTGACCCTCGGCGATAGCGAGCCCGACCAGGCGGTCCATTTTTTCCGCCCATTTGTGCGCGACCTCGACCTTGCCGGACGCTTGCGAATTGCCGGGCATGTGCGGGATGTGCTGATAGCCGCCGTCTTTCGCCAGGACCGTGTTCAGAATGCGAGTCGCCTTGACGTGCTGGCCCTTGAATTCGGAGCCGTTGTCGGTATATAGCTTGTGCGGGACGCCCAGGACACCGAACGCTTCGCAGAGAAATTTGACCATTTCCTTGCTGGTGACATGTGTCGTAGCAATGTAACGAAGAAAGCGCCGGCGAGAGTGATCATCTATCAGCATGATCTGCCAGACGCGGATCTTCGTCGCATCCATTTGCGGATGGTTTTTGTCTACGCCTTCGATACGCAGGATCCTGCGCGTTTTCTCATCTTTCCAGCGGACCTTTAATGCGGTCACGTCCACCTGGAACATCTCGCCCGGAAACTCAGCTTCCCACGAGTGATAAGCACGTCGACCGGAGGTTAACGCTTTTTTCCCAAGGCCGTTCTCGGCCATGATCCGGCGAAAAGTTTCCAGCGTCGGCAGCTTCGCGTCCGGGTTGCGCAGTTGGATCGTGTCGAGAGCGAGCTGTAGATCCATCTTCCCGCCAACCACCAGCTGGGCCGCTTTCCAGACGTCGGTGCCGGGCTCCAGCACGAACGATCGCTTTCCGGCATCCGCTCGTTTTTTGCGGCCCGGACGCAGATCGCTGGTCAGCGAATAGATCCGTTTGATTTTTACGTTGTGGAGCTCCGCCATGCGCGCAGCCATCGTTCCAGCGGCCTTGCCGCTCAAACCGCGCATAGCTTCTCGGATCTCCGCGATAGCAATGTTTCCTAAGACTTTGTTCATATCAGTCAGTGAACCGAAGTGTCGGCGTGCGATGCGGGTTGGCTGTTACCACCGCACGCCGACCTCTGGACGGACCTAGACGACGGCCGCGGATGCCCGCTGTCGTCGGACTCGATCCATCGCCCGGAGTGTCGTAACCAAAAAGTTAAGTTCGTTATTGTCAAGATCGACCGCGCTTTCCCGTCCGAGAAACATGCCCGCCAGGAACAGGCGGTATTCCGATTTATCGCCGCCTTTGATCAGGTCCAGATTCTCGGCCAGCATGTGGATCTCGTCGTAATAAGGTTTGCGAGGATCGTGATCGGTGTGACCGTTTGCAGGAGCTCCGGTCTTTACGAATTCCTTATGGGCCTTCATAAGGTTGATGCCGACCGAACGGATGCCGATCCGGGAGGCCCGAGACTGGGCCATCGATTCGGCAAGCTGCCATGTTTCGATGGGCTTGCCGTCATGCATGAGCTCGCCGACGACGGCCGACGCTTCGACGCTGCGGGTGCGGCCGTCCGGCAGGATCACCCTGCACTTGGCCGTTGCTCGCTGATCACGCGGATCTCGCGAAGCGATCCAGCAATCCATGTCTTTAATATCCGTGAGACGAAGGCTTAAATGAGCGATGGCCGTATAGTCGAAGATGGGCGTCGGATCGTCGCCGTCGAAACTGATCTGCGATTCATCCAGTCCGTGGACGGCTATAAGTTCAGCCGCGAGAATTGCCTGCGGACCGGTTTGATATAGCCGGCCGCCATCCTTTGCATAAAATTTGGGTTGTGTCTGGGTCATGATTTTCTCCTTGAAAATTGCTGTGGTTTAGGCTTTTGCAAAAAGCCGCTCGTTCAACTCTTTTTGCGTGTTCAGAATCGGCAGATGGGAACGGTTTCGCGGACGGTATCGGGTCGGCCGGACACCGCACTCCTCGATGCCGCGGATCATTTCCAATGCGTCCGCGGTCCAGCGTTGCTCAGCCCGGCTGCCCAGCTCTCGGTGAATGTCGCCGATGCTGAGCGCGTGATCGGCGGCGTGAATAATGTCTGAGATCTCCTGGCAATACGAACGGAAAGGCTCGCGGTCCAGATACGTCGTTTCGTAGTTTTCGTCGCGTTCGTACTGGTCGGTCCAGACGCGGTCGCTTGAACGTGTGGGTCGTGTCATAGGTCGTCTCCAAGATCGTCATCGGTCAGAACGTCCTTGTGCCGCTCAAAAAAAGTCGCCTCTTTTTCCTCGTCGGACATTTCTTCGACGGGTTTGTATTCCCCGGCCATGGCCGGCGTATTGGCCGCGAGTGCAAAGCTCACACCGTACGCGTCGCGCAGACGGAACCATTGCTCGGTGAAGGTTTTTACGTCCGCCTCGCCGCGGGCTTTCCGTTCGCCCTCGGGCAGCTTCTTTACTTCATTTACCAGGTCGAGCATTGCGGCGATGGCAGACATCAATGCTCGTTCGAACGGCGTGCCTTCGGTCAGTGCGTCGAAGTTACGTCGGAGCTCGTCGAACTCGGTGACTCCGCGTTGAATTGTTGCCTTCTGCTTTTCGACGCTTTTGGCGAGCGCTTCTTTTTCGGCGAGAAGCTCTCGCTTTTCTTCGAATAATTCGTTGAGCACCTCTTTCACGATCCCGACATCGGCGATTTCGACTTCACGCTCACCGACATAAAGAGTGTCGTTTTTGATGGTCAAGTCTCCGCTGCCCAGCTGCTTCTGAGTACGGACGGAAATCCCGATGGACGTCAGTAAGTCGTAGATCTCGTCACCGTGCTTCCGAACGAGAGCAAGGCGGTCGTAGTATTGTCTTTTCGTCACCGGAGCATAGGGTGAGTTATCTAAGAATTCATCGTGGGTCGCGAAACCGAGAGACTTGAACATTTTCATTTTCTGAAACTGCTCGAGGGCCCGAATCTCTTGAGCTAAAAGGTTATTCGCGATTGCGGTCGCAAGGTGACCGGTCTGTTTGATCCGTCCAAGAAAGTACATCGCCTCGGACTGTTCACTCTGTTCCTGATCTGCCTTCCGCCGCTCGAACGTTTCTTCAGCGTGCTGATCTTTTAGATCGCTGATCTGTTTTGATAGCGACTTATCGTCATCTGCCATGTGGAAAAATCTCCTTTTCAGAATCTTGCGCGCGCGCAAGACGGGGTTTTTAAATAAATCAACAACTTAGCTTTCAAGAGGCGGCCAAAAACTTGCGCAGCGCGCAAGTTTTTTGTTGACCAGGTCAAAATTTCAAACCTTATCCGACCCGACCAAGCGGATCAGACGCTGTCCGTAGACAAATCCGTGATCGACCTTGACGACATAGCCGTTTATCTCGAGCGTCGCCAGAATTCGGTTGCACTGGTCCCGCGATAATCCGGTCCGGCCAATGATTCGACCGATCGGTATCGGCCGGCCGGTGTCGGACTCGACCGCTTCGAGCACACGCAGGGCTTTCTCGACGGAGTCGATCCGGTAAGCTTCTTTTGGTCGTTTACTATTCGCCATCGTCGTCTAACAAGATCTCCTGCAGCAGCACGAGCACCATGCCGCACGCTGCGGCCACTACCAGACATGTCACGAGAAAGATCATCGTTAATTCGCCCTCGATAAAAATGCCGGGCCGGATTTATGTCGCTCCGCCGTTCCGGCCCGGGCGTTTTCGAGAAAGAAGTAACGGCGGAAACCTGTTTCAGGCCGCGACCGCGGTCGGCGGCGGATCGTTATCGTTGAAAAATTCGAGCTCGAGCTGTTCGGCAAAAATCGGAAAGTTTCGCTTCGCTACGCGATGGATAGTCGTGAGCTGCGTGATGGGCGCGGCCTTGGACCGCTGGAACCATTCTTCAAAATCCTTCTGGTCCGTAATGATCCAGTAACCGGACGGGGTATCTTTTCGGCTGCCGACGGGTAACAGCCAGACCTTCCTAAGCTCTTCGATCACCGAGTGAAACTTGCGCAGCTGGTTTGCATGCGTCATCGGAAGGTAGGTGAAAAAGGTGCTCAGAAGATTTTCGCGGGAGCACGGCGTTTCGGTGCTGAATTGCGCGATGGTGATCGCGATCTGGAATACCTGCGAAGTGACCGGCAGCTTCTTTTCGCGAAGCAGTTCGATGGCCCGCTGAATCATTTTTCCGCTAGGTGTCTGGTCACGATGACCAGTTGAGGCGTCCAGAGAGCTGGGACACGGCTGAACGAAACCGTTTGGTTCCATCCATAGGCCGAGATCTCTACAGCGGCTGCACGCGCCCCCGATGACAAATGGATCGAACAGTTGTCTGTCAACCGGCATGGCGTTTGTCCTCCAGAATTTCGGCGTTCAGGATGGAATCCTGACGGCGAAGGGCCGCGCGGACCGGCGCCGGCGTGCTCGTCATAGATCCGTCGAAGAAATGCCGATTGTTGTGGCGGCGTTCCATCATTGCGCCGAGCGGATATCCGACCATGAAGCCGACGAGAATAAAGCCGAAGAAGATGAAGATCATTGTCGAGTCCATCAGACGGCCACCTCCTATTTCGATTGCGGATTGCGGATTGCGGATTGCGGATTGCGGATTTGCAGAGCGTGCCTTCTTGGCGTCGCGGGCATTCATCGCTTTCAGGGCCTCGATGATCTTGTTGGTCTCGTCGGTGGTAAGCGGACGCGAGTGTCCGAGCATTCGCGTGCACAGGTTTTTCAAACCTTCTTCGCCGATGCCGCGGCCGGCCGCAAGATCGTTCATCTTTTTCAGGTGAATGGGCTGGGCGATCTGTTTCACTCCGGCCTGCTGACGGTGATAGTTAAGCGTGCGACGCGGCTGGAAGCTGGTTGTAAACGGATCGCCGCCCAGCCTCATGATCATTGCGTTCGCTTCGGCAAACGAGAGCTGCGACAGCGAGCGTATGCGTCCGTTTGTAACGTCCTCGGCGAGATCGCGAAGATCGTCGTCCGTGCATTTTCGTTTACGTCCGAGGCCGAAGATCGCTTTGATCTGGCCGCTGACTTTGGGTTGAAATTTAGGCATTGTCGTCCTCCATTGAAATGACCATCGCGAGTGCCGACTCAAGTGCCTTGCGGGCTTCGGCGACCTCGACTTCACAATCTTTTACGGACTTGCGTCCGGCCAACGCAGCGATCGCTTCGCCGCACTCTTTCGACACGAGCCCGAGCTGGTTCAGCAGGTCGTAGATGGTTACGTTTCCGTCCGCGGGTGACGTGTGGCGGTGATACATCCGGAGGTAACGCTCGCCGACGAGCCGGACGAGTTCCGGATTGCGATCGAGATTCCATTCGCAGAAGAGATCGAGCCGATCTATGGTGTTGCGGCTGCCGGTATCGGTCAGTTCGCTGCCGGCCTTGCGTCGCTCCATGTAAAGCAGAGAGGTTGTGAGGCCGGTAAATTCGGAAACGCTTTTGACCTTTTGGTCCGGGATCAAAAGCTTCATTAGTTCGTGAGAATCCATAGGGCGTTTGGGCTTGTAAGCGGCCGTTGTAATCGCAAGACGAAGTAACAATTCCCATCTCAGGGCAAAAAAAATAGGCTCTGACGTTGAGGTCAAAAAGCCTTGAAGATCAGGCGGCTCGTTGTACGGCTTCGCGAACCGTTTGTGGACGAGCATCTTTACGATCGATCTTGATATTCCATTTGTCGTGGACCAGTGCTGCCAATTTCTGGTTGTATTTCCCGTAGTAGAAGAGTTCTTTAAGCATGGTCCGGAGGCTTTCGAACGTGGCGTCGTACTCGAGCTCGAGCTCGCGAGCCATGCCAGTGATGGTTAGACCGTTCTTCAACAGGTGAATTTTGACTTCAAGTGCATTCATAGCTATTCTTCCTACTGTCCCGTTCGGAGTTCCGAAAGGAAGCAGATGCCAGAGTAAGGCATCGCCTTACTTCTGTCAAGTAAAAAGTAAAGCGTTGGTTGACAATTCGCAAATCTTTTCCAGAATTCTTCAGTCTTTGGGCGCGAAAAATGCACCAGAGGCAGCCAAAAAACTAGGTCTTTCCAAGCAAGCGGTTTACGATTGGAAGAAAAGCACTCCTGGCCTCGACAATCTCTTTAAAATCTCTGAGTCAACTGGAACTTCACTCCATTGGCTACTTACTGGAGACGGCGACCGATTCGTCGAGAGGGGTAGAGGTATATCTATTGAGCAGGTTCTTCAAACTCAAATAAGAATGATCATCCGCGAAGAGATCGCGGATGCCGGCGTTGGTCTAAAGGATCTAGGAGAGACCGACGCATTCGACCTTGAGGCAGCGGTAGAAAAGTACGATAATGCAATACCAATTCTCGACGACTGGTATCGGCACGATGGGCTTACGCCTCCTCAATTCCAGACGCTGGCGTTTTCAGGTTGGGATAAGATGTCAGTCGCAGAAAAGGTTAGAGAGATTCGCGCCGTGCGCGGTATTTACGATAGACAGCAATATAGGAGAAAGCATGTTATACCTCCCAAAACCCCTTAGACTTCTTTCAAATTTCGGAAAGGTCCAGCTCACCGGTCGAGACTTCGTCACACTCTGCGACGACAATGAGATCGAGCTCGTATTTTCTCGCGACACCGACACCGGAATTTACTACCACACTCCGCAAGGACTGCATACTATCGTCATCTCATCCAAGCTTCGATCGGCCACTCGGCGCGCGTGGATCGGATGGCACGAGTTCGCGCACTATCTGCAGAACTATTACAATCCAAAAGTCGTAGCTGCATTTTGTGGAACGGGCGAACAGACGCCGGCGGAAAAGCACGCGGATAATTTCGCATTTGTCTGCACGGAGCCGAATGTCAAACTCTGCAGGCCCGGAGATTTTATCGAGATGATGATGATGCGAGGTGGAAAATGAAGGTTTTGCTCTTACCGCTAGTGCTGTTTTTTGGAAGCGCCTGCATGGCGCAATCGACGCCCGGCGTCGAGGCCCTCGAAGCTCTTGTGAAATTGGATCTCACCAAGCCGGTTTCGTTTGTAGTGAAGGCCCGGGCTGGAGATACAGTCACGACAGTCGCGAAGCGTCACGAGGTTGATCCCGTTTCTGTAGCTAAGTACAACGGTCTACTTCCAACTACGGCGCTCGGACTTGGTCGAGAAATAAAAATACCCTTGAAACTCTACGAGAACGGACTGGTTGAGGAAGCACCGATCTCCGCAACAACCGAGAGCGGCCGCAGGGTGGTACTTAGACCGGACGGAACATGGTCCTATGCGGATAATGTTGCGAAAAAACCGTGAGCGTTGGCATTCAGTTCGGCGGTCCTGACAGGGTTTCGATCGCGACCGCTAAAACCTTTCCCAGCGGACTCTTCATTTCTCATCTAGTCGACAATTACGATCAAAATTTGCAGTCATTTCTGGTTGGCCGGTATTTCACGGATGGCGTTGCTCTATTCGGTCGGGAATCCGTTGACGAGCTGAATGATTTTCGACAGATTGCCGGTCTCGTCGATGCACCTGACCGTGAGATTTACGAGATCATTAGATATTGGGTGCAACGGCTTCGCAATTACGGACACGTCGAAACTCTGGTGATGGCGGAAATTGAGCGAGCTCGTTCGGTCGGCGGGAGTGATGATTGTCCTGACCGTCGGAAAATTTCTCTCGTAAAAGCGAAGCGGTCGATCGATTGGTTTCGATCTCTGAGCCATGAACAGTACGCGATAGAAGTCTACGGTCGCAATCTCGGGTTTCCGCCTTACAATGTGGCTTGCGAATGTCGGATTGAAGGGATCATCGCGGGCATCGACTACTCAAGATAAAAAGGCAGCAGATTTCCGTCTGCCGCCTTCCTCACTTTCCAAGCTCTAACAAAAATCTTTACTTCATATTTTTCTCCTTTGTAAAAGTTAAGCTGCAAGTTTGTGCTGGAGTGATCTCACCCAGCTATCAAAACTATCCTCGAAAACTAACCAACCGACACGGCTTTTCGTCGCCTCCAGCGTGCCTTCTTCGCACAAACCAATAAGCAGGTCGCGGCTGGGTGGATCTGCGCCCATCAGCCGGTGCTGCTTCATGATCTCCTGAATCTCGATCAAGCGCAGCGTAGGCCGCGGAGCGAAATCGAATTTGTACTGAAGCGTAGGCATATCTCGTGTCGGCTTTACGCCGGTAGACTACAAATATCTTTTTTCCCTGTCAATAGAAACCTTCGCTATCATCGCTCTCTTCTTTCTTGTCGCCATCGGCGGTATCACCCTTCACAACTAGAAAAGATATTGCGATTCTCACACTCGCAAAAGGGCAATTGGTGTCGCGAGATACCCCTCCTTGAAAACGGGATCGTAGAGTGTGGGAACTGCGGTCCCGGATTTTTCATTAGAAGTCAGAAGTCAGAATCCAGAATTCAGCATGGCGAAGTTATCAAGAGCGGCCGTTAAAGAAAAAGTTGCCGAGTGGGTATCGCTGGGCAAAAAGGCCGCCAAGATCGAACAGGCGATGGCGAAGGAAATGGAGCCGGCGCAAAAGGATTTCGACGAAACCACGCAAATGATCCGCGAGTTTTATGAGCCCAAGATCCAGACTCTGCGGGACCAGCGGTACGCGATAGAGAACGAAGTGACCGCCTGGCTGAAAACCCAGGAGAAGGATATTGCGATCGGGACCAATGCCGCGGTGGCCGAGCGCGAGACCGAGACAAAGACGGGACCCCGCGTCATAGACCCGCAAAAGTTCATAGTCGCGGCCAAGCGGCACGGAGAAAAACTCTGGGAGTGCGTAAACGTCGGCATTGCGCTGGCCGAAAAACTGATAGGCAAAAAAGAGGTAGACGCCATCAGCACTAAGCCGGAAACGACGTCTGTCAGCTGCACCCTCAAAACTAAATGAGCTGGAGATTAGCCAAAAGCCTGATCAAATTACGCGAGCAGATCAATGCCGCGTATCCGTCGCGCGATAAGACCAGCGACGGCACGATCGGCGACACGGCTCACCGCAATAGAAAGTCAGACCACAATCCGAACGACAAAGGCGTCGTGTGCGCAATCGACATCGACGAAGATCTACGCGGGAACCGCACGCTGGAACAGGTCATCACGGCCATACGCGCATCCCGGGACAAGCGGGTCAAATACATCATTTACGAGGGCCGGATAACGGAGCCGGGAAGCGATCTCCAGCGCTGGAAAAAATACACCGGCGCGAATCCTCACAGTCACCACGCACATATTTCCGTCAATTCGGATCCTCGCCTGTACGACGACGCCCGCGATTGGAGCCTGGACGGAACCGCCCAGCAACTGCCAGCCGCCACGCAGTCATCGCTTCCCGTTCTTCGCCGCGGCGACAAAGGCGCGGCGGTAAAAGCCCTCCAGGTCAATTTGATAGCGCGTCATTACCAGCTTAAGGCGGACGGTGATTTCGGTCCGGCCACTGAACGAGCGGTGCGATCGTTTCAGACCGTACGCGGCCTGACCGCAGACGGGATCGTAGGCCAGGCCACGCGGGAGGCCCTCGGAATATGAGCCATTTTTGGGACAAGTATTTCGACAAGATTTTGATCGCGCTGCTGTTCGTCTATGTCTTCACGGCGTGGGTCGTGTACGGCATTCCCGAGGTCCGAGATATTTCCCGTGATCTGATCATCGCCCTGGTGGCGCTGGCCAGCGGGCGGCGATCAGCCAGCACCGAAATAACGACCGACACGGTATCCACGCCGGCGGTCAATACGAATTCGATGGATAACGCCCGTATTACAGCAGAGTCCGTTAGCACAAACCAAGGAGAACCCGATGAACATTAGTTTTTTGATCGAGATGCTGTTCAGCGTCATCCGCAGTTTTTTATTTAAGTCCGAGAAGGCCGCGCCGTACGCGAAATGGCTGCTGCGGATACGCGACTATCTCAACCTGCTGTTTCCGATCGAAACCTATCCGGAGAATGCCACGGACGATCCGGCGTTGAAGATGGAAGTAGAGCCGGTGCCCGTGTCGGCGGTGAAGGCGGCCGCGAAAGCTACCGGTTTTAATATCCCGTTCATCAAGGGAATGTAAATGGGGCGTTTGACTCCTGCGATGCTAAAACAAATTCTCCGCACATTTGGCTCGGTGCTGCTGGTTGCCATCTTTAGCGTGTTCGTTTTCGGTCAGGCCACACCGTTCACCGGCCGCGAATCCGAGACTGAGATCTTTGTCAGAGTGATCGGCTGGGTCATGTTGTCCGGAGCGGCCCTGTCGCACATCACGACCAATATCTACGCCGTGTGGAAAGGCAAGAGTTACGACCAGCTGAAAGAGTCGGTTTCGAATTACAAGGAGCTGGCAGATTCCAGACTTGCCCGGCTGTCGGACACGCTGGCCCGCAACGCGATCCTGGAACGCGAGATCGAACGGCGTGACCTGTCGGACGAGATCGAGCGGGAAAAGGAGCTGCGGAGATGAAAGTGGTGCTTGTGGATGACGACCCCGAGGCCAACGACTTGCTGGAAACCGTGGGCACGCTCGAGGGCGTCGAGACGAAGTGCTTTACGTCCAGCCTGACGGCACTCGAGTACCTCGACTCGCACCAGGCCGATGCGGTCATCCTGGACTTGCGGCTGCCGATCTTGGACGGGCTGCGATTGGCGAAAGAGATCCGGAAGAACGAAGAGCGTCACCCGGAGAAGCAGCCGGTCAAGCTGGTGTTTTATACCGGTGAAGAGATAGACGAAACGATCGAACGGGTGGGTGAAAAGGTGGGCGTGGCCAAGCGGTACATGATCCACAAGCCGTATAGCCTGGGCGATCTCGTCGGGATGCTCAAGCAGGACTTCGGGGAGGCATGAACACAGTTTGCTTCTCCTTCGGGTTGGGGAGAAGCGGACGCGGGCCGACGAGGACGATGGTAAAGCGAATGGCAGCGATTTGATCGCCCGCCGACTCGACTCTCGGGGCCCGCGAAAATTGAAAACGCGATGAAGGTTTATGACGACGATGCGATCGACCTCGCCCGAAAGCTTTATTGCAAATACGCGGGCAAAAACTTTCCGGCTATCCAGACGGAAATGCAAAAGGTCTATCCGGGCTGGACGAAACAGAACCTGATCGATCGCGGCAAGAAGAAGGAAAGACACGGGTGGATCACCCGCTACGGTTTTGACAATGCGTTAAAGATCCACATGCAGCGGCTCACCGAAGCGGTGAACGACGATGAGCAGGATCTTTACATCGGGATCCGCACGGCGCGGAAAGAAATGCAGAAGACGGCCCTCGGCCGGAACGCGACCCGGGACGAGATTTACCAGTACCGCGACTTCTGCAAGCTGGAGATAGAGGCCAGACGAAATCTGGACCTAAGCCGCGACAACCTGGAAACGTTCGTCTCCGGTTACGAAAAGCTGGTCCAGTGGCTGGGCGGATTGGATAAGAAGGCGGCCGCGATGCTGGTGAAACACGGCGAGAAGCTGGCCGAGATGGCCCAGGCCCATTATGGCAAAGCGGAAACCGAGCTCAACGGAGCAAGCAATCGAGAGGATGAAAGCGGCGACGAACCGTTTAGCCTGCTCGATTGATTCGGATGACGACGACATAAGTTTGAAACCACTCAGGTGGTGGCGTGAGCGCTGGCACGATCGGGACATCCAGCGACAGTTCATTGAAAACTTCATCTTCATACGCGATGCGTTCGACGAGAACAAACTGACGCGGCTTGTGTTCAACGAGATCCAGCAGCACCTTCACGAAAACCTGACGGGCCGGGATGTCGTGATCAAGAGCCGGCGTCAGGGCTTGTCGACGTATTTCAAAGCGACGAGCTTTGCGAATGCGATCGTGAATTCGGGCCGCAACGTCCGGATCGTACCGCACGACCCGGACACCGAAGCCGAGTTTCGAGCGGACTTCAAAGTGATGTACGAGAATCTGCCGGCGCAAGTGCGGCCGGATACGAAGTACTACTCGGAAGATCTGATCGAGTTTAAGGATCCGATCAAAGGGACCATCAACTCTCGCGTCACGACGGCGTCGGTCCAGCCCGGCCACGAAGGCAAAGGCCGCGGGCAAACGATCACGGATCTGCATTTGACCGAGCCTCCGTTCTGGCGTGGCGATTCGAAAAAAGCGGCCACATCGCTGCTGGAGGCTGCACAGGGTGGCCGGATAGCGGTCGAGTCTACCGCGTTCGGTATCGACTGGACGCATGCGATCTACCAGCAGGGGAAGAAAGGCGAGGCCGGGTGGGCCAGCTTCTTTTTCGAATGGTGGTGGAAGCGATCGTACCGAGTGATAGGTGCCACGCTCGCCCAGGGCCGAAAAAGAGAATGGATTTTGTTGTTGCCACAACAAACGCTGAAGCAGATCTGGTCGGTGCCAGGTGAACCCTCCGCCGAGATCGACCGGATCGCCAAGCGAAATCGTTTTGACCAGGCCAAAGTCACGGACGAAGAGCAGAAGATCTGCTCGCTCATTCTGACTCACTTGAAACGGCAAGGTCACCTGCCCAAAAAAGCCAAGTGGTTTTGCGACGAGGTGGCCGAGTTTCT
>JBGTIQ010000017.1:0-61732 GCA_041745575.1 Pyrinomonadaceae bacterium
CGTCTCGTCCGTCTCGCGACGCTTCCTCCGCGGCTTCTTCGCGTCCTTATTCGTATTTCCTATGGTCATTTCTTCTCCTTTGCCGAACGATAACCCATCCGGCTCGCGATGACCATTTACACAAAATTATTTACACCCTCAGTGTCCATGCCATCCGGTTCCGATACAGCGTGAACAGGTATATATACCCTTTCTTCCACCTCCACTACACTCAAGGCATCTTTTCGAAGGCTGGATGACAAGAATTCGTCCTTGGCCTCGACACGAAATGCAGTTCAGCATTGCTCTCTTACCCGATCCGCAACAGTTTGCACAGCGTTCTTGAACATTGGTCGCCTTCGATGTTTCTGTATGCATCTGTTGCCTTTGCGTTTTCGCTCTTCAAAATCGTTAACTGGAGCACCTGACTTACTCCCATCATTGCATTCGTCATCACCTAAGGCAAGAAAAACCGGAAGTGTTGCGGAGACGATGCGCCGTAAACGAAACTGCCGGCTTGATTGCCGCACGGGCCCGAGGCGATCGCTTCGAGCAGATCGGCCGTGGTCGGAGCACGGTTCGGTTTGTCTATCGCACAGCAATATGTGCTCTCTAGTCATTCCCGTCGCGGGCGACGGCTTGCAATTTCGGGCATAAAGTGTCAGTGTGTATGCTTGCAATCCTACTCTCGCGTCGGCTGTTTGACGCGCTTTGTCTTTAACGGTTTTTGGATAAGTTTGAGAGCAGGCCTTAGTTAGAACACAAGAAGTAGCTCTCAGAAATTTTGAGTATCCGAGATCCGGCCTTTCCTAAGAGATCCCAAGCCGCCCTCGACACTTCATAGCAGACCCGGCAGACCGGGAAAGGAAATTACACAAATGAAACTCTACGTAGGAAATCTTTCCTTCAATACATCGGCTCAGGAACTGACCGAACTTTTTGGAACGGTCGGAACTGTTCAGTCGGCCAACGTTATCGAGGACCGGGAAACGGGCCGCTCGCGCGGTTTCGGCTTTGTCGAAATGTCGTCGCAAGAAGAAGGCCAAAATGCGATCTCGCAGCTTAACGGGAAAGAGATCGACGGCCGCGAGCTGAAAGTAAACGAGGCGAAACCCCAAACCAACCGCAACGGCGGTGGGGGTGGTGGTGGCCGCGGTGGCTACGGCGGCGGCGGTGGTGGTGGCCGAGGTGGCTACGGTGGCGGTGGCGGCGGCGGCGGTGGCGGTGGTGGTTATCGCGGACAGAAATGGTAATAGGCCTGGAGCCGAAACAAGATGCCCCGGTTAGCGCCGGGGCGTTTTTGTAAGACAGCATTGAGGATCTTAGGTCGAGTTATGGCAATAAATATCTTATCCTTGTCGCGCCGGCACGTATTGGGCGATCTTTATGAAAGGTGCGAGGCGATCACGGCTGCGATCCCGGTCTATCTCGCAACTGAAGAACCGACATTGCTCGGCCACGTCGATGAATCGCTGGGACATTACGCCGACGCATTCTCCTTTCACCTTGACACTGACTCCTGCAAAAAACTCTCCGCCGGGCAGTACACATACACCCTCGGCTACGATCACGCCGATCCGAAAGCGAAGGGCTCCCGCCGAAGAATCAGGCTTACCTCAATAACACTGAAAGGACGCGAGGGCTACGCGAAACCTATTGGTAAACAACGCTCCGCAGAAGCGGCGCAAACCCCCGAAACGGTCAAAACGTAGACGACCACTCTTTTCCGAGACTTCCATTATCGAGCCTATATGATCGCTGCAAACCGAGGGCAGCGTAGTCGCGCCTGAGGAGTTTCGCGTGAAAGGATTTTTCAGTATTATTGAATGCGAATCACGGTTAAAGAATAACCGCACGTTGGAGAAATAATGAGAATGAGATCTTTTGTAATTCTCGGACTGGCCGGGACCCTTATGTTCGGGGCGTGCTCCTCATCCACAGCTGAGAAGTCTAACGCGTTGGCAAACTCTGCCAACCAGGGGGATGCATCGAACTCAGCGGTGCCGATCAATCCGGAAGGCTCGAATACAGCCTCGGTTTCAAACGGCATGATCGTTACCCCGCAGGCCGGCGACGCTAACGCTGCTTCCGCCGCTTCGTCCGATCCCGTGCTACCGCCCAATATGAATCGGCGTTTTGGTGAAAAGATGACCAAGATGGGAGGCACAGCTGGAAGTTTGGATGAAGCTGCTCTGGCAATCAGGAATGCCCGTCCGGCACCTGACAATTCGACGTTTACCTCTTACCTTACGGACGTCGGTCACGAGATACGGACTTTCAAGAATCATCCACAGATACTCAAAGTTGAAAAGCGGACCGAGAGCAGCGGTACTCAAACCCTGAAAGTATTCTTGCGTAACGGAAATGTCGTTAACCTACCGGGTGAGAAAATTCCGGTACTCTCGACTGCCTCCGCTGCAACGATCGCCGACGTAGCCGGAATCCCTCCGCCTCCAGTGAGACAGCCTGCGCCAGCTAAGTCGGAGACAAAGAAGCCAGCTAATTAATATGGATAAGCTAAGAGTCATATGCCCGTGCTGCGAAGCCGCACTCACGATCGACGGACAAACAGGTGCGTTGCTGGCTCATGAGGAAAAGAAAAAAGCTCATGGGTCATTCGAAGACCTGGCGGGCGAGCTCTCAAAGCAAAAAGAACTCCGTGAACAGTTGTTCGCACAGGAAATGTCGTCGATGAAGGACCGCGAACGATTGCTGGAAGAGAAATTTCAAGAAGCCCTTAAACGCGCCGATTCCGACAGCGACAAGGGTAAACCGTTTCGAAATCCGCTCGATCTCGACTAGTGACAGCATCCGTAGCAATGAAATCAGAAAACGGCGTGATAGTCGCACTCGACGTCGAAACAGCGGATGAGGCGCGAAGCGTCGTTAATGAGCTGCGCTCCGACGCGGATGCGTTCAAGATCGGATTGCAGCTTTTTACCGCCGCGGGCCCCAGGTTCGTTCGTGAACTTGCAGCCGACCATCGGGTCTTTCTCGATCTCAAATTTCACGACATCCCTAATACGGTTGCGAAGGCCGGCGTCGAAGCTGCTCGCCTGGGTGTTTGGATGTTCAACGTTCATACATTTGGCGGAGCTGAGATGATGAGCAAGTCCGTCCAAGAAGTTGAAGCCGCCTGCGAACGCGAAAATCTCTCGCGACCTCTGATCATCGGCGTGACTCTCCTGACGAGTTCGGATACAAACACACTTCGCGAAATTGGCATCGAAAGAGCGGCGGAAGCTCAGGTTTTGCATCTCGCTCGGCTTGCTGCAGAATGTGGACTGGACGGCGTTGTCTCTTCACCGCTGGAAGTATCGGCGATCCGGAGCACCGTCAAGAAACCTGGCTTTTTACTCGTAACGCCAGGGGTCCGACCTGATTTTGCAACGGATGACGATCAGAAACGTGTAATGACACCACGGCGGGCTATTTCCGAGGGCTCTGACTACCTCGTAATTGGCCGTCCGATCTTGCAATCGAGTGATCGCATCGGTGCTTTGAGGAGAATTCGCGAAGAGATAAATGCGGCTGCTAAATGACAAGAACGAAATCCCAATCCTCACAACGGAATAACTCGTTTCGGCCGGAGCTCATCGCATTGGTGGTCCTCGCCCTCGTTGCGCCTTTGACGGCGATCTTCGCTCAGACGGGCGTCGAAGCCGATGGATTCCGTATAGGCGAACGTTTGACTTACAACGTCTCGATCGGACGTTTTTCTAATGCGGCTTACAGCGAACTCTATTGTGTTTCGCGTGGACGGCTTGGTGATAAAGACGCGATCGAAGTGCGAGCTAAGTTCAAGACGCTCGATCTTGCAAGCGCAGCGTTTTATCTGATCGACGAGAGCCGCACCACCTTTGTTTCACCCTCAACCGGTCTGCCACTTTATACGTCCGTGAGCCACAATGCATTCGGGCTCCCTAAGGAAACAGTGCAGAACTTTCTTTCCACTCCGACCCTGCACGCCGATCTCTTGACCATGATCTACAGGCTTCGTCAATCCGGCGGTACCGGTTCGCTAACGATGCAGGAGGGGGATAAAGTTTATTCTGTGACGTTTCAATCGGGAGCGGCTGAAAAGCAAAGGACCGATGCGGGCGAATTCGACACGACAATTATCTCCGTTCAGAGCGAATATTTTAGTGAGCGGGGAATGACGGATGTTCGCGTGAATGTCAGTAACGACGAGGCGAGGCTGCCTGTGGTGATTCGATTTCACACGAGCAAGGGCGACGTTCGAGCCGGATTGGCGAGCGTTCAGACGATCGAACCTGAAACCGTACCAGACGCGACCCCTGAGCCGGTGCGAACCCCGCTTCCGGAACGTACGCCAAGGCCTGTCGTGACGCCGAGTCCTTATATCGATAACCAACCCATCGCGTCGTTCCTGGCCTTCGAACTCGGCGAGCGACTCGAATACAGGATTGTGTCGGGCGGCCGACAGGTAGCGACGATGCGGCTCGCTGCGAAAGAACGAAAACAGTTCAATGGGGTTGACCGGCTTTTACTTGAGGCCACTTTTGCGGATTTGCAGGCGGGAGCACCTTTTGTCGCGGGTGACTTTGTGCGAGCATACGTTGATCCGGACACCCTGGCACCAAGCCAGGTCGAGATGAAATTCTCAGGTTCTCTTCGCCCCTTTAGCGCTGCACTAAGGTTCGAGGAGCAAGGTAGTTTAGTCGTTGTGGGAGCAAACCGCGTCGATGCCCCGGTGGGTACGCATAGCCTATTATCCCTCTTATATGCGGCGAGATCTTTTAATTTGAAGCCCAGCCGCGATGCAGATAATCCAATCAATGACACGCGGGTCGCGGTTTTTTGGGAATCGCAGCCCTACGTCTTTACACTTCGGCCGTCGCCGGCCGAGGTGATCATGATGGAGGGAAAGCCAGTCGGGGCTCAACTCATCACAGTCAGCACGAAAAATTCCATCCTTGATCAACTAAATATTAAGGTCTGGCTCGGGAACGATGATTCGCGGTTCCCGCTGCGCTTTATTATCGGAGCGTTTCAGGCCGATCTGGTGGTCGCATCTAAAGTCATACCCAACTAACGTGTCTTTTTTCGCCACACTCGAACCATGAAGAAGTACCTAATTGAAATTGAAATCGGTTTTCAATTAGGCTACACTTCCGTTTGCGAGGTGCCCATTCAATGAAAAAAATATTGTTGCTGACGATCTTGATGTTTGCGTCGATATTCTCAGTCTTCCCCCAGACCGATACCGATAGCGAAGCGATCAAGCGTACGGCTTTGAATTACGCCGAAGGCTGGTACGAAGGCAATGCCGACAAGATGGAAAGCGCTCTGCATCCCCATCTGGCAAAGCGGATCGTGCGAACAAACGACAAAGGCCAGAGTAATCTTGGCCAAATGACTGCACTCGAGCTGGTGCAAGGCACGCGTGTCGGCTCTGGCAAACAGACTCCGGTTGCCGAACAACTAAAGACCGTAACGATTCTTGACGTCGTCGGCGGTGCGGCCACCGTCAAGCTGGAAATGCGCGACTGGATCGATTACATGCATCTCGGAAAATTCAACGGCAAGTGGGTCATCATAAACGTCCTCTGGGAACTGAAGCCGAAGAAGGATGAGAAGAAAAACTAATATGACGTTAGCTGATCTGCCAAAAGGAGAATCGCGGACAGTCTTGTCAGTTCTTGGCGAAGACGTTGTGACGCGTCGCTTGATGGAGATGGGCCTAGTGCCGGGCGTGGCGGTCCGAATGATCAAGTCGGCCCCCTTCGGTGATCCTCTTGAGATTAACGTCCGCGGGTACAGCCTGGCCCTTCGACGGAACGAGGCCGAATCCGTCGTCCTCGAAAAGGTCGCGCCCAATGAATGAGCGAGAACGGAACCACACCTCATCTCACGATCGCACTTGCGGGTAATCCAAACGCCGGCAAGACGACCCTGTTCAACTCACTCACCGGATTAAATCAAAAGGTCGCAAACTATGCCGGCGTGACGGTTGAGCGCAAAGAAGGCATTTGGAGTATGGGGGACCTTTCGGCGACGCTGATCGATCTGCCTGGCTTGTACAGTCTCGATGCCACCTCACTCGATGAGCAGATCGCGCGAGACGTTATCACCGGAAAGATCGAAAGCATCCCGAAACCGGACGTGATAGTTTCGGTGGTCGATGCGACGAACCTCGAGCGAAACCTTTACCTTGCAACGCAACTTTTCGAGTACGGAACTCCGGTGGTGATCGCTCTGACGATGATCGACGTCTTCGAAAAGCGGAAGCACGAGATAGATATCAGCAAGCTTTCGGAGAATTTGGGTGTGCCGGTGATTGCCGTCAACGCCAAAGCGGAACGGGGAAGAATCGAGCTCGCGGAAACGGTCCTCGAAACGGTCGGGACCTCGGTGAAAATACCTTGCGAGCTGAACGGCGGAGGGCCGGACGTAGATAACGCGAAGATCTTCGCCCGATACAATTTTATTTCAGGCGCCGTTCAAGAATCGGTCCGCCATAACGACGCGCGCGAACATCGTATCTCGGAAAAGATCGACAGCGTCCTGACGCACAAAGTTTTTGGCCTTGCGATCCTGATACTGATTCTTCTAACAGTTTTTCAGGCGATCTTTTCATGGGCAACCCTACCGATGGATCTGCTCGAGCAAGGTTTCGGCGCTCTCGGCGGCGGTGTTCGCAGCTTTTTACCCGAAGGGATTCTCGCTGATCTGATCGTCGACGGAATTATCGCGGGCGTCGGCGGGGTGCTCGTTTTTCTGCCTCAGATCTTGCTGCTGTTTTTATTCATTTCCGTCCTCGAAGATACCGGTTATCTCGCCCGGGCGGCGTTTCTTCTCGACAAACTAATGAGCCGGGTTGGTTTGCACGGCAAGGCGTTTCTGCCGCTTATGAGCAGCTTTGCATGCGCCATCCCGGGGATTATGGCGACTCGAACGATCGAGAATCGACGCGATCGTTTCGCGACGATTTTGATCGCACCTTTCATGAGTTGTTCGGCTCGCCTGCCGGTCTACACATTGATGATCGGTGCGTTCTTTGCCGGCCAGACGGTCTTCGGCTTCATTTCACTCGGTGCAGTCCTGATGCTCGCGATGTACGCGCTCGGCATCACGGTTGCTCTGATAGTCGCGTTCATACTGAAACGGACTATTCTCAAGGCCCCTCCGCCTCCGTTTATCATGGAGCTTCCCCCGTATCGAATGCCGAGCCTCCGAACGGTATTCCAAAATATGCTGACACGCGCATGGCTCTTCGTGAAACGCGCGGGAACGGTGATACTCGCGATCTCGATCATCCTTTGGGCGCTGATGTATTTTCCGAGAAGTAGTCCGCAGTCAGTAGTAAGTAGTCAGCCGGAAGCTGTCCGAAACAACGATCAACGATCCACGATCGACGAACCTCTTCCAGAAGGCGAACAGCTGCGAAACAGTTTTGCCGGGAGACTTGGCCACATGATCGAGCCCGTTATTCGTCCGCTAGGGTTCGACTGGAAGATCGGCGTCGCCCTTATCGCCAGTTTCGCGGCACGTGAAGTTCTGGTTTCGACTTTGAGCATCATCTATAATGTCGGCAAGGACGAGAACGAACAGTCGGAGACATTGATATCTGCAATTCGAAACGCGAAAGACGACAACGGCCGGATCGTCTGGACACCGCTTACGGCGTTGACACTAATGGTATTTTTCGTACTTGCGATGCAGTGCATGTCGACGGTCGCCATCGTCAGACGCGAAACGAACTCCTGGACCTGGACGCTGTTCATGGTTGGCTATATGACGGCTCTCGCATATTTTGCGTCGTTCGTGACTTACCAGGGCGGAAAGATGTTGGGATTTACGTAAGTAGTAGGCAGAAGGCAGAAGGCAGAAGGCAGAAGGCAGAAGGCGGAAGGCGGAAGGCGGAAGGCGGAAGGCGGAAGGCGGAAGGCGGAAGGCGGAAGGCGGAAGGCAATAAGCACTTGACCACCGGCGACTGACCACTGATCACTGATCACTGACCACTGATTAAGATGTTAGAACTTCAGAATATAATCGCATTGTTGATTCTGGGAGCCGCCGTGGTTTACGCCGGTACCATGTTGTGGAAAAAGACACGTTCATTCTCAGCGAAAACAGGTTGCGCGGACGACTGCGGATGCTCGTCCAAATCGAAAACCCCTAAGACCGCCCATTGAGCTACGATAATAGATTCCTGACCGAAGGCGTGCGTGCGATGTTCTTATCGACGCTCGCCTTTTCGCTGGCCAATGTTTTCGTAAAGCAGGTATCGCACATACCGGCGATGGAGGTCGTGTTTTTTCGCACGACGATAGCGAGCACGTTTTGCATCATCGGCCTCTATCGGGCAAAGGCTGACTGGCGAGGCTCAAATCGTACGTTGCTCTTGCTGCGCGGCATATTCGGAACCACCGCATTATTTCTCTTCTTCACCACGCTGCAGAACATTCCGCTCGCGTCCGCAATGACGATCCAGTACCTCTCGCCGATCTTCACGAGCATCATCGCGATCTTTGTACTTAGTGAGAAGGTGCGCTCGATGCAGTGGGTTTTTTACGCGATCGCCTTCGGCGGCGTCCTGCTCATTGAACAGATCGACACGCGCATCTCGCTTTTTTATCTGACGATCGGAATCATTTCAGCATTCTGCTCGGGTGTAGCGTACAATCTCGTCCGCAGCCTGCGTGGGAAAGAACATCCGCTGACCGTCGTTCTCCACTTTCAGCTGGTCGGCGTGATCGTCGGAACGATCAGCTTGTTTTTCGAATGGAGGACGCCGACGGGATGGGACTGGCTGTATCTTTTTCTCGTCGGCGTTTTCTCACAACTGGGCCAGGTATTCCTGACGAGCGCATTGCAGAAGGAAAAGGTTGCGGGCGTGGCGATCATCAACTACAGCGGCTTGATCTATGCACTACTGCTTGGGTCGCTCGTTTTCGGTGAGGCACAATCGGCGGAGTCACTCGCGGGAATGCTGCTCGTGGTTTTCGGCGTTCTGCTGAGCGTGGTTTATAGTAATCGCAAGCAGGATCTGGAGAAGATAGAATCGACGGCTGCATGAACGATAAGATCACCGCATTTGTTCTTTCGATCAGCGACACCCGGTCGCTAAAGGATGATATTTCGGGCGAAGCGTTGGCCGAACTGTTACGGTCGTACGGTGCCGAAGTAGTGGGCAGGGAAGTAGTATCGGACGACCTTGAGGATATTCGAAACAATTTGCACGTTCTGACCGAGAGAGAAGATATCAATCTGGTATTAACGACAGGCGGGACTGGATTCGCTCCGCGCGACAACACTCCTGAAGCGACGCGCTCGGTCATCGACCGCGAAGCTCCGGGCATTGCCGAAGCGATGCGTCGCGAAACTTCGTCCAAGACTCCAATGGCTATGTTGTCTCGAGGCATCGCCGGAATCCGAAACGGCACAATGATAATTAATCTTCCTGGGTCACCGAAAGGGGTAACAGAATGTTTTGAAGTTATCCGTCCCGTTCTCCAGCACGCGATCGATCAGATCGCGGGAAAGACGGGACATGGGAAAAGTGAAAAGGTGAAAAGGTGAAAAGGTGAAAAGGTGAAAAGGTGAAAAAGTGAAAAAGTGAAAAAGTGAAAACGTGAAAAAGTAAAACGGAGATCTTTTTCACCCTTTCACTTTTTGACCTTTTCACTTTCTTCATCTTCGAAGCGCTGTTTGCATGAATCCGCTCACGTCGTCTTTTAACTTCTTCAGCGAGTTCTTTTCGATATACATCATGTGGCCGGCTTCGTAATAACCGAACGAGAAGTTCCGGCGAAGCTGAGGGTCAAGATTCATGGCCGAAACGGTGTATTCCGCAGCGAAGTACGGCGTCGCCATATCGTAATAGCCGCTCGCGACGAACACTTTCATATAAGGATTTTTTCGCATTGCTGACGACAGTGCCTGTGACGTGTCGGCGTAGGCATTGTTCGTGTTCCAGTTCCACGGAGTCGTGATGCCGCCACCGAGAATGTAGTATTCGACATCCGATTTGTAATTCAGTTCGCGGCGAACATAGTCGTTGAAAGCCGACGTGTAAGGAGTGCGGATCGCGGACATGCTCGGGTCGAAGTCTGCATTGTCGCCGGCCGAATCTTTATCAAAGCCGAGAAAGCGGCTGTCGAGGCGGCCCGTCGTTCGCCGCTGATCTCGTAAAAGTTCCTTGTTGAATTCACTGAGATCGACGCGAAAATTATTTTGTTCGATAAACGTGCGGCTCAGACCAGTTAGCGAAGCGAACCTATCGAGCAGCGTTTGTTTCTCCGTCGGGGACAAACGATCGATGCGTAGCAGGGCCGGGCCGAACTGATTCGCCGCGAATTCTTCGGACTCCCTAAGTACGTCACGCAAAGGTTTGCTCTGCATCTCAGCAGAAAGCCGTTTGTGGTACCAGGCGGTCGCCGTGTAAGACGGGAAGATCAAAACGAGGGGAAGATCGTTATTCTCGGCGAAGCGGATCGATTGAAAGTTCATTACCGTTGAGACCAATATGATCCCGTTCAGCCCGATGCCGCGTTCGAACAGATGATTCGACAATCCGGCGGCTCGCGTCGTTCCATAACTTTCCCCAACCAGAAATAGAGGTGACGCCCAACGCTCGCTGCGCCCGAGATACAACCTAATAAACTCACCGACCGATTCGATGTCTCCATTGACACTAAAGAACTTGCTCGCGAACTCCACCTTTGTGGCGCGCGAGTATCCGGTCCCGACCGGATCGATGAACACCATATCTGTCTGATCAAGCCAGGTTTGATCATTGTCGACCATCTCGTACGGCGGCGGAGGCATCATGCCGTCGTCGAGCATCTTCACGCGGCGCGGCCCAAGAGCACCGAGATGAAGCCATACACTCGCAGAACCGGGCCCACCGTTGAAAGAGAACATGAGTGGGCGCGTCTTCGGATCGCTCACGCCGTCGAGCGTGTACGCCATGTAGAACATTCGTGCCTCGGTGTCGCCCGAAGTCGCATTCTTGATCGGCATAAAGCCGGTCGTGACGGTATAGTTCAGAGTTCGTCCGCTGACCCGTGCCGTGTGTTTTGTCACGACCGGCGGCTCATCTTTCTGAACGGTCGGTGTTTCGGTGGGCTTCGGTGTTTCGGTCGGTTTTGGCGTAACTCCGGGAGCCTGGAATAAAAGGAGCAGTGGTAAAAGTAAAGATGCGAGCATAAAAGTATTTTGTCTGACGCCTACAAAGGCGGGGTTGACAGTCAGTACCACCCGAGTAAGCGGGTGGTCGAAAGTTCAAGAGATCGGGACAATGCTGTCTGGGTCGAGTCTCGACCACCCGCTTATTTCTTGTGCTTATCGTACAACTTCACTGACGACCTGTCCGTTGATGATGGTACCCGTGCATCGCGTCATGAATTCGAACGGATCGCCATCATACATTGCGATGTCGGCGTCCTTACCTTTCTCGAGCGAGCCAACGCGATTATCAATTCCTAAAATCCGAGCTGAGTTGATAGTTATCATGGCCATCGCCTCGGCCGGGAGCAGTTTATTCGCGGCGGCCATCGCCGCTTCAAACAAAACGACGCGGGTTTTCGGGACGTAACTCTCGTAGCCACTCTGTATCGCAACCGGGATTCCGGCGGCACGAATCCGGGAAGCATTTTCCACCGACAGATTTTCGGTTTCGCCGCCCGCCCGGGCCATCGTTGCGTGAACGATAACCGGGAAGCCGGACGCTTTTATATCGTCGAGAACCATATGTGCTTCTGCTACGCCATCAAGCACGATTCGGAGATTGAATTCCTTCGCGACGCGAATAGCCGTCAGAATATCCTGCGCGCGGTGGGCAGTGATCAGCAGCGGGATCTCGCGTTTGATAACGCGAAGCATTATCTCGGACTTCAGATCCTTCGCCGGTTCCGCCTTTTTTGAATTCTCCTGCGCCTTGATCAGCTCCGCACGAAGCATCGCCGCCTGCTTTGCACGTGTGCCCGGCGATTTCCCCGCTCCGGCGTTTCCGCCGTCACCGATCGTCACCGCAACCATCGCAGTCGGAACTATCGTCGCTTCGTCGACACTCTTTCCCCACGTCTTTGCGATCATCGTCTGACCCGAGATTAGGGCGGATGGCTGATGCCCGGTATGAATCGTCGTCACACCGAATTCACGTATCCACTCAACAAGCCTTTCCTGCGCATTGTACGCATCTATCGCACGTAGTTCAGGTTGAATGGACGCTCCACCGTCCAGTGCCATCTGGTCATGCGGCTGGTTTAAATATCCGTTCAATCCGACGACGCTGTGTGCGTCGATGAGGCCCGGCGTCACGTAGTTCGCGTTGATGATGCGATATCCCGCCGGGATGGCGACGCTTGAGGCCGGTCCGACAGCTTCGATTTTGCCGTCCTTGATGAGAACAACCCCGTTTGAAATGGAATCGCCTGCCATCGTCCATACAACATTTCCTTTGACGGCGATCTGGGCGGAGCACGTGAAAAGTGAAAAGTGAAAAGTGAAAAGCAAAAGACAGAATAAAGCAGCTTTTCTGGTTGTTAGTTTTTCGTTTTTCACTACTCGTTTCCTCCGATATCGCCGTCGAAACAATCTATGTGTGCTGCGGCCCCGTCATTAGTCGCACCGAGCCCGCCCACGGCGATGAGATAATCCTTCGGGTCGGATCGGTCGAAAACTTTCCGGCCTTCGACCCAGGTTTGGAGAACGTGGGTATATACGCTTAGCGGATCTCCCGAAAGAACGATAAAATCCGCGTCTTTACCACGTTCTAGCGAGCCGACGCGATCCTGGAGATCGAGCATGATCGCGTTTGCCATCGTCATTGCATACAGGGCCTTGTCGTATGACATACCGGCACGAACCGCAAGACCCGCCGACCGCAAAAACCAGCGCGAATCGGTAATGCTGTCGTCCGTGTGAAATCCGACAAGAGCTCCGGCTTTTTCGAGCGCCATACCATTCGAGAAACTTAGGTCGACGGTTTCAAGCTTGCCGCCCGGTGAGTCAATCATAATTATCGATGCCGGGACCTTTGCCCTGGCGATCTCATCCGCGACTTTCCAGGCTTCGGAGACATGCTGCAATACGATCCGAAAGCCAAACTCCTTCTGTAATCGCAATGCCGTGAGGATGTCATCGTGACGATGTGTGTGAAAATGGACGACGCGTTTGCCGTCGAGCACTTCGACCAGGGCTTCCATCGCGAGGTCCCGGGCGGGAAGCTTGGTCGTATCGGTGCCGGCTTTCTTAATCTTCTCGCGATACTCCTGAGCCTTGATGAATTGCTCGCGAATGAGAGCGGCCGACTTTGCGCGAGTACCGGGAAAGGTTCCGCCCCCTGAACGGATCGAGTTCGTTCCATTCGCGAACTTTATTCCGCCGGCATACTTTCCATCCGGGCCGAGGATGAGAAGATCATCTATCTTTACGGCGTTGTCGCGGAGTTTTAGATAAAGTGTCTGGCCGCTGTCGAGATGGCCCGAACCCGGCATGACGTTTACCGTCGTGATACCGCCGCTCTGCGCGCGTTGGAGATTTGACGCACGGGCGTTGATTCCATCCAGAAGCCGAACGTCCGGCTGTATCGGGCCCGAAGCGTCGGCTCCGGAACCGCTGCCGATGTGGCTGTGTGAATCGACGAGACCCGGCATTATAGTTTTCCCGGCGACGTCGATCTTCTCAACATCTGCACCCAAACTAAAAGTGTGCGATGGGCCGACCGCAAGTATCTTGCCGTCCTGGACGAGAAGAATTCCTTGTGGGATCACCGGGCCGGCGATCGGAATAATGCGAGCATTTATGAATGCGGTCGGCTTGGATTGGCCAAGCAGCGGACAAGTCATCAGCAGCATTGCTGCTACGCACAGGTAAAGTTGTTTCATCGAAAGCGGTCCTCGTTTGAAAAGATTTGATAACGCAGAGTGTAGAGTTACGTTGCTATGAATCTGAATGACTGTCAAGCGACCGGCAGCGTCACGACGAAGGTTGCCCCGCTGTCACGGTTTTGTCTTACTTCGAGTGTCCCACCGTGGGCCGTCACGATTCCATAACAGACTGCGAGACCCAGTCCGGTGCCCTTACCGGGAAGCTTGGTCGTGAAGAAAGGGTCGAAGACATCCATTGTGTTGACGGCGGCGATGCCCGCGCCCGTGTCGCTGATCTCTATCGAGATCTCATCGATGGAGCACCGGGTCGAGACCGTTAGCTCGCCACCGTCAGGCATCGCATCCCGAGCATTCAGAAAAATATTCAGGAAGACCTGCTGCAGCTGATCGGCATCGGCGAGTATTTCGGGCAGATCTGAAGACGCTCGATTGGAGATCTTCAGCTTTTGAAAACTGGAGTCGAATTCGGCCAGACGCAAGGCGGTTTTGATAACACGATTGATATCGACAGGTGACTTGGCGGCCGGGCGCGCCCTGGCAAAGTCGGTCAGGTCTTTTGTAACGCGCGTTATCCGATGGATCTGTGTCTGAATCAGCTCGAGTCTTTCGGTAATGTCCGCCGAGCTGTTTTCCGACTTGATCATCTGGATCAGCGACGAGATCGACGCAAGCGGATTGTTGACCTCATGGGCAACGCCGGCGGCAAGCGTACCCATCGCCGCAAGCTTATTGGATCGCAAAAGCTGCTCATTCATATGGCTCAAATTTTCGATATCCGATGCCATCTTTCGGCTCATTTCATTGAATGAATCTGCGAGCAGGCCGATCTCGTCATTGCTTTTTCTAAGATCGACCTCCGTTCCATAGTCACCTTTTATGACCTGCACCGCCGCAACCGTGATCCGCTGCAGCGGCCGGGAAATAGTTCGTACCACGAGCAGCAGAAGCAAAAGGTTCGGGACAAGCGCCGAGACAACGCTAAACACCAGATATCGCCTCCACCCGTCGGCAGTTACGCCGTCTTGAAATGACCACCATACGATCGGCAGCTGGAAAACAACGAAGCTCGCGATCGCCACCGAGGCGATGCTCAGGGCGATCTTGTATGTGATCGGAAATAGCCGAAACTGGTCGAGCGCGGTCTGCAGCGAAAAGAGTTTGAAGTTCGAAATGGCGTAGGCGTATATGACGACGCCCGGCAGGACAAAAATCGAGCTGTAGGGAAGGAGATCGTAAACACCGAAAAACGGAAGTACGATGTTGGCGAGTGTCTTGAGAATTCCCGTGATCACCAAACCCCAAAGGATCGCTCCGACCTGCTGTCCCCGTTGCGTGTTCTTGTACTTTCGATATTTGTAGTACAGCACAGAGCCGCCATAGAAAAATACGAAGTAGACATACGCCACGAAGACGTACGCGAGTGGAGAAAGATCGATCACGAACCGGCCGTCATCGAAAGCCGCTTTTTGCCAGAGAAAGCCGAATAGCCCGGCGGGAATAAGGACGAGACCCGGAGCGAACAAGATCGTCGCCCGACGCCTTGGGGTCCGTGCGTTCTCCGGAAACACCCACGCGAAGACAACCAGAGCAAACTGCATTAAAAGCGCGATCGTAAAACTGGCCGCGGCCCACCAGCCGGCGTCGACGCCGGCATCGTGAAAATTCCAGAAGACGAGATCTTTTGTGGTCCACAGAGCGAGGAATGCTATGAAAGCGGCGAACGTCTGGTTGGCACGGCTTCTCGGGTCAGCGACAAAAACATAAAACCCGAGCAGTACGAGGAGAAAAAGGGCGAAGAGGTGAAGCAGAACGAGCACGACCTAGAGCATAGACCGAATCACGAAGGGCAGGCAAAAAGCGTTTGGAACTATTTATTCTTGTACATTGAAGCCATACCGACGACATCCTATCGTTTGTGAAAAGCCTCGGCGGAAAGAGAAATGCGTACCGAGCTGCTGCTAAACCGTTCGGGCGCCGGCGGAATGTTACCGAAGAAATCGTTTGGACTTAGACGTTCAAGAGCTGAGGATAAACGAGCAGAGCGATAATGTAATTCCGAACGCGATCGGAAGAAAATGTTTGATCTCGATAAAGTCACCTCGGCGCAAGGCTGAGTGAAAAACGACCAGAATCGGCACGGTAACCGCCCCGATTATCCCACCCACAATGCCTGCAAAGATGGCTCCAACAATAAATAGGAAGAGACCGCCGACAACTCCTGAGACGGCGCCCCAGGCAAAGCCGATCAGTGTCAATAGAGCGACCCGATTCGGCAGTCGAAAGTTCGATATGCGATCGAGGGCTGACGGGATGAAACGAGCGGATGCATAACCCGCGACACCAGTCACGATCCCGGCTGCTGTTAGCAGTAGCAGGAACATCAGCGGAATCCGATCCGCCGGCATTGTTTCACCAATGATCCTCAGGACAAGGGCAAAAGGT
Source organism: Pyrinomonadaceae bacterium (assembly GCA_041745575.1). Classification (GTDB taxonomy): domain Bacteria; phylum Acidobacteriota; class Blastocatellia; order Pyrinomonadales; family Pyrinomonadaceae; genus OLB17. The sequence goes on from JBGTIQ010000017.1 coordinate 16,281, forward strand.
GGTAAGGAGCCGATCATCAGTCCGAAATAAGCGTAGGCTTTTCTCAAATCGATCGGACAAGTCATAAGGTCGGCATCGAGCCGCTCACGCTCACTGCGGTACACGGCTTTTTCACGGGCAATTTCGGCGTTGATCTTTAAGAGTGTCGCTAGTCGTTGTTCAACGAGGCGGTCATCATTATCGGCGGACCTGGTGTAATGCTTTGAGCGTGTTCGCGCTGTTTCGACTTCCATACTTCACCCTTTTTCACTTTCAATGCATTCAATTCCTCGACGGTTTCATCGTCGCCTAATTGCCGGGCTAATTCCTTACCAATCTCGATCGTTTCGAGAGCCTCGTGCCCGTCACCGCCAATCTGACCAAACATAACCACAAGATCTCGACGTGCTTGAATGTGATGTCGTTCGAGCTGACGCAGGTTGCGTCTCATCAAACATAAGGATCCCAGATCGGCGTTTTTTCGGCCGGCGGCTTCGAATATTGCGTGTCTGAACGAGGTTGTGCCGATCGAGTTTTTCAAGGCATCCGCAAGACCCGTATAGCGATCGAGGATCTCGCGGAGATCATGGAGGTTCGAAACTCGTGAAAGCTTTATCAATTGGGAGATGACCGACTCGCGCATTTCAGTAAGTTTTATATTTGTCGCATCCGAATTTCGCCGTGATACGAATCCAACTTCGAAGTACGCGTTAGATAGATAGAGATATCCGATCTCGACTGCTGCGGGCACCCAAAAGAAGAATGTGAAGATCGAAACGACGATTCTTCGTCGAATATCAACAGCTCGATTCTGCAAATATTTGTAAACGGCCAGAGGGGCTCCGAATGCCAGGTAAATGATGAATAAGTCGGTAACGGTCACTAACTGGCAGAAAAGCAATGTCCATACCGTTGATCGCGGGTTGCGGCTCGGGGTGTGTTCTATGGGCCGGCTAATCAACAAATAAGGGGCATTGATCAAAAATAGAGCGAACATTGGTGGGATCGGCTTCGTTAGTCCGAAATAGCGAAATGCAAAATATCGGTTGATGCTTTTGCAGGATGCAAAAAATCCGCCTCGATGTGACAGGAGCGTTACCGCTTCGCAAAAAAATAAACGTGGCTTCGCCTAAAGGCCGGCACACCAATTGCTCTATCGTCTGGTAGTGGAATAATCGGGTCGACCGACAAGATTTACATACTAAATTCATACATACACCTTAGGAACAAGGAGGAAAGCAATAATGAAGAGCGAAATGAAGATTAAGGTCATAAAAAGGGACGCGATCAAGGCGCCCGTCAAGACTCTGACCAAGTCGAAAAGAGCCTCTGCCCGTGAAGTCGTGTCCAACGTAACGAATTGGGTCACTGATTTCCAGACGCGAAAGCGCGACGAAACAAAGGTCGCGATCGAGAAATTTTTTAGCACGGTTCCGCAGCCAAGCGAACTCTAATCAAACACTACAAGTCAGGCGGCAAGGGCGCTTCCCGAATGGGAGCGCCTTTCTATTGCAAAAACCAGCGGCGTCATCGTCAAATTTCGTATTTGATAGAATTCCGAATTCATTGATATCCTAACGCCCAACCCTGGAATTCTTTGATTCGGAAAAGATATGAAGGATAATGTCGCCGTCGTTACGGGCGCTAGCAGCGGAATTGGCCGCGCCACCGCGCTCCTTTTCGCAAGAAATGGTTGGAAGGTAGTTGCCTTCGGTAGAAATGAGATCGAGCTTAATTCGCTGCGGGATGAGGCCCGCAATTCGGACGGCTCGGTCCGAATCCAACTGGGCGACATTACCGAGCTCGTCCACGTCGACCGATTGGTTTCTGAGACGATCGATAATTTTGGCGGCATGAACGCGCTTATCAATGCGGCTGGGATAATCAAAACCGGCAGTATAGAAGATACGACGCTTGATGACTGGGACACGATGATGAACGTAAACTTGCGATCAGCGTTCTACTTGATGCAGAAGTGCGTGCCGCATCTAGCCGCGACAAAGGGTAATGTTGTGAATGTCTCCAGCGTAACCGGAACCAGGGCGTTTCCAAACGTACTAGCGTATTGCGTCTCGAAATCGGCAACGGACCAACTAACGCGCTGTGCGGCACTTGAGCTCGCTCCGAAGGGAATTCGGGTCAACGCGGTGAACCCGGGAGTCGTAATTACCAATCTACACAAGCGCGGCGGAATGAACGACGAGGCATACGAAGCGTTTCTCAATAATGCGAAGAAAACCCACCCGATCGGACGTCCCGGAGAGCCAGAGGAGGTCGCGGAACTTATTTATTATCTAGCATCGGAAAAGGCTTCATGGATAACAGGTGCGACATATGAGATCGATGGCGGCCGCGCCCAGACCTGTGCGAGGTAATCGAAAGTGAAGCTTCAACTACTGCCAAGTACATTCAATGGTGCCGGAGCTTCGTCGCGGCAGCATTTGACGTGCTTCGTTATTGATGACTCGGTAGCGATCGACGCCGGCAGCCTGGCGATGGCGGTAAGTCCACTTCAGCAACGCCAAATTCGGAACGTCGTGCTGACCCACGCTCATCTTGATCACATCGCCGGGCTGCCCCTCTTCATCGATGATCTTTTTTCGACTTTGACGGAACCGATCACCGTGCATGCCACCCAACCGGTAATCGATACGCTCGAACGCGACATTTTCAATTGGTCCGTGTATCCGCGATTCTCGGAGCTGTCGAACTCGATCGGGCCTGTACTAAAGTATGAAGCCTTCGGAGCGGCCGAGGAATTTACCGTCAGGAACCTGACGCTTCGCGCGATCGAGGTCAATCATAAAGTTCCGTCGACGGGTTTCCTGATCTCGGACTCGAAGACGACGATCGCATTGAGCGGGGATACGGCGGGAACGGAGGGATTTTGGAACCTGGTAAATGCAGCGGAAGATATGTCGGCAATTCTGCTTGAGTGTGCTTTTCCCGATGAGCTCGACGAGTTAGCGGTCGTGTCACATCACCTGACACCGCGACGAATGGCGCTCGAGCTGGAGAAGTGCGATCGGAATTGTCCGGTCTATGTCGTGAATCTCAAGCCGATGTTCAGGGAAACGATAGTTGATCAGATAGCCCGGCTCAACCTGAATAGTCTGACGGTCCTTGAGGTGGGAAAGGTCTACGAATGGTGAGATCGTCCAACTACTTCACCAATCCTCGTAAGAAATTTATCTGCTCGAATTCACCTTCCCGGTGTTCGTCGGGAAAATCGTATAGCGTCACTCGGCCGTTCGGGCGCACGCTTTTGATCCGATAGGTTCTTTCCTCGCGGCTGCGGCCGGGCATGATCTCGGCACGAAATGTCACTTGCATTTCAGGCCGTGCCCAAACCCTCTTAACAACCGGCGTTTCCTGTTCTTTCTTTCTAAAAATCGACATCGCGGTTTGTTTGATCAACCTTTCTCTTGTGTTTTGTCTTTCGAAGGGATGGCCGGGCGATCTCCTCGGGCTTTTCGTCGCCGAATTTTTTGGCTGGCGGAGCCGTCGGCTTTCTTATCGAATCGAAGACAGGCCGCTTTTCAGCATTTTGTTTTCTCTTGCGCATTGGGCGAAAATTATAGCAGATCGACAAAAGACTCTAATTAGAACAAATTGACAATTCCGGGCAAAGATCTCAGTATGGTTTCAATCGCGAAATCTGTTCGATTTCATACCATCCGGCGATTTGATGCAACGTTATAGAGGCGAATTTTCACGACACCGGCGGCCATTTTGGCTGCCGGCGTCTAACTATTACATGCTGACGGCGTCGGTCGCGATAGCGTTTTTCTTTTTAGTGTGGGGAATCCTGAACGACGGACACGACCAGACGCCGTGGATTCCGGCGGGAGTCGGCGCTGCGGTCGTATTGGGTTCTGCCGTAGTTCTTCGCGAGGTCATACTCCGCGATGCTCGCCGTCGTTATCTCATTTCGCAGCACCACATCGACCAAAGCGTAAAAGGGATTGCGCGACGCGTTCGCGAACGCGAGCCGGCGAAGCTAACCCTGGAGCGTAATGCGTCGATTCTCAGCGAAATTTCGCGGAAATCCGAAGCCGCTAAGGTGCTCGGCCGGTTCGCTGAAGGGCACCGCGAGGTTTTCGAGCTTTGCGACGAATATCTTGCCGCCGTGACCCGCGAGTTGCCAAACGTTGGTGCCGGTTCTCCGCGTATCGCGGCGCTGCGGCGTGGTACGGACGTCGCCGGACGATACCATTACTACCATCTGCTGCAATGGGCCGAGATAGAATCCAGGACCCTGACACAGGAGGCGAGCAAGCGTGATAAGATTGCCGATAAGCTTGAATCAACTCAGTCGGCGCTCGGCGTCGTAGAATTCGCGTTACGGGCTTATCCGCAGGAGTCCGCGTTGCTTGAGTCGCAAAAGGTTTTGCTGCAGCTCGTCTCGTCGATAAAGATCTCGGATTTAATAGAAAGGGCTGAGCGGTCGGCGTTCAAAGGCAACCATAAACGGGCATTGAATCTCTATCAAGACGCACTATTCTTTCTTCAGCGTGACAATCCCGAGACGGAAGGCGAAGTGGGGGATCATATTAACGAGGAGATAATCAAGATCCAAAAACGCCTGACCGACTCCTGATCCGACCCTAAATACCACGTAATGATTTCGCAAAAATGTCCAAAATGCCGCAGTTCGCGCGTTAGGCGCGGCTATAGAATGACTCCGATCTGGTCGAAGGCACTCTTTCGTTATTACTTGCTATGCGATAATTGCAACCTCGAATTCAAAGGGTTCGCAGTCCCGGGCACGGTAAATTCTAAAAACGTCCGACTTAAGCGGAAGAAAAAGGCTGACGTTGAATAATACGGACAATATTATTTGTTGGACACTAAGCCGTGAGAGGGTAAGATAGGGCAAAATGCGAAGACAACTGCAGTTTTTCCTCTCAACTTTGCTCGCTATCGTTTTCGCGTCCGGATTCGTTTTTGCGCAAAGTGATCAGGCCGGTCTCGTTCATTTCGGCGACCTCATAGAGGTGGATGTGATCGGCAGCTATGAATACGACTGGCGGGGATCGTTGACGCCCGACGGGTATCTGGACGGGCTGGATACCATCGCCGATCCTATCTACGGACTCTGTCAGACCGAAGCCGACCTCTCATCCGCGATTCAAAGGGAACTGATAAAAACGCTTCGCGATCCGAAAGTTGCCGTGCGAATTCTGGATCGATCTAACCGTGCGGTCGCATTTTTAAGCGGAGCAGTCCGATCACCGAAGAGATTTCAGATCAAACGCAAGGTTCATCTCCACGAACTTTTGATCCTGTCGGGCGGAATAACCGACCGTTCGAGCGGGGAGATCTCTATCTTTCGACCCGCAAACCTGAATTGCACCGAGCCGCGTAAGAACAGCGAAGGCGAGTTCGTTAAGGCCAGTCGTACTGCCGCCGCCCCAGAAACACTCAACATTCGGATCGAGGAAATCCTTCGCGGGAATCCGGCGGCTAACCCTTTAATTCTCAGCGGCGACATCGTCACCGTATCTGAAGCCTTGCCCGTTTACGTTATCGGTGGCGTGAATGCGCCTCAGGAGATTCCCCTTCGTAATCAGTTGACCTTGTCACGAGCGATAGCGATGTCCGGCGGCCTCGCGAAAGAGGGGAACGCGAAAGTTACCATCTTCCGCCGCGAAGCACGCGAAACAAAACTGATCCCGGCCGATCTTCAGAAGATCGCCACCGGCCAAGTGGACGATCTGGTTCTGAAGGCTTTCGATATAATCGACGTACCGCAAAAGGGAAAACCGGCGCGATCTCGTCCTCCGGTGATTGAAAAAGGAGTTCCACTGACACTCACACTTTCGCGTCTTCCGCTTCGTGTAGTCGACTGAGGGAGTCTAGGAAGTCTCGGAAGTCTAGGAAGTCTAGGAAGTCTGGGAAGTCTGGGAAGTCTGGGAAGTCTGGGAAGTCTGGGAAGTCTGGGAAGTCGGGTGACTTAACGAACTCGAAAGACTCGATAGACTCGATAGACTCGATAGACTCCCCAGACTCCCTCGATCCACTCAAGTCTTGTCGAAACCACTCAAATTTGTTTCAATACATCATATAGATCGTTCCCGCATTTAATGGGCGATTTTCTTTTTTATGGCAGCTAAACAAAGCAAATTAAGCCGACGAATGATCGCCCTGCTGTGGCTTTTCGTTGTTGCGATCGTAATCGGAACCCTTATTTACCTTGAGCAGATCGCGATCCTGTACGTTTTGGCGACTATCTCCCTGGTAGTGCTTCTCATAATCGTCGCGTTCTCCGACCTGGAGAGCGTAGGCCGCGAGGACATCGGTGGGTTCATAACCGAAGAATAGCGAGATCCGGATGTTTCGATTCAGAAAATTGATGATCGCATCGCTGCTTTTGGCAGCGGTTTCGTCCGTCGTTGCGAATCCGGCTTCGCTGGCTGGCGACGAGCGCGTCACGAACCTGCGTTGGAAGGCTGGATCCGTCCGGATCGCCGTCTCGACATCGATCCTTCGCGAAAGTTCGAATATCAAGCGCGACAGCGATGTGACCGGTGCCCTTAGGCGCAGTATGGATGCATGGTCCGGCGTCGTTAATATTGATTTTCAAGAGATCGTCTCGGACAAGCAGAGTGCGAGCCCGGCAGGCGTCGCGGGCGATGGGGTTAACCTTCTGACGATCGCTGCGACACCGGAAAATGTTTTACTCTTCGCCAAAGATCCCGAGAACACAGCTGCGACGACGCGCGTCTTTTACAACCGGCGCGGGACGATCACCGAGGCGGACATAGTCCTGAATCCGTACCTTCAATTTTCGACCGACGGCACACTTGGCACGTTTGATCTCGAGAGCACGCTGACGCATGAGATAGGCCATCTGCTCGGGCTTTCTCACTCCGCGGTCTTCGGCTCCACGATGCATGCGAACTACGGCAAGAATGGCGTGTTCGGACTACAGAACTTTACATCGCGAACACTATCTGCGGACGATATTTCGGCGGCACGTGCCATCTACGGAGTCCGAGGTGATGAGATCGACTGCTGCGGGAGTATCGAGGGTCGCATTACGGTTGCTGCGAAAGCTTCGCGGGCGGTCGACGTCTGGATAGAAGATTCCAATGGCGGTGTTAAAGCAAGCACAAGAGCCGCCGATGGCGAATTTAGGTTTTCGGGCATAAGTGCCGGGAAGTATCGCGTGTTTGCGCAGGATAGCGGCCGAGTAAAAAATGCGCTGCCGGCGCGTGAGATCGGCGAAGCTGTTGTCGTGAGCGGTGAGACAGCGACTATCAATGCAAAGTTCCTCTCGGGCACTCGCGATTTTGAACTGAACTATATTGGCTTCAACGGCCAACTTTCAGAAGTGGCGGTCGCGCTGTCGCCGGGACGTTCGTATGTCATTTATCTCGGCGGCCGGAACCTTGATCCGAAGAAACTTTTGATCAGCTTTACCTCGCCCTACCTGTCGGTCGTCCCTGGCTCGATGCGGTCTCTCGATTACGGCGAAGACATCAGTGTCGTCAGCCTTGAAGTCCGCGTCTCTGAGCGAGCGGCGAAGGGCGAATATACGATCTATGCCGAGTCCGAACGCGGCGGGAAAAAGGCCATGATCGGCGGCCTTACGATCGATAATTTCACAAATCCGTGGGCCAGTTTCGCATCTTTCGACGAATAATCCTCGCCAGAACTAAAACGTTGCATTTTCGTACACAGTGTGCATAATCGGAAATGTTCACCTCCCCGGTGAACATCCGGTCACGAGGGGTGAGGACTTGTGACCATACGGGCGGCGGAGTGGGAGACGCCGCCCATAACTTTTCCCAAGTCCCAAGTCCCAAGTCCCAAGTCCCAAGTCCCAAGTCCCAAGTCCCAAGTCCCAAGTCCCAAGTCCCCTTGACCTGAATCCCAATAAGCGTAGAATTTATTTTGTTTCTTAGACGCGGACGTGCAGGTAACGAAACGAGACTGAGCAAGGGGGAATGAAACCGCAGGCAATTTCGTCGGGCGGTCTTTTTGTTTTTAGAGAGTATGAAATCTCGCAAACGAGGCCGTTTTTCAAGCTGGCTCTTTAGAGAGGTCGAAGAGATCGAGGGCCCGCATGAGCCTGAGGGGCGGCATCACGAACACGAGTGGTGGAAGGTGATGTGCCTGACAGGTGTCGATTATTTTTCGACGCTGGGTTACCAGCCGGGTATCGCTTTGCTGGCGGCCGGCGCGCTATCCCCGTTCGCAACCCTCGTTCTGGTTTTGCTAACTCTCTTCGGCGCATTGCCGATGTATCGACGAGTCGCCGAGGAAAGCCCGCACGGCGACGGCTCGATCTCAATGCTCGAGAAGCTTCTTTCCCGATGGAAGGGAAAGATGTTCGTTCTTATGCTGCTCGGTTTCGTCGCGACGAGCTTCATCATTACGATTACGCTTTCGGCCGCCGACGCGACTGCCCATATAATCGAGAACCCGTTTGTCGGTCACAATCTTCAGTTTCTCGATCACAAGATCATCGTCACATTCATTCTGATCGGAATGCTCGGTGCGGTTTTTCTGCGGGGGTTCAACGAAGCGATCGGCATCGCGGTCGGCATCGTCGCCATATATCTCACGCTGAATTTCGTCGCGATTGCGTACGGGTTCTATGAGATCTGGGTCCACCCCGACGTATTTGGAAACTGGCAGGCGGCCGTCTGGTCACATTCAAGCGTCGGCGGCAGCCTGATATGGATATTTCTTGCCTCGATGTTTTATTTTCCTAAGTTGGCGCTCGGCCTATCGGGATTTGAAACCGGCGTAGTCGTCATGCCACTTGTAAAGAGCGATGTTGCCGCACCACATCTCGATCAGATGAGACTGCTGCACGCAACCCGCGTGGACGATACCGAGATCCCGGCTGATGCCAAAGTCCATCTTGACGGTAGAATTCGAAACGGGAAGAAGTTGCTCACGGGAGCTGCGCTCATAATGAGCGTTTACCTGGTCGGCAGCAGTATCGTTACGTCGATGCTGATTCCGATGGAAAAGATCCGCGAGGGCGGTGAAGCGAACGGCCGTGCGATCTCGTATCTCGCTCACCAATATCTGGGGCACGGATTCGGAACTGTTTATGACGTTTCGACGATCCTTATTCTTTGGTTCGCTGGTGCGTCGGCGATGGCGGGCCTTTTGAATATCGTTCCGCGATACTTGCCGCGTTATGGAATGGCACCGGATTGGGCGCGGGCGACGCGGCCGCTTGTTCTGATCTTTACCGGAATTTGCCTGCTCGTCACTGTTCTGTTTCGCGCCGAGGTCGATGCTCAGGCAGGTGCGTACGCGACGGGTGTTTTAGTGTTAATGACTTCCGCCGCCGCGGCCGTCACCATTTCATCAAGAAAGCGGAAAGAGCGCGCGTGGATCTTCTATCTGGGAATCACGGTGGTTTTCATATACACGACGATCGTGAATATCTTCGAGCAGCCGAGCGGAATTCAAATCGCTTCTCTGTTTATCTTTGGCATTATTGCGGCATCGTTTGTTTCCCGGGCGCTTCGCACTACAGAGCTTCGCGTCGATGCCATCGAGTTCGACGCCAAGGCTCAGGAGTTTATCGACGAAGCCGCCGAAGGTGAGATCCGCATCGTAACGAATCGGCGTGAGGTGGGCAACGTCGGGGAATACCGATTCAAGGAACACGAAAAGCGGATCGACAATCACATCCCGGCAACCGATCCTGTTTTGTTCTATGAGATCGATCTCGGTGACGCTTCAGAGTTTAGTGGCGGGTTGAAAATTCGCGGCGTCGACGTCGACGGGTATAAGATCCTGCGAACGGAATCACCGGCTGTGCCTAACGCGATCGCCGCGCTTCTGCTTCACTTGCGTGACGAGACGGGTAAGATCCCGCACGTCTATTTTGGCTGGAGCGAGGGCAACCCGATCGTTTATCTGGCACGGTATATTTTATTTGGTGAAGGTGACACGGCGCCGGTAACGCGTGAGATTTTGCGGCAGGCCGAGGACGATCCGGAGAGACGGCCGAATGTTCATGTGGGAGGCTGAGAGTCAGTTGTTGAGTCTATCGAGTCTTTCGGGTCTGTCGACGCGACATACTTACCACACTCGATAGACTCGAAAGACTTGATAGACTCGAAAGACTTACAACTAACCTTTCCCGTTGCCGTTGAGTATTGAGGGATTCATTTCCAGGAAGCATGAACGACAGTAAACCGGACGGCCCTGTGAAGGATAGAAAGGCACGGTAGTCGTTTCGCCGCACTTCGCGCAATCTACGGCAACTTCTATCCGCTGTCTGACGCCAGACGCTTGAGCTGCAGATATCGCAGCGAGTCGCTCATTCTTGGCCTGTTTACATTCCTTACAGCGCTTCGGTGGATTTTGAAGTTTTTTGTCGCGGAAGAACGCCTGTTCTCCGACCGTCCAGACGAAATTGACGCCGCAGTCGATGCAGAGAATTGACGTATCTTCAAATTCTGAGGCGTCGGTCAGGGCGGTCTCCGATGCAGCTTCTGTCCTTTTAATTTCGCTTTCGGACATCACGGAACCCTCCTTGTCGTGCTATTGATTCGCCGGCTTTCTGATCCAGCGCTCGTCGCATAACGCATGTGTCGGGGGCTTGATCGGTCGCTGTCCATCAGGAATGCCAAGTTCGATAAAGCAAGAACTTTATAGTAAATTCTTTCAGTGGAATTTACCTGGCCCGGACGTTGTACCTGACTGGATGCGTTTCGACCTTATTACTATTAAGTTGCACTGTCAAGCCCGACCTGGCGTCATGAATTATATATCATTAACGGGCAATTTATAAAGAAAATATGAGAATTCTGGTGATCGGTTCAGGCGGCAGAGAGCATGCGATCTGCGATGCGTTCGCTCGCAGCGGACGTGTTTCAGACATCTTTTGCGCGCCTGGAAACGCGGGGATCGCGCAAATCGCAGTATGTGTTCCGATCAAGCCCGAAGATATTATGGGGCTCGCAAATTTTGCGACGAAGGAACAGATAGATATCAGTTTTGTAGGTGGCGAGACTTCACTAGCGCTTGGTGTTGTGGACGAATTCGAGAAGCGCGGATTAAGAATTATCGGCGCGTCAAAAAATACCGCGCAACTGGAGGCCAGTAAATCCTTCGCCAAAGATTTTATGTTGCGGCATGCTATTCCGACGGCGAACTTCTACACGGCGCACTCGCCCGCAGAAGCAATTGAGATTCTGGAGTCGGGACGTTTTGGCGAAGCGAATGCTCACGTTGTTGTGAAGGCGGACGGACTTGCGGCAGGGAAAGGTGTGATTGTTGCGATGAACCGCCCCGAGGCGATCGACGCGTGCAACGAACTGGAAGAGCTTGTCGGTGCCGACGCCGCAGAGAAAATCGTCCTCGAAGAATTCCTCGAGGGAAGCGAAGTATCCCTCTTGATGTTTGCCGATGGAAAGGACTTCGCACTGATGCCGCCGGTGCGTGACCATAAGCGTATCGGAGAGGGTGACACCGGCCCGAATAGTGGCGGGATGGGTACGATAACGGATTCCGGTTTGCTTACTGCGGCCCAGTCCCAGCAGATCATGAAAGAGATCATCGAACCGACACTCGCCGGCTGTATCGATGAGGGTTTTCCATTTCGCGGAATTCTCTTTCTCGGACTAATGATGACGGTCGGCGGGCCAAAGCTCCTGGAGTACAACGTTCGGTTCGGAGATCCGGAAACCCAGGCGATACTGGTTCGCCTGGATAGTGATCTTGTCGATATCTGCGATGCCATGCTCGAGGGAAAACTTGCTGAGACGGAGATCGGATGGCGTGAGGGCAACTCTGCGTGTGTCGTGTTGGCCGCCGAAGGTTATCCGCAAAAGGCCCGGACCGGCGACGTGATCAGTGGATTGAACGATGCGTTGAAGATGGAGAATGTCACGATCTATCACGCGGGGACAGCGAGCTCAAACTCCGATGTTGTTACGGCCGGTGGCCGCGTTCTCGGTGTGACGGCAACCGGAGCAACTCTAGATGACGCACTCAGCACGGCCTACTCAGGTGTGCGACACATATCGTGGCGAGGGATGCAGTTTCGTCGTGATATCGGAAGGTAAACTGGATAAGTTCCTTAACGGGATCTAATAATTACTGATCGTCTCAACGTATCCGTCGAAATTTCTTTTCATCTCTTCGATCGAATCGCCGCCAAATTTTTCCCGCATCGCGTTAGCGAGGACAATGGCGAGCATCGATTCGCCTATGACTCCCGCCGCCGGGACAACTGTTACGTCCGAGCGTTCGTACGCAGCTTCGCTTGGTTGTTTGGTGTCGATGTCGACTGATCGGAGCGGCTTCTTCAGTGTAGAAATAGGCTTGAGATAACCTCGGACGCGCAGCTCTTCGCCATTTGTAATGCCGCCTTCGAGACCGCCGGCGTTGTTTGTCCTGCGGACAAATGCAGAATGCGGAGAGCGGAGTGCGGAGTCTGATTCGGATTCCGCATTCGGTGTTCCGCGTTCCACATTTGGGAAGATCTCATCGTGCACCTGCGACCCGGGCTTGCCCGCGTTCGCAACTCCAGACCCGATCTCGACTGCTTTTACAGCATGGATAGACATGAAGGCCGCACCGATCCGGCCATCAAGTTTTTCGGTCCAGGAGTAAGCGGAGCCTAGACCGGTGACGACACCACGTGCGATTACTTCGAAAACTCCACCCAACGTGTCGCCGTTCTCCTTCGCATGGTCGATGAGCTCGATCATCTGTGACTGAATCTTTGCGTCAGCGCAATTTAGCAGAGAATCGGTCGGAATCGCGGACACTTCCTCCCACGTCTTTTCGAGCGGTGACGCCGGAACGCTTCCGAGCATTACGACGTGACTCTTGATATCCACGCCGAACACTTCGAGCAGTTGCTTAGAGATCGCACCGGCCGCGACGCGAGCCGTGGTTTCGCGGGCCGATGCGCGTTCCAAAACGTTTCTTAGATCGCGAACGCCAAATTTTTGGCCACCGGCAAGATCCGCATGGCCGGGGCGCGGACGCGTAACAAGCCTCGGATTCTTCGGTTGTTCGTCAAGCGATTCGGCCGACATCACGTCCTGCCAATGAACGAAATCGCGATTCTCGATCATCAGCGCGACAGGCGAACCAAGAGCCGCACCGTGGCGGATGCCGGAGAGGACCTCGACCACATCTTTCTCGATCTTCATCCGCCCGCCGCGTCCATAACCCTGTTGCCGCCGCCAAAGCTCGTGGTTGATCTTCGCGATGTCGATCGCCAAACCGGAAGGTAGTCCCTCGACTATTGTGACCAGAGCTTTGCCGTGCGATTCGCCTGCGGTTGTGAATTTGAAATGCATAGTGATAAGACAGTGACGAGTGACGAGTGATGGGTGATAGCTCACCGCCGATCACGTATCACTTATCACCTTCCTCCGAAAGACTATCAACCCAATACTTGCGATGATCAGCACACCACCCGCGAGTGTTTGCGGCGGAAGGCGTTCGTCCAGAACAACGGCTCCGAGCACTACCGCGATCAGGGGTGTGACGAGGGATATCATCATCGCCTGGGTCGACTCGATTCTACTTAAAAGCCAATAGTAAAGCCAAAATGCGGCGATCGTTCCAAAGACCGTCAAGTATAGAACACAAACTACGGCCGTCCAGGTCCAGTGAAACGTGAGCGGATCTCCTTCGGCCAGAAGAGCGTAGATGACTATTGCCGGCAGGCCGCAGATCATCTGCGCGCAGACGAGGCTTGCCGGATGCAGGGAACTGCCACGCGATTTTACAAGTATCGAGGCCTGGGCCGCGCAGTAGGCCCCGGCGACGACGCCGACGCAACCCAGAAACGCCATGACGCTTTCTATCCTCAGTTGGTCGATGAAGATCACGGCAACTCCGATAACACCGAGGAGAACGGCGAATATCTTCAAACCCGTGATCTTTTCCGCGGGCAAAAATATCCAAGCTAACAGAAGACCGAATACCGTGATCATGGCCTGCAGCACCGCAGCGAGTCCGGACGTGATGTGCTGCTCGGCCCAGAACACCGCGCTGTAATTTAGCGAGAATTGAAGGAACCCCGTCAGAGCGATGAGTTTCCACTCAGCCGCTGAGCGTGGCCACGGCAATTCGCGGATCCAAATGATTGGAAGCAGGATCGCGACCGCAAGTATGAAACGCGATGCCGCGAAAGTAATGGGAGGAAGGTCGGCAAGGCCGATCTTGATGAAGATCCATGTTGTCCCCCAGATCAAACAGAGAATAAGCCAGACGACAACTTTCATGAATCCTGAGTTTCCGGTTTCAAAGTTTTCAGAGTTACAGAGCTCCCGAGTATTCAGAGTTGCAGAGTCGAGAAGAGTACAACAACTTGGGACCGTCTAAAACTCCGAAAGCTCTCCGGCTCTTCCAACTAGCTCCTCTCGTAAAAACTCAGGCAAGTCTCGCCCTGTTTCACAAGCCGCCATCGCCGAAGATTGCCGGACGCATCCGGAAGGACGTTTTTCGAATGGTGCTCAGCGATAAGAACGCCGTCCGTTTGCAGCAGGTTCGCATCTTCAGCGCCGAAATCGAAGAGCACTAACGAATAGTCGGTGTCGTACGGCGGGTCGTAGAACGCGATGTCCCAACCGACGGAATGTTTTCGCCCGGTAAAGTTCACGGCCGGCAACGCAACTACTTCGGTCTTCGATTCTTCGATACCGAGCAGGTCCAGATTCTCCTCAATAAGAGCACAGGAGCGGCGCGATTTATCGACGAACGTAACGAACTCTGCTCCGCGGGACAAGGCTTCTATCCCGATGGCGCCAGTTCCGGCGCAGAGATCCAGCAGACGCGTGTCCTCGCCAATCCTCGGTGCAAGAATATTAAAGAGAGTTTCACGCAAACGATCAGAAGTCGGTCGCGTTCGGCTGTCGGTAGGGCTTTTCAGGACGCGGCCGCGGAACTCGCCGGCGATAATGCGCATATAAAAATGCAAGGTACTGAAAGCGGAATGGGAAATTAAATCAGGGACTAGCCTAACGCTCCGACGAACGCGTTTCGAAATTCCGCGTTCTGCATTCCGAATTCGGAACTCCTGCTAGATTCTCTCATAAATAGTGAGAATCTTTTCGCCATGGTCAATCGTGCGCCAGCGTCTTAGCTGTTTGACGTGGTCGGGATGTGAGAATTCGGACGTGTGTTCGATTATCAGGAGGCCACGGGATTTGATCGCGCAACCGGTGCTGAGGCAATCGAGGATCGCGGCATGTTCTTCATCGTGCGGCAGATCTAAATAAACGACATCCCAGACACGTTTCCGCCTCCAGACTTTTTTTAGGAAGGGAAGTATTTCTATCTCGACCACTTCGCCGTGGCCGTCTTTCACACCGATGTCGGACAGGTTTTTTCGGATGAGCGTGCACATTCGGGCCGAGCGCTCAACAAACGTCACGAGCATAGCGCCTCGTGAGATCGCCTCTATTCCAATAGTTCCGACGCCGGCCCCAAGATCCAAAATTCGCCCGCCGTTTACGCGCCTCGAAATAACTTTGAAGACTACCTCGCGCAGCTTGCGATCTGTTTGCGCAGCTTTCGGCGAAGGCGAGGCGTTCATACGCCGGCCACGGAAGCGTCCGTCGGTTACCTGTCCGTCCGACGTGATACTGATCTCATTCTCGGTGACCCCTCTGGCCGTTCGCGGTCCGCCGCGCTGGTCGGTTTTATTTTTGTCAAATCGGCCGCGTCCGAAAACCTTCCCGCCATCGTTCCTAATCCTGCCGTCGCCGCACCGCGAATCGTTCGAACGATGTTTGGGAGGAGGTCCGCCCCGATCCCTGTGAAAATTACCGTGTTGTTCGCCGTCGGTCTGCGTATTCCCGTCTCGGTTTTTGTCCTGAGACTGGGGTGCACCTCGACCTCGGCCGAAATAGGATTTTCGGTCAGTTGAGTTGGATCGGGGAGGGCGTCGATTGTCCATCTCAGTCGTTGCCGGTATGTGACCTTTCGAAGAAGTGCGACCGGTCACTTGTTCCGCGCGATCAAACCGAGAAAATCGGCTTCACGCTTTGCTTATTCGGTCGAGTAAATAGGGTTAACTGCAGGGTAAATATAACGAAATCAATAGGAAAAAGCCAGATAAAGATTTTCAGCCGATATTTGCGAGCTCAAACAGCGGATTGCTGCGAACCTGTCTGATTAGTAGTTCGGTTTCCTCGCTGTCCCGCTTTGAGCCGAGGAACGTTTCCGCCGAGCGGCGAGCTTCGTCCAGAATCTCGAGGTCGCGGATTATGTTAGCGATCTTGAAGGACTGGATACCGGACTGGCGAGTACCCAGGATCTCCCCCTGTCCGCGAATTTCGAGGTCCTTTTCGGCGATTCGGAACCCATCGGATGTTTCCTCCATGATCCCGAGCCGTTCCTTTGCGAAGGCGGTTTTCTTGTCGCCTGTCAGCAGCACGCAGAAGCTCTGGTCGGATCCGCGACCCACACGTCCGCGAAGTTGATGAAGTTGCGAAAGGCCGAAGCGCTCGGCGTGCTCGATCACCATTAGCGATGCGTTCGGAACGTCGACACCGACTTCGATGACCGTCGTCGATACTAGTATGTCGAGCTCGCCCGAAACGAATTGCCGCATTGTCTCGTCCTTTTCCGCCGGCTTCATCTTTCCATGGAGTAAGCCGACCTTATATTTTGGAAAGATCTTGTCCCTCAGTTCTTCGAACATTTTAGTAGCGGCTTTTAAATCGATCTTTTCCGACTCCTCGATGAGCGGGTAGACGACATACACCTGGCGTCCCTGCTCGATCTCACGCACCATTCCGCGGTAGACGCCGTCGCGTCGGTCTTCGCCGACAACAACCGTCTTCACGGGAGTTCGGCCGGGCGGAAGCTCGTCGATCACCGAAACTTCGAGATCGCCGTAGACGGTCATTGCGAGCGAACGCGGAATTGGAGTCGCCGTCATTACGAGAATATCCGGATTGTATCCAAGAGCCCGCAGAGCGGACCGTTGCAAAACCCCAAAGCGATGTTGTTCGTCGACCACCGCGAGGCCAAGTTTCTCGAACTTAACGGCCTCCTGGATCACAGCATGTGTTCCGACGACGATGTGCGTGTCGCCCGAAGCGATGGCTTCCTGAGCCTTTCGTTTTTCTGCGGCACGCATGCTGCCCTTAAGAAGTCCGACCTTGTAAGAGGTATCAGCGAAGATGCGTTCCGCATTTCGAGCGTGTTGATCGGCCAATATTTCGGTCGGAGCCATCAGGACGGCTTGATATCCGTTCTCGATCGCAGCGAACATTGCCATGAATGCGACGATCGTCTTGCCGCTTCCGACGTCGCCCTGAAGCAGGCGGTTCATCGGAGCATCCGATGTCATGTCGTCGATTATTCGCTGGATCACGCGCTCTTGAGCGTTGGTTATCTCGAACGGTGCGATACGCTTCATCCGGGCCATTAATGCCGGCGGCATTTCGATAACTGTTCCTTTGGGTTCCTTTTGTCGCTCACCCCGAATGAGCGTGAGGGCAAAAACTAACCAGAAAAATTCTTCGAAGATAAGGCGCCGATGGGCACGGCTGCGGAAAGTTTCGTACTCCAGGATCGTTGAATCTTCGGGGGGAAAATGCATTTCGGCGAGAGCCTGTGTCCGGCCGACCAGATGTTGTTCTTTTAAAAGTCCCGAAGGAAGATTTTCCTTTACCGCCGACCGATCTAGTTTTTGTATCACGCCAAAAATAATCTCGCGGAGACGTTTTGTCATGAACGGGCCGAGCTTGCGGTAGACGGGAACACGTCGGGCCGTGTGGATCATCGCGAATTCCGGATCGACGGTTTCATCGAGTTCGTCCGAGTCAGAACCGTCAGCGGTAGCGGGAGGTTGAATTGAATCTTCCCGATCGGTGAGGTCGCTTCCGTCCAGTTGCAATAAACCGCTGGCTACGGCCGGCGGTTCTGACAGATTCGGCAATACTTCGAGCTCGTCCGGTTTTTTCATATTCAGGGCGAACGTATTGCGACGACCATCCCACTCCCATCTGCCGTAGGCCACGAATCGGGTCCCCCGATCGAACCGATCCTTGTAATAACCGATGATGTGCTGAGCTTGTCTGCCCGATACGAACCACCACACGACAACGGGTTTTTTCGTCCGTTCCACATCACTGCCCGAGATCTCGAAGATGAAAAGCGGCGGAGCCTTTGGGCCACGGTTCTTGCCGACCTGAAATCCTCCGGAAACACGGGCGTAGAGTTCCACGGAGGCCTCGATGCCATCATAGAGTTGATCTATCTGCAATAGATTCGATCGGTCTTCGTACCGCATCGGAAAATAGTTCAGAAGATCCTCGACGGTCGCCTCGGTCAGATCACTCTTGGCGGATTCGGCGGCGACGGCTATCGCTAGCTTCCGTGCCATCGCGGCTGAGAGTTTGGAAATGCCGTGTGTGTGAAATTCGATGATGGGAGTGTCGAGAGTGAGCTTCATCGGTCCTCAAGGTCTAACGTGAACGGATTGAAATCGGTATCGCGATCGTAGAAATCTTCGTGTTCGGCCTTTTTCAAGAAATTGACTATCGCATACGTGGCCGGTGTCGCGACGATTTCCCACAAAACCTTTATAAAATAATTGCCGATCATCACACTGACGACCTGTTCGTTTGACCATGTGCCGATGAACGCTATCGGATAGAAGATCACGCTATCGACGGCCTCGCCGGCGAATGTCGAACCGATCGTCCTCACCCATAGAAAGCGCCCTTCGGTCCAGACCTTAACCTTAGCAAGTACGAACGAGTTGATAAATTCACCCGCCCAGAATGCAACAAGCGAGGCGAGAGTTATCCGGGCCGTCTGTCCGAAAATGAAATTGACGGCGCTCTGATGCTCCGCCGACATCGTCGGCGCCGCCGGTAGCGACGTTACTGCAAACGACATCAGCGATGCGAAGATGAGCGCACCAAAGCCCGCCCAGACGGCCCGCCGTGAACGAGCAAAGCCGTAGACCTCGGTCATAATGTCGTTGAAGAGATAACTGATCGGGAAGAAAAGAACGCCTGCCCCGTAGATGTACTCGCCATAAAAAGGGAGGTTGACCGACGAGACTTTATGGACGCCGATCAGGTTCGAACATAGGAGCACGGCGACGAAAGCCGCCATGATCAAGTCAAAATATTTGTAGCGTCGGGGCGTTGCCACAGGGCGGATTGTAACATGCTCGCACGGATCACAGACGCGGCCCTATACAAAGCAAAAAAATCGGAAGCAGCCACCACTGGCTACTTCCGTAATTAAAGGAGAAAACTATGAGATGTGAGGGAAAAACTCGCCCTATGCTTGTTCGGAAACGTGCTTGGTAAGCCGCGATTTATGACGCGCCGCCGTATTCTTGTGAATCAGGCCCTTGTTTACCGCCTTGTCGATCAGGGATACCGTAGGACTTAAAAGCTCACCGCTCTGTTTTTTGTCGCCCGTCGACAGGGCCGACCGCAGGCTTTTTATCTGCGTCCGGAGCTTGCTTCGATTGCTGCGATTAATTTCATTACGCTTCGTATTCTGTCGAACGCGTTTTTTTGCCGATTTATGATTTGCCATTAATATTCCTTACCCGATAATTCTAGAAAAGAAAGTAGAGATTATAATTGCCGCCCTGGATGAGGTCAAGCAGCGGGCTATGATTCCGTCCGCGATGCTATCGAGTGCATAAGATCGACGACGAGCACAAAGATAGGCGGATAAAAGATAAACTCGGGGTTCGAGAACCAAAAAAGCGGTGGCTGGAGTATCGAGCCGAAGTCGGCATAATTCCGGATCAAGAGGCCGGTCACTAAACTTACTGCAACGCCCGCAATCAAGAAAGTTCCGGCCAGAAACCGGGAATAGTGTTTCACCCCCAGATTCTCAGCTTCGATTATCGAGTCATGGAGTTCGTCCGACCGATATGCGTAGCGCTCCAAACCCTCGCGAATCCGACCTATTAGGTGAATGAACCCGACGACAAATAATGTTCCGAGAATGATGACCCCGGGGATGCCGAGCTTGACGAAGACATCAGGCTTAAAGATCGCAGCGGCCAAGGTCGAGACAAACAGAGCGACTGTCGGAAAAATGATTCGCTGCAAGGCCATTGACTCACGTCGTTCTTCGGCGATCATGCGGTCGATTATCTCGTTGTACCGATGTTCGTAAACCAGCTGGCGCCAGCGCCGGGCGTGGCTGTTCGACGACGCGAAAACTGAATCGCCGTTGGTCGAGCCGCTGTGTTGCTCCTTCAGAATCCGCTTGTCATAAGCCGCCCGGTCGTTTGCGTTGCTCAAGACCTCGTAAGCCTCGGCTATCGCCGCAAAAGCCCTCGCGGTCTCTTCCGATCCATTATTCTTGTCCGGGTGTAACTTGCGCGCTAATCGCCGATATGCCGATTTGATCTCGGTCTTCGAGGCTCTGGGTGACACTTTCAGTGTGTTGTAGTAATTCACCATCGACGATATTGAAGGCGGAGAGCAGGATAATCGTTATGCCGGGAGCGAACGCTTCGACACGCCGCGATTATAGCACAAGCTTTTTTCCGATTCCAGACTCAATCGAGATCGTCGATTTGCAGGCTGATGGGGCTCGCGCCCGCGATCTTTACTGCATCGACAACCTTCGCGACGCTCCCATAATCAAGTCCTCGCGGAGCTTTGATGAACACGGTCTTTTCGATGTGAGGGGGGGATCCATCCGGTTCGGCAAACGCCATGTTTTGAGTTCGCTGATCGAAGACGGAACGAAGACGTTCGATGAGGTTTTTCGGATCTTCCACAGTCGCGTTAGCGTCATCCTTGTTGAGTCGAATATTCCAATCAGCGCCGATCGCAACTACTAGAGTGTATGGATTGACATCAACGGGCGGGTGAGACTTCGGTTCTGCTGGAATTCTTGCCTGGAATGCGCTCGGCTTCGTCGGTGTTATGACCATGAAGATGACCAAAAGCACGAGCAGGACATCGATAAGCGGCGTGACATTTATTTGAGGCTTGGACATTTGAATCCTTCGGTAAAGATCGATTTAGAATGTTAGACTCCGACTCTGCTAAAATGTTCCTATCAATCTGGTGGCAACCCGGACACCGGAGTAAAATAGCTGGCTAGAGCTTAGCTACAAATCGAATTCATTGGGGTATTCAATCGTGTATCTTGCAACTTTCAAACCGCCGGCACGAAAGGCCCTCACATCGTTCTTACTGGCCCTGTCATTCCAGTTCTTCTGCGTTGAAGTCCTGACCCAGGCTCGCTCCGATCAGTACGAAAATAAATCCGATCCGAAGATGAACCGCCATCGCGGGTTGCTCATCCTGGAAAACGTACAAGAGTTACTAGAGCTCAAGTATTATGACCGGTCGTTTCGAGGCATCGATCTCAAGCAAAAATTCAACGCCGCCAAAGACCAAATGAAAACGCAGGAGAAGAATTGGCAGATTTACCGAACCATCGCTCAGGTATTGATAGATCTCGGCGATTCACACACGACGTTCCTACCACCTGACCGGTTGTTTCGAGTCGAATACGGCTTTACGTCGATGATCATAGGTGCCCGCTGTTTTGTTGTGGATGTGAAGCTCGGCAGCAACGCAGAAAAACAAGGGCTAAAGCGGGGCGATGAGATCCTGGCATTCAATTCGATTGTTCCGAACCGGGACACGTATTGGGTGATCAACTATCTGATTTACGGCCTCGACCCCCAGGAGAACCTAAAGCTTAGTCTTCGGACGCCGGATAATCGAAACAAAGAGATCACCATTCTTTCCAGGTTTTTGTCCCCGAAAGAGCGTAAGGAAGAACGGCGAAAGCGAAAGGCCGACGAGCAGTCGAAGCCCGTCAAATGTCAGCCGATAGGGCAGGAGATCATGGCGTGCAAGCTGCGAACCTTCCAAGTGGAGAAGAACGTGATCGATCAGATGATGAAAGAGGTGGGATCTAAACGCAAGCTGATACTGGATCTTCGCGGGAATGGCGGGGGGCTGGTTTCCACTGAGATGTATTTGACGAGCCGGTTTTTTGCGAACGACGTAGTTATCGGCACCGAGGTGATGAGGGATCGATCCAAGCAGCGGACTGCATCCGGTTCGGGTGAGAAAGCCTACATGGGCGAACTAATCGTCTTGGTCGACAGCGAATCGGCGTCGGCCTCCGAGGTGTTCGCGCGTACCATCCAATTGGAGAAGCGCGGAAAGGTGGTTGGCGATACTAGTGCCGGAGCAGTAATGACATCGATCGGCTACGCTATTACGACACCGATGGCAGGCCGGACGGTCGAGTATCAGAAGCCGTATCAGGTGTCATTCATGAGCGTCTCGGTCGGGGACCTCGTAATGCGAGACGGAGGTCGTCTCGAAGGCGTGGGAGTTTCGCCCGATATTCCGGTCGGGCCTAGTCCGCTCGCTCTTTTGAACAGGACCGATCCCATTCTTGCGTATGCAGCTGAACTCCTTGGTTCGCCCATCACGGCAGAGAAAGCGGGCGAGTTTTATTTTCTGATACCCAAATCCGAAGATGCTATCGATGAGGGTGATTCAGACGAGAAGGAAAACTAATTCTCTTTCGCTAAGCCGCCCCCAAATGAGTTAATCAGGGCGATCGCTTTCAGAAGACTCTCGGCATATTCCTCTTCGGGATCGCTGTCGATCACGACACCGCCACCGACGTTGAATACAGCTTCGCCGTCGCGAACAACCATCGTGCGTATTGCGACACTGAGATCGAATACCGCGTCGAGTTTCGAATCACCCAGGTCCCATTGTTCAGGAAAATAAACTCCGATCGCTCCCATCGACAAACCGCGACTCGAATTCTCGATCTCCTCAATTATCTGCATCGTCCGGATCTTTGGTGTACCGGTTATCGATCCGCATGGAAAGACCGCCCGCAGGATCTCTGAAAACTTAATGCCGTCGCGAAGTTTTCCGCGAACGGTCGATACGAGATGAAACAGAGTCGGGTGCTCTTCGATGTCGCACAGTTTTTCTACTACAACGCTTCCGAACTCGCAGACACGGCCGATATCGTTTCGTACAAGGTCGACGATCATCGTATTTTCGGCTCGGTCCTTCGCGCTCGACAGGAGTTGGGTACGAAGGCGAGCATCTTCCTCGACAGTTTTCCCCCGCCTGCTCGTGCCTTTGATAGGCGAAGCCTCAATATCCCGGTTCCGGCCGACTCGAAAAAATCTTTCCGGCGACGCCGAGATGACTGTCGATTGCGGCCGTCTCAGGAACGCGGAGAAAGGTGCCGGATGATCGCGCCGCAGCCGCCAGTAGAGAGCTTCAGCAGTCGTCTCCGGCGATAGCTGGCAACGAAGCTGTTGCGTAAGGTTCGTCTGGTACGTGTCACCGTTTCGAATGTGTTCTCGGATACGTTCGACGGCCCCTATGTAGTCTGAGTTTGTAAAGTTTGAGGTGACCGGCCCGGGCTGGTCCGGAGCCACATCAAGGTTTGTGAGCTCGGCCGACTGCGATTCAATCCACTCCACAGCGTGTTGCGAATCGCGACCGGTACCGACCACGCGGGTGAAGCCCGAATCGTAATCGTGAACAATCAGAAAATTGAACAGAGCAATGAAGGCATCGGCTTCATTGCGACTGGTATCTTTCGCTCCAACGGAAACGGGCTGCAGTTTAGCTCCGAAATCGTAGGACAACGTGAATATCGCGGCCATGTTTTGCGAGAGTTTGTCGTCGAGGATTCGGAGCGTCTCGTCCGGATCGGCGTGTGAGACTTCGACGATCTCGACCGGACGCAGTGCTGCGATCAGCAAGTGCGAACCGAGGTGCCCGACGCCGCAGCTGTCCAAAATATAGACCGGTTCACTCGCAGAAATACAGAGCAGTTTTGCAATCAGATCGTTGGCCGAAAGTTTGTTCTCGAACACGGCGTCGATTCTAGCATGTCGGGTTAGGCGGTTGTCTGAGTCAGGTTAACCAAATACGGACTTGGAAGTCCTCCTGCCGTTCGCGTAATATACCTTCCAGCCTCGCTTTCCTGGAAAAGTATGGATCCGAAAACGAACGAAAGAATCACGCTGATTCGTGGACTCGGTTTGATCGCGGCAATCTCGGTGATCATCGGAAACGTGATCGGCACGGGTGTGTTTCTAAAAGCGCGCGTCATGACTTGCAACGTCGGTAGTCCGACATGGGTAATCATCGCGTGGATCGCCGCGGGTTTGCTCTCGCTTGCAGGTGCCCTCACATATGCCGAGTTGACGGCAATGAAACCCCAGGCTGGTGGCGAATATGTTTTCCTTCGCGACGCCTACGGGCGGCTGTCAAGCTTTCTGTTCGGGTGGATGCAGATGTTTATCGCCAAGCCGGGCTCCCAGGCCGCGGCGGGTATGGCATTCGCGATCGGGCTTAGCGACTTTATCGGTGACGGCCGGTTGGGCGAAGCGATTTTTATCAAGAACTCGTTTATTGAGATCTCGATGATACAGATCGTCGCGCTCATGATGATCGTTATCTTTACGACCTTGAACGCGGCGACTGTGGCTGTGAGTGGCCAGATCGCCACCGCGCTTACCGGCGTAAAGATCGCGTTAATAGTATTTGTGGGCGTCGGCGCTTTTATCTGGACAACCGGTGACTTTTCTCACTTTTCGATGATCGAGAGCGGCGGAGCTTGTGAGAAAGTCGCGGAAGCGGCGCGATTCGGATCGGCGAATTATACTTTTGCCGCGGGTTTTGGCGCCGCAATGCTGGGTGCTCTGTGGGGCTATGACGGGTGGAATAATCTGACATTTGTCGCCGGCGAAGTTAAGGAGCCGGGACGCAACATTCCGCTCGCGATCATCGGCAGCACAATCCTCATAATTTTTCTTTACGTGTTTGTGCACATAGGCTACTTCTACGTCCTCGACCCGACGACAATTGCATCGGTCTCGGCAAATTCTTCAGTTGCGAAAACTGTGGTCGCGGGCTTTTTCGGCGGTGATCCTTTGAGCTTCGCCGTTGGCTTGTCCGTTGCGTTGTTTACGGTTGGCTTGATGCTATCGTCACTCGGGACTCTTCACACATCGATACTTTCCGGCTCGCGGGTTCCGTATGCGATGGCTCACGACGGATTAATGTTCAGGTCGCTCGGCAATCTCTCGATCACACATGTCCCGGTCCGTGCCCTTATCGTTCAGGGAATTCTCGCATCGATCCTCGCGCTCTCGGGCTCGTTTGATACTTTGACCGACTATGTTGTTTTCGGGTCCTGGATATTCTACGCATTGGTTACGTCCTCCGTGTTTGTTTTTCGGCGGAGATATCCGAACGCTGAACGCCCCTATCGGGCATGGGGATATCCGGTGGTTCCAGTTGTCTTTCTCATCGTCGCCGGCTGGTTGTTGATCAATACGCTGATTACCTCTCCGACCCAGTCGTTTATAGGAATCGGACTAATTCTTCTGGGATTACCGGTCTATTACTACTTAAATAATACGGGCGGTGCGCGGGACGGCAATGAGAGAGAACGCGAATAATATGTCAGAGGTTGATAGAAGAAAAAGCGACGACAGGCGAAGGGCGAGGCGTTATACGACAGCCATTGACGTCGAATGGGAAAACCATTTCGGCCGGCGGTCGGGCACGCTTAGCGATATTAGTGAAGAGGGCTGTTTTGTCCTCAGTGAAGTTGACGTTTCCGACGGCGAGCTGGTGAAAGTTTTTATCCCGTTGAGCGACGGCATGAAGGTAGAGTTTATGGGACAGGTCGCTAACTTTGTATATGAGATCGGCTTCGCCGTCCATTTCCTGAGTTTGTCCGATTCTCAGAAAGAATTCCTCGAGCGATTTGTCGAAATGCACACGGAAGATCTGCCCGCCTAGCTGTCAGTTAATCGGGCGATTGCATCGAGGGCGACCTCACGATCGTCGAAATGGAATTTTTCATTTCCGACGATTTGATAAGTTTCGTGTCCCTTTCCTGCGATGATCACAACATCATCCGATTTTGCCGACGCGATCGCGCGGTAGATGGCATCGCGACGATCTGAAACAGCAAAGTATTCAACACCTGTTTCAGTCACACCAACCTCGATCTCCGAAATTATCTTCAAAGGGTCTTCTGTCCTCGGATTATCCGAGGTGATAAAAACGACGTCGCTATTCTCTCCCGCGGCATGTCCCATGGGCACACGTTTTGTCTTGTCACGGTCGCCTCCGCACCCGAAGACGGTGATGATTCGCCCCGACGTCAGATCGCGAGCGGTTCTTAAGGTATTTAGGAGTGCGTCGTCGGTATGAGCGTAATCAACGACGACAGCAAAATTTCCGTCGTGTGGAACACGTTCGAAGCGCCCCGGTGCTCCAACGCAACGCGACAGGCCGACGACGATGGAATCGAGATCGTAGCCGAGTTCCATCGCGGTTGCCGTCGCGGCGAGCATGTTGTAAACGTGCGGCTTACCTACCAGCGGGGAAGTAATGTCGCGATCGCCTTTCGAAGTTTCAAGGCGAAACGACGTTCCGCGTATCAACGAGACGTCGATATCGCGCGCGAACAGATCAGCGCTTAGTTCTGCAGTCGTGTTGGTTGGGGAAGTGGCCTGGGAAAACGTCACGACGCGTTGACCCGAGTTGCGAAGCTGGACGGCGAGCTTTACTCCCCATCCATCATCTATATTTACGACCGACGATCCTGGCATTTCGCCCAACTGCCCGTCGAAAAGTTTTTTCTTGGCCTCAAAGTAATTCTCCATCGTGTGATGGTAATCAAGATGGTCGCGCGTGAGATTTGTAAAGACCGCAACTTTGAAGCGAAGCCAGTCGCAGCGATGAAGATCGATCGCCTGCGAAGAAGTTTCCATGACCGCCATCTTGCAGCCGTCATCAACAGCCTGTCGCAAAAAACGATTCGTGTCCGATGCCTCGGGCGTCGTCCGAACTGCCGGTTCGCTTTTTTCGCCGATACGGTATTCGACTGTCGTCAGCATGGCCGGCTTTACACCGGCCGCCTCGGCCAATGCAAGACAAAGATATGTTGTCGTGGTCTTACCGTTCGTTCCGGTCACGCCGACGAGATCAAGTTTGTGGGACGGATTTCCGTTAATGACCGCCGCAGCCTTTGCCAAAGCCTCGCGGGCGTCCTGAACTTTCAACCAGGCGCCGTGAAAGTCCACGGGCGGATCGTATTCCGAAATAATTCCGGCCGAGCCTCGGCGCATTACATCGCCGACGAACCTATGCCCGTCTATTGTGTGGCCCTTGATGGCGACAAATAGCACGCCATTGCGTGCTTGTCGGGAATCGTGCGTGACGTCTATTACCGCGACGGTCGATTCGCCGAACAGTTCGCCGCCAAGCTCGGCGGCAACATCTTGAAGTTTGATCGATCTATCCTTCAATATAATTCCTCGTTCGCGGAACCGAGATTGCAAATGAGCGTGCCGAACCACAAAATCTTCAGCACGCTCCAAAAACCGTCGCGTTTCCGCCCGTAATTATACGACAGCGTGAAAATTTGCACGAACAACCTGGGAATGAATTCGTATAACATTCCGGTTGGAGGTTTGAAGATGAATTTCATAAAAGTCATTCTCGCGATTCTCGGTTTGATATTCGGTGTAATGCTGTTCTTCTGGCTGTTCGGCTTGATCACATCTCTCCTGTGGTATGGCTTCTGGATCGGGTTGCTTGCGGCCGCCGGCTTCGGAGGCTACAAACTGTTCAAGAAAGCGGAAAACAAATATGTCGGCGGCGGATCGACGGCAGGCTATATAGATGAGCGCGATTTCAGCTTGTCCTGGGAAGAGTACGACAAGAAGTATCTGAAAAAGTAGCTGGCTCAGAATGCGGAACGCGGAGTGCGGAGTGCGGAATTCGGGCGATTCTCTATCCTGTCGGTCGATAACTCGACAATAATCTCTCGATTCGTTAGATTTCTAATTGTCGGCCGCAAGGATTCCGCACTCCGAATTCCGCGTTCCGCATTCGACATGCCGAGGTGGCGAAATTGGCAGACGCACTAGACTTAGGATCTAGCGTCGAAAGACGTGCGAGTTCGAGTCTCGCCCTCGGCACCACAAACAGTTCTCGGTAATCGGTGGCCGGTTGTCAGCAAGACAAGCGGCCACCCTTTTTTCTGACAACCGACCACGGATCCCTGACAACTGCCCATCCGTTCGACTTTTATTGCCCCGTTCGTTATTCTTCTTCTCGTACATGAAGAGCGATATAAAAGAAATTTCACCGACCCAGCGAGAGATCCATATCGAGATCGATGCGGCATCCTTGAAGGATGCTTACGGGAAAATAAGCCAAAAATACGCTCGGGGCGTCAGCGTCCCGGGGTTCCGCAAGGGCTATGCCCCACTTGACGTCGTCCGCCTCCGCTATAAGGACGAGATCAAGAGCGAAGTCTTACAGCAAGTAGTCCCGGCGAAGGTCGCGGAAGCGATCGAAGAACATAAGCTTCAACCGTTGACCGAACCGCACCTTCACATTGATGATGCGGAGAACGTGAAAGTAAACGGCTCGGAGGCAATCGCCCTCCATGTTCACGTCGAGATAATGCCGGAAATTCCGCTGCCGAAACTCGAAGGCCTCGAAGTAACTCGTCGCGTGAAGCCGGTTGCGGACAGCGAGATCGACGATTTGATCACCGCCCGTTTGAATCAGGAAGCCGCGCTGATTCCGGTAGAAAATCGCGCATCCGAGATCGGCGATACCGTGATCGCGGACCTCGAAGGCGAGTTCGACGACAATCCTACAGGCGAACCGATAAAGGCCGAAAATCTGGAAGTCGTACTTGGTGACGAAGTCATCGAAAAGGCTTTTACCGAAAATCTTGTCGGCGTTCGCGAGGATGAAGAGAAGGAATTTACCGTCGCTTATCCGGCCGAATTCTCATCGCCTGCGCTAGCTGGGAAGACGGTTCACTACAAAGCGAAAATAAAAACCGTCGGACACCGGGAAACTCCCGAGCCGAATGACGAATGGGCGAAAAGTCTGGACGAAAATTACGAATCGCTTGGTGATCTTCGCAAGAAGCTGCGGGCGGATCTCGAAACATACGCCAAGTCCGATGCCGACGCGCGTGTCCGCAATGAAGCGATCGCCAAACTTATCGAAGAGAACCCATTCGAGGTTCCAAAGACCCTGATAGAAAATCAGGCGAGGAATCTTTTGAACAATTTCGCCCGCGATCTGCAGGAACGGGGTGTCGATCTCAACACGGTCGATAACAAATTTGTCGAGATGGCTTTTAACCAGATGCAGACGCAGGCCGAGCGCGATGTGCGGGGCGCGATGCTTTTGGAAAAGATCTCCGAGGCTGAGAAGGTTGTGGTTTCGAAAGAAGAGGTCGATGAAGAGATCGGGAAGATGGCGGAATACTATCGCACCACACCCGAAGAGCTTTCCAAATCGATCGAGCGTCAGGGCGGCGAAGCGACGATCCAGAATAATCTTCGCACCCGCAAATCGATCGAGGCACTGATCGCGAAGGCGAAGGTTGTTGAGGGTGAATGGATCGATGAATCCGTCGAGAGATCGGCGAGCGAGTCCAGCGAAGAGAAGCCGAAAAAGCCGGCGAAGAAAAAAGCAGCCGTAAAGAAAGCGGCAAAGGCCTCAAGCCAAAACCCGGAGTAGCGATGGGATATTTTGGATCGAGGAAGGCTGATGAGGAGCTAGATAGAAACCGCTTGCATTTAGCGCGAATACGTGTAGAATCGGCAATCGGCCACGCTTTCTGCTTCGCTCAACTTCTGTAACAAATAGACCTTCACTTATTGAGAGAAAAAATATGGCATTAGTTCCAATGGTTGTTGAGCAGACTTCGCGAGGTGAGCGGGCGTTCGACATTTACTCGCGACTCCTCAAAGACAGCATCATTTTTATCGGTACGCCGATCGACGACATGATCGCTAACTTGCTGGTCGCCCAGTTGCTTTTTCTCGAAGCGGAAGATCCGGAACGCGACATCAATCTCTATATCAACAGCCCGGGCGGATCGATCACCGCAGGTATGGCGATATACGACACGATGCAATTCATCAAGAACGATGTCACGACGATCTGCGTCGGACAGTGTGCTTCGATGGCAGCGTTACTGCTGACGGCTGGTGCTAAGGGCAAACGTTTCGCTTTGCCACATGCGCGCGTGCTTATCCACCAGCCTTCTGGTGGAGCGTCGGGACAGGCGACGGATGTTCGTATTATGGCTGAAGAAATCTTACGTATGCGCGAGATGACATCTCGCATAATCGCAGATCATAGTGGCCAGACGTTCGAGCAAGTTGAAAAGGATGTCGAGCGCGACCGCATTCTCTCGCCGCAACAGGCGAAGGAATATGGACTGATCGACGAAGTTATTGAACACAGAGAGAAGTAGTTTTCGGTTGTCAGTTGTCGGTGCAGAAAAGATGGCTTCCCACGGTTATCGAGATCTGGTTGTATGGCAAAAGTCGATGCACTTTGTGACGAAGATCTATCGCTCGACCGAGTGTTTTCCGAAATCAGAGATCTTTGCTCTTTGTAATCAGATGCGACGAGCCGTCGTTTCCGTCCCTTCGAATATCGCCGAGGGTCAGGGCCGTGATTCTTCAAAAGAATTTGTCCGCCACCTCTCGTTCGCATACGGATCGTTAATGGAGATCGAAACTCAACTTCAAATTGCTGCCAACCTCGGCTATATTGGACAGACGGAGGTCGACCAACTTTTGGAAGACGCTAGTGAAATCGGCAGAATGTTAAATGGCTTGTCGCGTTCGATACGAACTGACAACTGACAACTGACAACTGACAACTTTCTTATGGCCCAATTCCGCAGACCTGAAGAACTCCTTTGCTGCTCGTTTTGCGGCAAGTCTCAGAACGACGTCAAAAAGCTGATCGCTGGCCCGGGCGTTTACGTTTGCAACGAGTGCATTGATATCTGCAACGAGATCATCAATGACGACGAGCAGACGGAAACCACTGCGACGCGGACCAATCTGCCAAAACCGCAGGACATCAAGTCGTTCCTCGACGAATATGTAATCGGGCAGGACGAATCGAAAAAACGTCTCTCAGTTGCGGTGTATCAGCACTACAAACGTCTTGAGCTGGCGAAACGCCGGTCGGACATCGAGCTTCAAAAATCAAACATACTTCTGATCGGCCCGACCGGAACCGGCAAGACGCTGCTGGCACAAACACTGGCCCGCGTCTTGAGCGTCCCTTTCTGCATCGTGGATGCGACAAGTTTGACTGAAGCTGGATACGTCGGTGAGGACGTCGAGAACATTTTGCTGCGACTGCTTCAAGCGGCTGGCAATGACGTCGAAAAAGCGCAGTCGGGAATTATTTACATTGATGAGATCGACAAGATCTGCCGTAAGGATGACAATCCGTCGATCACCCGTGATGTCTCGGGTGAGGGTGTGCAGCAGGCGCTTTTGAAGATCCTCGAAGGTACGACGGCGAACATTCCGTCCGGCGGTGGACGAAAACATCCGCAGCAGGAATTCACTCAACTCGACACGACAAACATCCTCTTTATCTGCGGCGGCGCGTTCATTGGCCTTGAGAAGGTCGTCGAAAAGCGAATGCGAAACAAGTCGCTGGGTTTCCAGGCTGATGTGAAATCAAAATCGGAACGGCAGAAAGAATCGGTAGATAAGCTCGAACCGGAAGATCTTATTCACTACGGCTTGATCCCGGAATTCGTCGGACGCCTTCCCGTGATCGGTACTTTGAGAGAGCTCGACGAAGCTGCGCTTATTCAGATCCTAACGGAGCCGAAGAATGCGCTTATCAAGCAATATCAGCGCAAGTTCGAATTCGACAATATCAACCTCAAGTTTACCGAGGACGCATTAAAGGCGATCGCTCACCAGGCGCACAAACGGAAAGTCGGTGCCCGCGGTTTAATGATGATCCTGGAAGAGGTCCTGCTCGAGTCGATGTACGTTTTGCCTAGTGAGAAAAAGGTCAAGGACCTGGTTATTACCGGCGACCACATCGAACGCAAAGCACCCGTCTTCGATCTCATCGGACCCCGTATCGAAGAAGCGGCGTAGCGATGCATTCAAGATCGAAGATCGGCGGACCTTACTACGCGCTTTCGCCGAGCCTTCTTTGCGAATAGCTTACCTAAGCTTCATCGGCGACACATTTTCTTAAAGTCGCATGGCGCGTGGAGGAGTGCCATGCGATGATTAAGGAAATGTTCAGTGGCCGATATTGGAAATCATCCAGTCGAGTTTTGCTCCGCGCAACGATAATTCTAGTCAATCAGCAGATCGCGAATGCGAAACGACGCGGAGTGGAGCCTACCGGTTCTGTTGCGCTGGCCTTCCTCGCGATTTTCTTCACAATTAACATCCCGATTCGCGCCCAGGAAACTACTCTTGCGCCACTGGCAAGTCAGGCAAATTCGAATACTTTACAAAGTTCGACATCGACACCCGTCCCAATCTCGGAGATCGTCGCCCAGAGCGAGAGCGCGTCGACATCACTAGAACAGACCGGTGCAGCGATCGAGAGTGATCCAACGATCGAGATCGTCGAACGTGAGCTGCCGAATCTGATCGCAGGAATTGATACACACGCTGCTGAAACGGCACGCGTGATCAATGGCCGAGCTTCGCTTGAAAGACTGAGATCTGTAGAGTCCGAATGGAAGTCTCTCACCCGGGAATTGGAGAAATGGAATACCAGGCTGACAGCTCGCGCGAAAGAATTTGAGATCGAACTAGATGGCCTCGCCGCACAGGACGATAAGTGGAAAAAGTCGCTGGAGGAATTGAAAACCGTAGAGGCTCCAGGCGAGATCACCCTTCGCGTGGACGAAATCCTTTCCACGATCACTCGCATACGCGGCGAGATCGAAGCCGAGCGCTCTCGTATCGTCGCGCTGCAGAGCAAGATCGCCGAGCAAAAAAGCCGCGTGGATAATGCCGTCAAATCGATACAGCAGACGCGAGAATCGCTTGTCGACCGCTTACTCGTCCAGGACAGTCCTCCGATGTGGAGCGCCGGTTTTTGGACACGAGCTCGCGCCGAAAACGCAAATGAATCGATCACGGTTCAGTGGGCTTCATTAAAGGAATTTGCGAACCAAAACTCGGGTCGCCTAATAGTTCATTTCCTGATATTTCTAGGTTTTGTTGGAGTCCTGATTTTTCTTCGCCGCTTTGCCCGACCGTGGGTAGAAGAGGAACCGGCCCTTAGAAAGGCGGCAATCATATTTTCGTTTCCAATTTCCACCGGGGCTATCCTCGCGATCTTTCTCAACGGTTGGATCTATTCCCAGACGCCCCAATTACTTCAGGCGATCTTTGGCGCGGTTGCACTCGTCCCGACGGTGATCATTGTGCGGAAGCTCGTCGAGCGGCCCTTATACCCAATTCTTTACTCGCTCGTCGTTTTCTATCTGATCGACCAGGTGCGAATGGTCGCCGAGGGCTTGCCTGTGATCTCCAGGCTCGTGTTTATTGCTGAAATGCTGATCGGCCTCACATTTTTCCTGTGGCTGATCTTTGGTCGTCTGGCGATTAATGAAACAGACGAAAAAGTTCACGGCCGCGTCTTCCGGACGATCCGGCTCGCGGCTATTATTGCAGTGCCGATCTTTGCGGTTTCCGCCCTCGCAAATGCACTTGGCTACCTGACGCTGGCGCAACTACTCGGTAACGCGGTTCTCCGGAGCGCCTATGCTGCGATCATTTTGTATGCCGTAGTTCGTATCGTCGACGGTTTGATCATCTTTGCCCTGCGGTTTCGACCGCTCAGTCTACTTGGAATGGTTCGGAGCCACCGCGTTCTGATCCAGTATCGTCTTCGCCGAGCAGCGCGTTGGATTGGATCGATAGTATGGATCATCGTCGTGCTCGAACTGCTGGCAGTTCGTACGACGTTGTTCGAGACGATCTGGGAAACCCTTGGCTCAGAACTGAAGATCGGCTCGTTTTCGATCACGCTGAGCAACATTCTTGCATTTGTTATTGCAGTCTGGGCCTCGTTCCTACTATCCCGATTCATACGATTCGCTCTTGAAGAAGATGTGTATCCACGTTTCAGCATATCCCGAGGACTGCCATACGCGATTTCGACGGTGCTGCACTACGCACTTATCGTACTCGGATTCTTGCTGGCTCTGGCGATCATCGGGATCGATCTGACCAAGTTCACAATAATTGCCGGAGCATTCGGTGTCGGCATCGGCTTCGGGCTTCAGAACATAGTTAACAATTTCGTCTCGGGTATCATTTTGCTCTTCGAGCGTCCGGTTAATGTCGGTGATACCGTGCAGGTCGGCACGGACTTAGGGGACCTGACGAGGATCGGGTTGCGGGCAAGTGTTATCAGGACCCTCGATGGTTCGGAAGTGATCGTTCCGAATGGCAATCTCGTTTCAGAAAAAGTTGTTAACTGGACGTTGTCCGATCAACAGCGAAGACTGGAGATCGATGTCGGCGTCGCATACGGCACCGATCCTCGAATGGTCGTCGAGCTATTAAAGAACGTTGGAGCCGGTGCCCCAAACGTTCTTGAGGTGCCAGGCCCGAGCGCGCTGTTCCTTGGATTCGGCGATAGTTCTCTCGATTTTCAGCTTCGTGTATGGACGGACAAATTCACTGAATGGGTGGCAGTAAAGAGTGAGATTAGCCTGGCGGTCCATGACGCCCTCCGGGATGCACAGATCGAAATACCTTTCCCGCAACGCGACATTCATATTATTGCGGCGGACGAGAGTGGCGGTGAGGGATCGGACTGAAGGGGTTACGATACCGTCGAAGACCGGTTGATCCGAGTGCACATTCTCGCTGAATTCAGAAGACTTGATCGATGATGTATTACGCGGTCTATGCGGCGGGTCGTTCGGATCCCACACCCGTGATGCGGGCGATCAATTTATCCGCTCCCACAAAAAACTCCCCAAGTACTAAAAAGACTATCGTCAGCACGACGGTGTTGATCAGAACCACGCCGAGACCGAGCTCGCCGACATCGAGGAACGGATAGGGATATCGTCCGGTCGATGAGCCTCGGATCAGTACGTAGGGCAGATACACGAGCGGATAGATGAGCCAAGAAAGCGGCATCGTCCAGTTCAGAACGCCCTTCGGCACCAGGAACAACCAGTAAGCGACATAAAGCAGCGGAACAAGATCGTGTGTCAGGAAGTCGGCAACCCACGCCGCACCGCTGAATTCGTGAAGGCCCTGGAGCACGAGGTTATAGACGATTCCGACAAGGGCGATGTAAACGGCGACCGCAGTCTTCACACCAGGACGGGCAAAGAAACGTCCGAACGACATAGACGGGGCGAGCAGAACGAACGTCAAGCTCACCGCAACAAGCAGGTTCGTCAGGATCGTAAAGAACTCGAAGAACCGAACACCGCGCTCAAAGGGCGAGACGTCCTGTAGGTTCGGATGTGTCTGTGTGACGTAAAACTGGATCGCCAACCCGAGCCAAGCAACTACCGCGACCAAGGCCATGGCAATTCTCGATTGTGCGCTCCGATCGTTCACAGCAAAGTTTCCTGACATACATTCACACTACGAGTCCGAACTAGTCTTACCTGATCTTTGTCGAAGAAATTCCTCAGCCGAGGTCATCTGGACGCCGAAACGCTCGGCCGTTTCGGCCATGTCGATCTCCGAAGCATAGGACGCGGCACAATAATTTAGACCCAATATGTTGGCGGCTGCCGGCGAGATGAAGCGGAGCAGAAAGTACCCGGCCTTAAAAACAACCGCAGGAGTTCGTTTCGGCCTGAGCGGCCGGTCGAGAATCTTTTCGAAGATCGCCAGCACTTCGTTCTGCGTCAGGGCTTCCGGTCCGCCGATCTCGAACGCCTTATTAAAAGCATCTGCACGACCTACAGCCTTGACATGAAATTCGGCGACATCGTCAACACAGACGAAGCTGTGCCTGGTATTACCATCTCCAAGTATGCCGACTGTTCCGTGTTTGCCGATACTGTCCTTTACGCTGCTGAAGAATCGTGAGGTGAACCAGAAAGGGCGCTCCACGGTTGCCGCTTCGACACCTTGAATGGGAATGTCAGTTCCCATCATTGCGAAGTAGACGTCCATGAAAGCGTCGGCACGAAAGATCGTGTAATCGATGCCGCTCGCGTGCAGTCTGTCTTCAGTGATCCGTTTCTGTCTGCCGATAGGGAGATTATCGAATCCCGGGTTGGAGAGAGCGGACGTGTAGATGAACTGGCGCACGCCGGCAAGCTTCGCGGCAGCGATCAGATTTTCATAGCCGCGGCCATCGACCGACGTAAATGAATCGCCTTTCTGCGTAGGTATCGCTGCGTTCGCCGTCGCTATGACGGTCTCAACACCGAGGCACGCGGCCTCGAGACTTGAGTTGTCGCGGAGATCGCCAAAGACGAGGTCGACGCCGTCACGAGCGAGCGACTTATGGTTCGAAGTGCGCCGCACGAGCGCGCGGACGGGCTGACCACGCTCCGCGAGCTTTCGAACGATGGCTGTACCGAGCTGTCCTGTTGCACCTACTACGAGAATCATTCTGTGAACCTGATGTGGAAGGACTGGATGGGGAAATGTAACGTAATGTATAAACAAATTCAAATCCGAATGTTTGAAGCCGGTGTCGACTGAAAATTAGAATTTCGATGGGAATAGTACTTTACTAGGCCGAATCCTATTTGTTGCTTTTCAACGTCAATTT
This sequence comes from Pyrinomonadaceae bacterium, assembly GCA_041745575.1. Classification (GTDB taxonomy): domain Bacteria; phylum Acidobacteriota; class Blastocatellia; order Pyrinomonadales; family Pyrinomonadaceae; genus OLB17. The sequence goes on from JBGTIQ010000017.1 coordinate 52,835, forward strand.
TGCGTAAATAGACGTAGCCCATAACCCGAAGAAAATTCTCAAAATAAGACGTTCCCCTGTTATGCAAGAATTCACAGATCAAATGCCGTCGGACATCAAGCGTTATCCGATGGTGCCTATTCGCGACGTCGTCATATTTCCGTCTACAAAGGTCGCTTTTAAGATTGGCAGGCCGTCTTCAGTCCGCGCGCTTGAAGAAGCGATGACCGGCGAGCGCGACATCTTTCTTGCCACCCAGCACGATGCGACGATCGACGAACCGACGGCGGAGCAGATCTTCTCGATCGGAACACTCGGTCGCATCCTGCAGGCACAGCGTCAGGACAATGGTCAGATAAAGGTTGTTGTCGAAGGCAGGGAACGCGGTGAGTCGGTTCGAGTTGAGCAGGATCCGGACGGTATGTTCTATGCTCATGTCCGGAAAATAGCTCCGAGCGACGAGTCGGGTTACCGCACGGACGGGCTGCTGCAAAAGATTCACACGCTCGTTGAACAATTCTTGCGTGTCTCGCCCGACGCTTATACCGATGCTCTGCACGCATCGCTGCGTGGGATCTCGGCGGCGCAAATCGCCGACTCGATGTCTTCGCATTTGCGGATCTCGGTCGAAGAGAAACAGGACCTGCTTGAAACGATCTCAGTATCTGAGCGGCTTCAGAAACTCGTCGATATTCTCGAGACCGAAATTGAAAAACGCCAGCTCGACCGCTCGATCCATTCGCGAACGAAAAAGCAGATGGATAAGCATCAGCGCGAATATTATTTGAACGAGCAGATCAAAGCTATCCACAAAGAACTCGGCCGCAAGGACGAAAAGGCCGAGCTTGAAGACATCAAGAAAAAGATCGAAGAGGCCGGCATGACAGAAGAGGCGAAGGAGAAAGCTCTCCAGGAGTTTTCCCGGCTCGAAGCGATGCCGCCGATGTCCGCGGAGAGTACAGTGTCGCGTACCTACCTCGATTGGCTGATCAACGTACCCTGGAAAGTACGGTCTGACGAATTGAACGATCTCGGCGAAGCCGAAAAAACCCTGAACGAAGATCACCACGGTCTCGACAAGATCAAGGAGCGCATCCTCGAGTTTCTTGCCGTCCGACAATTGGTCAACAATCCGAAGGGAACGATTCTTTGTTTTGTTGGAGCGCCGGGCGTCGGTAAAACTTCGCTTGGAAAATCCATCGCTCGGGCGACCGGACGCAAATTCGTACGGCTCGCGCTCGGCGGCGTGCATGACGAGGCTGAGATCCGCGGACATCGACGAACATACATCGGCGCCTTGCCCGGACAGATCGTCCAGCTGATGAAGCGTGCCGGGACGATCAATCCGGTGATTCTGCTCGACGAGGTCGATAAGCTTGGACGCGATTTCCGCGGCGACCCGTCATCGGCGCTGCTTGAAGTCCTGGACCCCGAACAAAACCATACGTTTCGAGACCATTATCTCGATGTCGATTACGATCTTTCTCATGTCTTTTTTATCGCGACGGCGAACGTGCTTCACACCATTCCGCCGGCACTGCAGGATCGGCTGGAGATCTTGAATCTATCGGGCTATACGGAACGCGAAAAGGTCGAGATTGCAAAACGGCATTTGATCGAAAAACAGTGCGAACAGAACGGCATCGATCCTGAAAAGGTTAAATTCACCGACGACGGAATTCTTGAAACGATCCGGCATTATACTCGCGAAGCCGGCGTTCGAAATCTCGAGCGCGAGATCGGTTCGTGTCTGCGGAAGATCGCTCGAAAGTATGTCCTGGCCGACGAGAAGGACGAGTTTCGAGTGGTCATCGACGCCGAAAAAGTAAGGGAGTTGCTCGGCACTATTCGTTTTCGCAAGCAAGACATCGCCCGCAAAAGTGAGATCGGTTTGGTCAACGGATTGGCCTGGACAGAGGTTGGCGGCGATGTTCTGCAGGTCGAAGCGACGCTCGTCGCAGGCAAAGGCGAAGTGACACTTACGGGTAAGCTCGGCGAAGTGATGCAGGAATCAGCCCGAGCTGCGCTGACATGTGTTCGTTCGCGTGCGGAAGAACTCGGAATCGATCCAAAGGATTTTCGTGAGAAGGACCTGCATATCCATGTGCCGGAGGGTGCGATACCCAAGGACGGCCCGAGCGCTGGCATCACGATCGCGACTGCGATGGTCTCGGCACTTACCAGGAAACGAGCTCGTCACGACGTTGCAATGACCGGTGAGATAACACTCCGCGGAAAGATTTTGCCGATCGGCGGGGTAAAAGAGAAGCTCCTTGCGGCGCATCGATTCGGCCTGAAGACCCTCATCCTTTCGAAAGAAAATGAGAAAGACCTCGCCGACATACCGGAAGAAGTTCGCGAGGACCTTACTATTCACACCGTCGACACGATCGACGAGGTCCTGAAATTTGCGATCGAACCCGACAAACCCGACGAAGTTCTCGAGACTCCTCAACTGTGGAGTGGCGACACCCCGCCCGCAGACATTACAACTTCGGTCGAATAGACCGATCCCGTTTCCATCAGCCTTCGCCCTTACGGTCGAAGGCTTTTTAGCACCAGCTTCCACGCCCGGGCTTTGCCGTATGATCATCGAAGATGAAGATCACGTCCGCAGAATTTATAAAGAGTGCTTTTGAGCGCATGCATTGGCCAAGCGACGGCCGGCGCGAGATCGCTTTTCTCGGCCGGTCAAATGTTGGAAAATCGTCGCTGCTCAATTCGCTCTTGCAGCGGAAAGGCCTGGCCCGCACCTCAAACACGCCGGGACGGACGCAGAGTATCAACTACTTTCTCATTAACGATGAGTTCTATTTTGTAGATCTTCCCGGTTACGGATTTGCTAAAGTCTCAAAGACCATGAGGGCGGACTGGGGCAGGATGGCCGAAGAGTACCTATCGGACAGGGCAGAGCTCGCACTTTGCATACAGCTCGTCGACTCGCGGCATAAGCCTTCGCAGCTTGATCTGCAGTTACACGAGTGGCTCATTTTTAATGAGAAAAAGCACGTCGTTGTCGCGACTAAGGCCGATAAGCTCTCTTCAAATGAGGTCGGTAAGCAGATTCGAATAATCGAGACCGAAATGCCCGGAAGCAAGGTGATCACTTACTCGTCACCGACCGGAAAAGGGCGCGATCTAATTTGGTCGGCGATCGCCACCGCGATCAGGTAAAAGCTGAAGAAAATTCCGAAACATTATTTGCTTTATTCGTTTTATTATAGTAATAATCTAGATATCCCGAAAACTCGAGGGTTCTTGAGGCTTCTCAAGGCGCATTTTTATACTACAGGGCTTATCCATACTAAATAATCTCCACCTTTAAACTCAAAGCATTTTGAAGGCTTTAATCTTTGAACAAACCAAACCTCTGAGCGCGAATCAACGCTTCTGAATTCCACATCAAACGGAAAAAAATAATGGCAACCACAAAAACAACATCACGCGGTAGGGCACAGTCGACAAGGCCCGACGGTGAGAGCCCCGAAAGCGCGGAGATGGTTAACGGAGAAGAGACCGAGCAACCAAAAACGGATGGCAAACCCGCGAACTCTGGTACCGCGGGCTCGGATCTTTTGAACATTTCCGATCTCAAAGATATGTCGATCAGCGAACTAACGCAGATCGCAAAGGAGATGGGTATCGAAGGTGCAAGCGGCCTGCGAAAGCAAGAGCTGATCTTCAAGGTGCTTGCCGCACAGACGGAAAAGAGCGGACTGATCTTTTCAGAGGGCGTACTCGAGACTTTACCGGATGGCTTCGGTTTTTTACGAGCACCCGAATACAACTACTTGCCGGGCCCCGATGACATTTACGTTAGTCCGTCACAGATCCGCAAATTTGATCTTCGAACAGGCGATACAGTATCGGGACAAATTCGTCCGCCGAAAGAAGGCGAACGGTACTTTGCGCTCATCAAGGTCGAGGCGATCAACTTCGAGGCGCCGGAACAATCTCGCGAAAAGGTTTTCTTCGACAACCTGACGCCGCTATATCCTGATGAGCAGCTGAAGATGGAGATCGGGACGGAAAACATCGCGGCCCGCGTGATGGATCTTGTGACGCCGATCGGTAAGGGACAGCGTGCCGTTATCGTCGCACCGCCGCGAACCGGTAAGACGATGCTGCTGCAGATGATCGCAAATTCCGTAACGGAAAATCATCCGGAAACGACGCTCATAGTTTTGCTGATCGATGAACGCCCCGAAGAAGTGACAGACATGCAGCGGACCGTGAAGGGCGAAGTCATCTCGTCGACGTTCGACGAACCTCCCACGCGCCACGTTCAGGTCGCCGACATGGTAATCGAGAAAGCGAAACGACTCGTAGAGCACAAGCGCGACGTTGTAATTTTGCTCGATTCGATCACTCGTCTCGCACGCGCCCATAACGCGGTGGTTCCGCCTTCGGGCAAGATCCTTTCCGGTGGTATTGATTCGAATGCGTTGCAGCGGCCGAAGCGTTTCTTTGGTGCGGCCCGCAATATCGAAGAGGGTGGATCGCTGACGATCATCGCTACAGCATTGATCGACACGGGATCGCGAATGGACGATGTCATTTTTGAAGAGTTCAAGGGAACCGGCAACTCGGAGATTTACCTCGATCGCAGATTGTCCGACAAGCGATTGTATCCAGCGATCGATCTGCAGCGTTCCGGCACCCGGAAAGAGGAATTGCTTATCGGTAAGGAAGATCTCAACCGTATTTGGGTGATGCGTCGAGTGCTCAATCCGCTGTCGCCTGTCGAGCAAATGGAAGTCGTACTTGAGCGTCTCAGTAAGACAAAGACGAACGCCGAGTTCCTTGCGTCGATGCAGACTTAGTTGTCAGTTGTAAGTTGTCAGTGGTCAGTGGCCGGAAGTCAGTTTTCAGAGATTTTCTGACAACTGTCAACCGACAACTGACCACTTCTTTTATGCGTGTAGCCGTACTTTCAGCTGAAGCGGTCCCGTACTCGAAGACCGGCGGTCTGGGCGATGTTGCCGGAGCGTTGCCGAAGGCGTTGAAAGCGGTTGGCGTTGACTCGGTGCTTGTAACGCCGTGCTATTGGCAGACGAAAGGCGAGTTTCTGTGGAACACCGCGATCGACGATCTAAACGTCGATTGGCGCGGCCGCGTCTATCCCGCTAAAGCGTTCTACAGCGAAGCGAATGGTTCGCCGACATTTCTGATCGACGCGCCTTCGTATTTTCATCGTGATTCGATCTACGGCTATGTCGAAGATTACGAGCGCTTCGCATTTTTCAATCACGCCGCGCTTGTCCTTTTGAAACGAATTGGACCAGCGCCCGACATTGTTCACCTGAATGACTGGCACTGCGGCTTTGCCGCTGTCGAACTCGCGGCCATTCGAAGAAGCGACCCATACTGGCGAAATACTCGCACCGTCTTCTCGATCCATAATATGGCGTATCAGGGCGTCTTTGGGATGAGTCAAGTCTGGGATCTGGGTTTCGGTTCCGATCTTGCCCGAAACGCGTTTTCTTCTAATGGCCATGCGTCTGCGATGAAGGCGGGCCTCGAGATGTCGGACACGCTGTCAACCGTTTCGCGTCGATACGCGCAAGAGATACAGACATCCGAGAACGGCTATGGCCTCGAATGGCTGACGCGACAGCGTGCGAACAGGTTGATCGGTATTACAAACGGGGTAGATTACGAAGTGTGGAATCCTGAAACGGACCCCGAGATCCCTGCACATTTTAATATCGATAACCTTGCCGGTAAGCGCGAGTGTAAACGCGTCTTGCTAGAGGAGTTTTCACTTCCGGTAGATCTGGACCGCCCGATCCTCGCAAACATTACCCGGCTGACGGCGCAGAAAGGAATCGATCTGATGATGCAGGTCGCGGGCGAAGTTCTTGGAACCGGTGCATATATCATCTCGCTCGGATCAGGCGAGCAGCGTTATGAAGATTTCTGGCAGGCACTCCGCGATCATGCACCGCGACAGGTAGGCGTTTATCGCGGATACAGCGAGCCGCTTGCACACAGGATCGAGGCAGGTGCCGACATGTTCATGATGCCTTCGAAATTCGAGCCATGCGGCTTGAATCAGATGTACTCATTGCGATACGGGACCGTGCCGATCGTTAGGGCGGTAGGCGGGCTCGACGACACCGTGCAGAATTTCGACGCGGTCAATGGAGCCGGTAACGGATTTAAGTTCGGTCCATATAGTGGCGAAAGGTTCCTGGAAAGAATATACGAAGCTTTATTCGCATACGCCGATCCTCCGACCTGGCTAAAGATCCAGCGGAACGGAATGAGCGTCGATAATTCATGGGAAAACGCGGCGAGAAAATACGTTGAGCTTTACCAGTGGACTGCGGGTCGCTAATTGATAGTTGATAATTGATAGTTGATAATTGAGCGTCGCGGGAGAAGGACGGTGATGATCGTCAGGGCAGTTCCGCGGAAGAACGTTTTAAAGAGTAAATCGTACGCATTTTCGAAAAGAGTTGTCAGGCTTCGGAGATACCTCGTCGAGAGGAAACGGGAATACACACTTTCGAACCAGGTTCTGCGTTCTGGAACATCGATCGGCGCGAACGTCGTTGAAGCCAACCAGGCCCAATCACGAGCCGATTTTATAAGTAAACTTTCTATCGCTCTCAAGGAAGCGGTCGAAACAGAGTATTGGCTCGACTTACTAAGGGACACAGGATATTTAACGCAGCCTCAGGCTGAGTCGCTGATAGCGGATTGCCGCGAACTGATCAGGATGCTGACTGCGATCATAAAGACATCGAAAATAAAGTAAAATTTACTATCAATTTTCAGCTGTCAATTATCAACTATCAATTATCAATTCATGATTATTGTGATCATAGGCGCCCAATGGGGTGACGAAGGCAAAGGAAAAGTTGTCGATCTGCTTGCCGACCGGTTCGATGTCGTCGCGCGATATCAAGGCGGTCACAACGCGGGGCATAGCGTCTACGTAGGTGACAAAGCGTTCGTACTCCGTCTCTTACCGTCCGGCATCATTCACGAAGATTCAACATGCGTCCTCGGGAACGGCATGGTTATCGATCCAAAGGCGTTCTTTGAAGAGATCGATCAGATGACGGCGCAGGGAATTTCGGTGACGCCCGAACGGCTCAAAGTTTCGTCGCGTGCACATTTGATCATGCCGTATCATCGGGCGCTCGATCACACATCGGAAGAGCGGCTCGGGAACGAAAAGATCGGAACGACCTTACGCGGTATCGGCCCGGCGTACGAAGACAAAGCGGGACGTCGTGGGATTCGTGTCGCCGATTCGATGTCACCCGATCTGTTAAAGCTTCGCATCGAGCGCAATCTTGAAGAAGCGAATCGGATCATCGTTTTGTTTGGCCAGCAACCTCTTCGGGCCGACGATATTTATGAAGAGATCGCACCGCTCGTCGAGCGGTTGCGTCCCTTCGTGTGCGAGACGTCGCATTTTCTTGCCGAAGCTCGGAAACAAAAAAAGAGAATTTTGCTCGAAGGTGCGCAGGCCACGCTTCTCGATGTCGATCACGGAACTTATCCGTACGTGACGTCATCGAATCCGACCGCGGGCGGAGCGTCCGTCGGTGCCGGAATCCCGCCGCACCATATCACGGGCGTTCTCGGCATCGTAAGAACATACGCGACGCGTGTTGGCGAGGGCCCGTTTCCGACGGAGATGCTCGACGCGGAAGAGGATATGGCGAATCTGATCCGTCAGCGCGGAAACGAGTATGGCTCAGTTACAAAACGCCCGCGTCGGTGCGGATGGTTTGATGCGGTCGCGACCCGTTACGCTGCCGAGCTGAACGGCTTCGATTCGATGGCTCTCACAAAGCTGGACGTACTGGACGCACTCGAGGAGATAAAGGTGTGCGTCGGATACGAGATCGACGGAAAGCGAGTCGACACATTTCCTGCCTTGACGCATGATCTACGACAGATCAAGCCCGTATATGAAACGCTGCCGGGTTGGCAGAGCGATACGGTCGGCACGACCGAATTTACAAAGCTGCCTGACAAGGCGCGCGAATACGTTGAATTTCTTTCGGCGCAGGTCGGAGTCGAGATCGGTTTGATCTCGACGGGACCTGAGCGTGATCAAACCGTCATCCTCAAAGACTCGGTAATGGAGAGCTGGTTTAAGAGTTGACTGCAGAGACCGTAAAAATTGTTGAGTACGATCCCGCTTACGCGAAGGACTTTGCGGACCTGAACTATCAGTGGATCGCTGAAACATACGGCGTCGAACCGCACGACCACGAGATACTCGGTGATCCATACAACTCGGTCGTCAGGCCTGGTGGCCAGGTGTTCTTCGCAGTCTCGGATTTCGAAGTTGCCGGGACCGTCGCGATGGTCCCCTACGAAGAAGACGCGTTCGAGTTGACGAAGATGGCAGTTGCTCCGGCGTTCCGCGGTCATGGGATCGGAGACAAGCTAATGCGAGCCTGCATCGACTTCACCAGGGCGGCGGGCCGCAAACGCATCATTCTCGAGTCGAACACAAAACAGGTGGCGGCGATCCAGCTCTATCGCAAGTTCGGATTCAAGGACACGCCGCTCGATCCCAACTCGCAATACGCGCGAGCCAATATTAGGATGGAGCTTGTTGTTGTCGGGTAAAAGACAGTTGAACTTGCCATGACCCATCTCAGATTGTAGAATTTTGCATTCGGCTGGAAGAACGTCCTCACTCAGTGCGGGCTACTACAGCAAAGTGGTCCGATAGCTCAGTCGGTAGAGCAAATGGCTTTTAACCATTGGGTCCCAGGTTCGAGTCCTGGTCGGATCACCAGTATTAAAAGAGGCCGTCTGGAAACTAGTTTTCCGGCGGCCTCTTTTTTTCATTTCTATTTTGGAGCGCGGTTCGACCGGAACATTTAATGCCCGGTCGTATTGCTGAACCGCTGGAGATTGTGGGCCATCGCGATGAGTCCGATC
>JBGTIQ010000018.1:0-1981 GCA_041745575.1 Pyrinomonadaceae bacterium
CCGCGTTTAGCTTGAACGCTCGCGATTATTCTCACCTTGATCCCGCCCGATTGTCAGTCGCTTCTGAAGGATATGCCGCTATTAGATCCCGAATGGCTTTTATCTTCGTCAGGAGGTAGAGATCGTACTGTTCGTCGGCACCCGGATCTATCTTGTGAAAAGCCTCGAGCTTGTTCAGATCCTTGATCGCTTGTGCGATCTGGTTCGCGAGCGCTCCCGCGGCGAGCATGCCGGACTGCTCTCTTTCGTCTGCATTCGGCGACGCGAACTCAAGTAGTCTTGCAAAGATGAGATTCTGCGACGAGAAGGAAATGCTGGAAAGGCAATATATTTCGCGCAGGAAGAAAGGAAGTTGGTGCAGAATATTCGCGATGTTTTCGGTCCTATTTTCGAGCGACCCGATTCGCTCCAGAAGCTCATCGAATCTTGGGTCAGGTGCCGCTGCCGGGCCTTCTTTCCCCGTTCCATTCTTGATCAGCCAATCGAGCTTGTCGCGACAAGCGTTGGCGGCAAAATTTTGCTGTCTATCGGACAAGGCAAAGCGGATCATTCTCCTCACGATTGCCGCCTTCACTTCGCCGGTTTCCCGGGCAATCTCATCAAGTTTTTCTCCGTCCGATTGGTAGGGTCTGACATGTACCGATTGACCGTGCTTTACTTCTGAACCGTGAACTAGTCTGCCCAGGATTTTTTCTCTTTCTCTCTTTCGCATACTCGCCACGCCTTAGCCTGGTCGCCGCCTTTCAACAACCTGATCTTGTCACCACCTGACGCGAGGTTAACGTTAGCAAAACACATGCCTTTGTCCTTGGCGACAGGGGCGTCACCGGTTTGTCGCCTCGGCGACATCAAGGAAGTCGTTTATTTCCAGGCGGTTCGAAGAGCGACGGGACGCGAATTCCGGTCTATCCTGTCGTACAGGCTGCGAGGAGTTCCCTACATTTTTTATACGGCCACTCCGAGGCGGCTCATTTACTCGCCAGAGCGGATAATTTATTCACCAGAGCAGCCCATTTTCGGCTCGTTTTGCACCTCCTTTCACTAAGCTTGTCACTGGCACGGCGATTGTTCTGCACTCCATTCGGCACCAATAACCACAAGGAGTCGATCAAAAAACTATGACAACAATCCCAGAAAACAGCTCAGACAAAAGCCGATCTTCAAGTCGTCCTATGCTGCAAATCAACCGTCTTAATCACGTCCGGATAAACACCAAGATCCTGGATGCAACCGACCAGAAATTAAAGCAGTATCTTCACTTCGCAACTACTCAAATGGACACTGAAATTGCGAACGACGATGTGATCGAATACGCCTTAAATCTGCTCTTTGAGAGAGACACCGCATTCAAATCCTGGCTCAAACGAAAGGCGTAACGAACTCTAGCTCAGCTCAAAAATGCCGAAGGATAAGCCGACACTCCATCTAGCATAGGAATCGGAACAGTTTTACCACCGAAGGCATTGTATCGGCTTACTATCTTGTCGAGCTCAATCTCAAACGAGCGGATACTCAACTGACTGCTCTCATCGGAAAGCTGCTCCGCAAGGAACTCCAGATCGTCGTACAATAGATCATTTCGTGCGGTCGAGGCCGCACGCGCGAGCCTATCGGCTACTTCCTGAAATCGCACTCCGTCATGTCCCTTAATCCATCTCCAAGTGATGTGATGGCCGTAACTTTGTTCGACCAGACGGCTCCAGAACGGACGATTCGTCTTCATCCGGTTTCGCCCATTCATCGTGTCGATCACGTATCTCGAATCCGAGAATATCTCGACCCGGCACGGACGACGGAGTTCCTCTAGGGCCTTCACGCAGGCACATATCTCGGCCTGCTGATTGGTCATTTGACCGAGATATTTCGCGATCAGTTTTAGCTCGGTCCGGTTCCGGTCGATAATCACCGCACCGCATCCTGCGGACGCATCCGGCGCCCCATTTCGGAGACAAGACGCGTCCGCATAAATCGAAACGACCGG
>JBGTIQ010000019.1:0-41914 GCA_041745575.1 Pyrinomonadaceae bacterium
TGGTTTCGCGGGATCAACCGCGACAGCACGAAATATAAGTTTCACCCCGGAATCAAGGCTCCGAATCCGGTGGACAAGACATTCACCGCCAACAGTACGACGGACACGATAACGTCTACAGCTCACGGCTATGCGAACGGAACGATGGTCCTGTTCATCGGCTCGGATCTGCCGGCCGGGCTGGTCCGCGATCAGATCTATTACGTGATAAACACGGCCGCGGACACATTTCAGGTCAGCCTGACCAGCGGCGGCGGCGCGATCGATCTGACTAGTAATGGGTCGGGCACGTTGACGGTCCGGGCGAATGACGCAACGCAGGGCATCGACCCTGTATTCGATAAGGACACTCCTCATTCGAATACTGCGTGGATCCGACTCGAGTGTCCGAACGGCGCTGAAACCGGCATCCCCGATTTCGACACCAAGGCCAGTCCGCCGGACGGATTTTCAGGCATTTTCGAATGTCAGCTAGGGGATATTTACGACAATACGGGCACCGTAACCAGCTCGGATCAGCTCATCACGAACCCGGCTGATGTCATTGCGTTCGGCTGCATTGAAATTCGACGCTATCCGACGTCGCGCATCGATTGGCCTAGCCTGGTGGCGCTACGCGGCGTGTGTGACGCCACCGTCACACCGGATTACCGGACCCTCCTGCCGCAGGGCGTCGGCCTGACGGCTCGTTATTACGACGGCTCGGCCTTTAACACGCTGAAATCCCGTCGCGTTGATCCGGTCATTCAGTATGACCTCTCGGCCGGAGCTCCGGCTCTGGACATTACTGCAACCGGATTCTCGGCCCGGTTTGAGGGCTGGATCCGATTCAAATACAGCGAGACCTATACCATCTACCTGACACACAACGACACCGGAAAATGCTGGGTTGATAATCTTACAACGCCCATCATTAACGGTGCGTCTACGGCCACGACGTCTGGGACGTTCGCAGCTACGGCCGACGCTTTTTATGCGCTCCAGCTCGAATGGACGAATGCGGCCGGCGACTCGCAGTTCACTCTCGAGTGGCAAAGCGCCAGCCAGCCGCGACAAGTGGTACCGCAAGACCGCCTGTATCCAAAAAACGAAGCCATGAAGCGGTTTGAGGCCCATGCAAAATTCCTGCAAAGGACTAACTTTGATCAGTTCCTGCGATCCATTCTGTTTCTGTGCAATGGTGGATTCCAGGATGTAAACGGCAAACTCACATTTTTCTGTTTCGATGAGGTGACGGCGTCCTTTAATTTTGACGAAACGAATATCGTGAAGAACAGCCTAAAATTTCGGCCAAGATTTACACAGCAGGAAATATTTAACTTGCCGAACCGATTTATAGCTGAGGGACGTGATCTTGAATCGCGGTATTTGCAGCCTTTTGACCCGCAGCTCTTTTACGATCTGCCGGATCTGCAAAGTGCGGCCGGCCGGATCAATGAAGAGATTGTGAATATAGGCAGCGCAACACGAGCTCAGGCCCTGGCCAATCTTGCACATCACGCCAAGCTCCAGACCGCGCCTTTGCTGGTCGAGTTCGAGGGGATGCCGCAAACATTATCGGTATTGCAGGGAGATAAAGTTGGGGTGACGCATTCGCTTACAGGATGGTCCGGACGTACGCGCCTGGTCGTTGAAGCGACCGATAAATCGATAGACGCGGCCGCGGATAACAGGATCTTCAGATTGCTGGATTGGGAATAAATGGTCGACTGGACGAAAAAAAGCATAGTACCGAGAAACGGGCTGCTGGCATGGCACCAATACGAAATGGCCGCCAGCGGGCACGATATCATTTACGACTATTCCGGAAACACACGGATCGTGCAGTCGACCGGCGGAAACTCACCGGTCCTGCAGGCTAACGTCCTGAACGGTCAGCCGGGTTGGTACTTCGACGGCAGTGTAAATCCGCTGATCTACAATGGATCGATCCTTTGGAAACACATCTTCATCCTGGCATCGCACGAGGATGCGGCTTTTAACTTGAATCGCGGCCTGCTCTCCGGACCGACCAGCGGCGACGCACTCGTCAGCAATAGCTCCGGCGACACCTTCTTTAATCTCAGCTACGGCTCACCTTTTCAATATCGAAAGAATGGCGTAGCGTTTGCTGAAAACAATCAAAAGGCTCCGATGAACAACCAAGCGGCCGTGATCGAGCTGACCCATACAGCCGGCATTCCTATGGACGGCATTCAGATCGGCCAGCAAAGGACCCTCGACTCAGGAGCTCGGGACTGGAAAGGCTGGTTTTTTGATGATCTGATCTATGACGTCATACAGCCCGAGCTCGGCGTCATCAATGCTTACCGGTATTTCGCAATGCGATACTGGGTTTGGCAGCAGAATGCAGACGGACTCTATGTCTTCCCTTTCATTCCTAATAAGACGACGGCCGTCGAGATCGACCAGGAGAACTATCTAAGCGAGCCGTACGACGGAGACCCCAAGGCGTTGACACGCGGCGTATTCAAAGGCCAGTATCAACTGCCATTCCTGCTGCGAGAGCAGGAAGAGTTCCTGGCCGCCAAGGCATTCCACGCTCAACACTACCGATTGGGCAAGTTTGTGTATAGGGATTATCGCTACTATCCTTATAAAGAAGTGAAATGTCGGTTTGCGTCGCCGATCCGCGAACAAGGCAGCGACGTCACCTATCGATTCAATTATTCGTTTGAGATCGTGGAGGTGGACTAGGTTAAAGTAACTTATGAGGAAATTATCTCTTTTGATCCAGTCAAAGTTCCGATCGACGATCACCGAAACTCTAACTCCAATTTTGACACAGTCAACTTTAAATTCCGGGCAATATCCTCTTTGAAAGTTTGAAATTATCTCATTTGCCCGCAATTATTCATTCACCATTCACCATTCACCATTCACCAATGTTAGGATTCATTCCTTCGCCGGGCGTCGGCGAATGACTTGATCGCCAGGATGACGAACAGCAGGCACACCAACGCCATCGAGACTTGCGATACGACGGCGGCGTTATAGCTCAGATCACCGAGCTTCGACACCAGCCGCCCGGCACTTGCAAGAAACCCGAGCAAAGCAACGATGACCGCAGCGTGCATGAGATGCTTCCGCAAGCCTTCATTCATGCGGGCAAATATCCCAAGCAAAATCAGCACGACCCCGATCGCCGCCGGGATCATCGCGGTCATGCTCGCGTGATTTGTCATCACGCCGTTGACGTATCCTAAGATTCCGATCAGCACGAGGAGCGTGCCGCATGCGATTGCTGTTGATGGCATAAATGTTTCGAGTTTCTGGTTTCTAGTTTCTAGTTTCTAGTTTCAGGCGCCCGTAAGCAAGTATTAACGAGAAACCAGGAACTAGAAACCAGAAACTATCTGCTTTGTACGGGTAGCACGATGGCGGACATTGTCTTGCCGCCATAATAAACTCGCTGAGTCGCTTTTTGAAAATCCGCTTTTGTCGCCATCTGATAATTGGCGACAAACTTCTGCGGGTTACGAGCGACCAGCGGAAACCATGTGCTCTGGATCTGCACCATTATTCGATGTCCTTTCTTGAAGGTATGTGCGACGCCCGGCATCGTGAATGCCAGAGCGGTTGCACGATTCGGTACGAGCGGAACCGGCTTCTCAAAACCGTTTCGAAACCTTGCGGGCATCGGTTCACCGCGGAGTAGCATTTCGTATCCACCGGGCTTGAATACGCTCCACGCCGAATTTTCGTCCGGCTTTAATCGTTCGGGCTGTCCGTTCGGCATAGTCTTACCCGTCGCCGGATAGTTGTAGTCGTCGGGAAAAACATCGATCAGCTTGACGACAAAATCCGAATCGGTTCCCGAAGATGAAACAAATAGCGAAGGCTTGATATCGCCGGCGACCGTTACGTCCTGAGCAAGCGGCTCGGTCTGATAGACCAGCACGTCAGGCCGGGTCGATGCGAACCTCTGGTCCTCGGTCATAAAGTCGCGAGGGTAATTCCGTGTGATCTTCTGAGTATAGGGAACCGGGTTCATCGGGTCCGAAATGTATTCGTTAAATCCCCCGGCGACCCGCGGAGCGGTAAACGAGAGACCGCCGTTAGGTGCGAGATAAAGCGCCGTATCTGTTCCATTCGTCGGCTCGTAATTTTCGAACGATCTCCACTCATGCGAACCGGTATCGAACAAGTTGACTTCCTTGATGGCGGAAATGTCGCCCTTGTCCTTTAAGAAATAATCAAAAAACGGCAGCTCCATGTTCCGCCGATAATAGTCGCCGGTTTTCTGTTGGAAGTATGCAGTGCCGAGCCAGTCGCCGTCGTTTCGCGACCAGCCGCCGTGATCCCAAGGGCCGACGACGAGCACGTTGAAAATTCCGGGATTCTGCTTTTCTATATGCTGATAAGTGCGCAGAGCACCGTAGAGATCCTCATTGTCATACCAGCCGCCGACGGTCATGGTCGCGCATTCGATGTTCTTCAATTTCGGGAGAATGTTGCGGTCTTTCCAGTACTGGTCGTAGTTCGGATGCTGCATCATCTCGTCCCAGTCCCGGATCCGGTATCCGAGACCTTGGGCAAGAGCGTCAGCCGTTTCCTTTAGTCCGCCTAGGTTCAGAAAAAAATCATAGGCGTCCTGCGTGTCGCGGCCCTTCCAGGGTTTGATGTAGCTCGGATCCGAAGTCGGCGTCGGGCGCGGCTGAAAGAACGTGTAGAACCAGAAGTTTTGAGTCAGGAACACGGCGCCGTTATGGTGAATGTCGTCGCCGTGAAACCAATCCGATACCGGGGCCTGTGGCGAGCACGCTTTTAGCGCCGGGTGCGAATCGATAGAACCCGCCGACGTATAAAATCCCGGGTACGATATACCGTATGTCCCGACACGCCCGTTGTTGTTCGGGACATTTTTGATCAGCCAATCGATGGTGTCATACGTGTCGGTCGACTCGTCGGTCTGCTGCGGAGTGTTGTTGTCGATATCGGGCCGCACATCCACAAACTTTCCTTCGCTCCTCCATCGGCCGCGGACGTCCTGAGCAACAAAAATATAACCTTCGCGAGCAAACAGTTCATCAGGCCCGAGCCGGCCCGGGAATTGGTCCTTGCCGTCCTTGCCTTTGCCGTATGGCGCGACGCTGTAAGGCGTTCGGTTGAGCAATATCGGATATTTCTGAGACTTTTTTTCCGGGGTATAGATCGCGGTGAAAAGTTTTACGCCGTCGCGCATCGGAATCATGACTTCGCGTTTGTCGTAATTGTCCCGAATATATTCCGCGAGATCTTTTTGGGCTTGAGTCTGTTGCGCGAATACAGCAGTCGCGATGGTGAAAATAAAGATCAGCGAAACAAAGATTCTCGTTTTCATAAACTTAGTTCGATTGGGGTTTCGGAACAGACTAATCTTCTAACACTTTGATCGAAAAGAAAAGGCGATCGCGATCTGCGAGGGTTATCGGCGCATCTCATCGATCATGTCGGCGATCGTTTGTTTGAGATGTGCGGTCACGGCTTCGTAGATCTGTTCGTTGTTCGTTGTTCGTTGTTCGTTGGCCTGGGCGACGACGTCTCGAGCGTAAAACGGAATGCCGATCCGGATCTTCACTTTCCCGGGTCGGATTTGTAGACTGCGGCGGCCCCAGACTTTGTGCAGGCCGTCGATGGCGACTGGAACTATCGGCAGATCGAGCTCAGTCGCGAGGATCGCCGCTCCCTTTTTGAATTTGTGCAGCTCGCCGTCGTAAGCCCGTTCACCTTCGGGATACATGTTCAGGATGCGGCCGCGTTTGAGTCCGATCGCGCCAGCTTTCATTGCCTTCATCAATTGCGTGTCCGGGTCGACCGGCACGACATGCAGCATCTCTGCGATCCATCCCATCAGACGCGTCTGGAAAAATTCGCTCGCCCCAACATGAAATGTGTTCTTGAAAAATTCGAACGGGTAAGTTGAGCAGAGAACGAACGGATCGAGAAAGCTTTGATGATTCGGACAGATCAGGAACGGGCGTTTCATCGATCTTAGATTTTCCATTCCCTCGACTTCAAGCCGCATAAAGACGCGGCTGAATAGATTGAATCCCTTATACGCCGTGAAAGCGAGGATCGAAAAGATCGGGCGGATTTGGAGAGCCTTTCCAAGTTCAGGCATGTCCTCGTCGGCGGTCTTGATGATCGTCGACCAACTCATGTCAGAACCGCCTGCGGTAGCGGGCGGTTGAAGTTCACTGCCCTCGGACCTGCTCGGATCCGGGATCAAACCGGCCGCTGCCGCAGCCGGCTCTGACCGGTTCACGAGCCCAATCACATCGCGAACTGTCAGAGCCTGAGCCGCTTCATCAGCTTCGAACTCAGTCGAAAAAGTATGTTCCAGCGCGGCGAAGGTTTCGGCACGGGCAAGCGAATCCAGGCCGAGGTCGATCTCGAGATTCATAGACGGGTGAATGACATCCGTCTCGGGGGCGTTTGCTTTGATAATTGCAATGACCTTTTCCGCGGAAGCTGCGCCGAGCAGTTCTCGATCCTCAGATGTCAGTTCCCATACTTTGTCTTCCTTCGCATGGCCGTTGACCGAGCCTGTTTCGAACTCTTTCTTCAGTTCGAAACGCTTTATCTTCCGGGTACCGGTGCGTGGCAGAGGCTCGGCACGGATGATGTAGTCGCGGACGCGCTGATACTCAGGCAGATCGCGTCCGAGATTGTCAAGCGCGTAGCGTATCGCCTCTTTCGAATTTGCGACCTTTGCTTGCTTTAAGTATTCGAAATCAGGTACGACGATCGCGGCAAGCTTTTCGGCCCCTGCGTGCTGGGCGTTGTCATCACGCACACCGATAACCGCCATCTCTTCGACGAGCGGCGTTTTAAGATAATGGATCTCGAGATCTTCGGGATGAACATTCTTTCCCGAGGGAAGGACGATGACATCCTTCGCACGGCCGACGATAAAAAGGTGTCCATCAGCGTCGAACGTTCCAAGATCGCCCGAACGAAACCATCCGTCGTCCGTAAAGGCCTCAGCCGTCGCCCGCGGATTTTTGTAATACCCGCTGAACACCATCCCGCCTTTTATCAAAACTTCGCCGACACCGTCTCTGTCGGTCGAGTCTAGTTTTACTTCAGCATTGAAAAAAGGTTTGCCAACAGAGCCGACGCGATTGTCTGTCTCGTAGGTCGCGGTCGCCGCCCCGGAAGTTTCCGTTAGCCCGTAGCCCTGGATGATCGTAAAACCGAGTCGGTGAAAGTCGATGGCGACACCCTCATCGAAGCGCGAGCCGGCCGAGATCGCGATCCGCAGCTGTCCGCCAAACGACTCGTGAATTTGTCCGAACATCCGCGGCCCGAGATTGATCCCAAACGAATCCCTAAGAGAACCGTTCCCCGCAAGCATCATCCTGAAAAGAAGGCGAACGGCCTTCGGTTTCGCGGCCACGGCGTCGAAGATCTTCTTGTGAAAGAGGTACCAAAGTCTCGGTACGGTCGTCAGGATGGTCGGCTTGAACTCCTTCATCGCACTGCCGAGTTCTGCAGGCGAAAGCTCTTTTAGATAGCCGACCTCGCAGCCGTAGGTTGTCGCGACCCAGAGATTAACGATCTGCAGATATGCGTGGAACAGTGGCAGCAAGCTGAGGATCTTTTCGTCGTCACGAAACGCGAGAACCTCGTTGATGCCGTCCAGCTCGGCAAGGATATTCGCATGCGTTAGTGGAACTCCCTTCGGCGTGCCCGTGGTGCCGCTCGTGAAGATAAGAAGAGCGACATCGTCGCCGGCCGCCTTTGGAATTTCGGTCTCGAAGCTTTTGGGAAACTCCGTCGACGTCCAGTCACGAAAGTTGGAACCAGAATCCTGCGCGAGTTTTCCGGACAGGTCGGTACCACCTGCGTTAGCGGGTGGTGCGGCGCCCGATACGAGATCGCCGTCCGAGGTTGTCGGAGTTCGACCGCCCGCTGACGCAGGTGGTACCGACTGTGACCAACTCACCGTCAGAAGCTCGCGTGCAAGTCGTTTTTCGATCTCCCCGAATGTGCCCCTTACGTCTTCGCTGATGAAAGCAACCTTCGCCTCCGACTTCTCGATGAAATTCTTCAGCGTTTCGATCTCGCCGTGCGGATCGAGCGGGACGCAAACCGCTCCGCGATAAAGAATACCCAAATACGCGATCGCCCAGCTCGGATGATTTTCTCCGATAACAGCCACCCGGTCACCAAATCCGACGCCTTCTTGTTCGAGGCGGAATGCGACCGACCTAACCGCTCGCAGCGTCTCGCCGAAGGTATAGATCTGGGCGTCGTCGCCCACGATGCGCATCGCGACCTTGTCGGGACGGGCGTCGAAGGCATCGATCACGCGCTTGCAAAACGAATCCTGCATAAAGTGTCTTAATTTTCTACTAAATTGCGGGGTGGGGCAACATGGCTACTTTGGGACCCGCAACTTCAGCGCGGCCGGTACGACCTCGTAGACGGCCGGAAGTTTGCCCGGCAATTCGCCGTCGATCTCGATGTGGATCTCCTGATCGGCATTAAAGGGGCGTGCCTCGACCCGTTTCGCAAGTGTGTCCTTTACCTCGGGAAGTTCGAGATGCGTTCCGAGGTAAAGCGTGTATGCGTTAAGGATTATCTTCGCAGTGTTGATGTCGCCGATGTTGATGACGTCGAGGAATCCATCGTTGATCTTCGCCGCGGGAGCGATCTTCATCCCTCCGCCGAAGTATCGGGCATTCGCGACGCAGAAGTTGACTGTCTGCAGCGTGGTTTCTTCTTTGCCGTCGACACGCACGCGAACGGCCGTCGCACCGATCGCGACGACCTCCTGAAGAGTGGAAAGAGCGAAACTTGCGCGTCCGCGAACGTTGTCTAGTGGCATCCAGGAGAGCGACGTGTTGCCCTTGACCCTTTCGATGATCGACGCCGCGAGACCGAATGAGGTGACATTCAGGAAGAATCGCTCGGCAGGCTTGTCGTTATGATCGACGAACGTGACTTTACCGACGTCGATGAGCTTTGTTTTGCCACTCTTTAAAGCTCGGGCAGCTTCGCGCATTTCGCCCGGCATCCCGATAGTTCGACGAAAGTCGCCGCCGGTGCCGGAAGGGAAAATGCCCAGTTCGACATCTTTGCCAGACTGTAAGATCCCGTTTGCGATCTCATTGATCGTTCCATCGCCGCCGCAGGCAATAATAAATGTCCGGCCGCTCTCCGCCGCCCCGCGTGCAAGTTCAATTCCATCACCCGGCCCTTTTGTGAACGCGACATTAAACGGACCAAAGTGCGTCCGCAGATCGCTTGCTATCGACGACCATTTGTCCCGCGTGGCACCGGCGGCCGACTTGGGGTTTGCGATTACGAGGGGAAGCATTTGTGATTACTGAGACAAGCTTTCCAAATAGATTCGAGATTCTAGATCCGAGATTCGAGCAAAACCCGGATCTCGAAACTAGAATCTCGAATCTATCATCTATTCGAAAAAAAGGAACGCGAGGGGCTAATGATGTCCGTGTACGAATCCCTGACGCGACGTTGTTCCAGCCGCTGCCGGAAAGTAAGGCGTGACGCCGATCATCGACAGCACCAGGTCGGTAGGTTCGAATCGCGTCGGCGTGTAAGCCAGTCCCTTCGAAGCCTGCGACATGAATTTCTCGATGTCTTCGAGTTTTCGCGGAAGATCCTTTGTCATCCACTCGACGCCTGTTTCGGTCACCAACATATCATCCTCGATTCGCACGCCGATGTTCTTGTATTTTTCGAACACGGGTCGCACTTTTTGAACGAAAGCTTTGTTCTCCGGCGTGTCGGGAAGATTGTCGAGAGCATCTTCGCGGATATAAATGCCCGGTTCGTTGGTGAAGACCATTCCGGCTTTTAGTGGTACTCCATATCGTCCGACGTCGTGCACGTTCATGCCCAGCCAGTGGCCGAGTCCGTGGATAAACCAAATGCCCACTTGCTCCTTCTTGGTTATAAGACCGAGCTTCAGAAGTCCGTCGGCTATCGTGTCGCTCGCGATCCGCGAAAGATCGGCAAAACTCGCCCCGGGTTTTGTCGCACGTCCGACCGCTTCTTGCGCGTCGTAAACTATGCGGTAGATCTCAGCCTGCTCTTTCGAGAACTTCCCGTTGACCGGGAAGGTCCGGGTCACATCGGCGGTGTAATGTTCGTACTCAGCACCCACGTCCATCAGCAGCAGATCGCCTTTTCGAATTTCGCCCTGCGATTCTACATAGTGAAGCGTCGTCGCGTTCGGTCCGCATCCGACGATCGACGGATAGCCCCAGAAGTCTGCGTTGCGCCGGCGGAAGGTGTATTCGACTTCGGCCTGGACTTCGTATTCCATTTTGGCCTTGCCGACCATCGCCATCGAACGCATTAGCGCCTCGGTCGTGATGTCGATCGCGTGCTGAAGCATTTTCAGTTCATATGGCGATTTGATATGTCGAAGCTCATCAAAGATGGGACGTGCGTTTTCGATCTTCTGCTCCAAACCTGTTTTTGAGAAGTCGATCTCGCGGGTGTACTCGCGCTTGCCGTTCTGATCCTGCTCGGTACGCGGAAGCAAAAGGTACAGCGTGCTTGCCGAACCGGATATAGAAACGGTGGACTCTTTCGACTCGAAGGAGCCTTTCTCCCTGACCGCTTTAAAAAACTCGGCAACTTCCGAGGAGTCGACGATCGCCGTCAGGCCTGAGATCGCGGTCGCCTGAGCTCGCGAATACATCTTTCCTTCCCAAGCCTCTCGGAGGGCTACTCGCTTCGGCAAAAACAGTGTCTCTTTTACAGTTCCGCCGTCTTTTGTGATGACGAGCGTCGCATGATCCTGCTTCAGACCCGTCAGGTAATAAAGATTATTTTCCTGACGATAGACGTAATCGACATCGTAGGCATACAGTTTTGGCTCGGTACTAAAAAGCACCAGCATACTTTTGTCGGACATCTTCGCCGCAACTGCGGCCCGCCGTCGTGCAAGTTCGGCATGCCGCTCGGCGTCGGTGAATTTCGGAGCCGGCGGCGTGACGCGAATCGATGTCGCCGCGTCTAATGCTGCTGCGGAAACGCCTGCAGGCGATACCGAAAAAATCATCGCGAAAATGAATACCAGAACAAACGATCTTTGCATTATTGATACCTCGGGAATGTCTTTGAGAATTCGGGTCGAAGACTGTTGAACCATTGTTTACATTATACGGCCAAGGTCGGTCTCGGTTTCAGATGTGTGACGATACGCGAATATTCGATGGCAAATCGCCTGCTCCGGGACGCGGACTGGACCGCAGACATCTTGCCTGCATGAGGGCGAAGCCCGAAGAAACGACAATGGTTCGGGAATCGCGGCACTGACATCTTCTGTCGCCGAATTGCCGGCTAGGATGCCCGCGCTCCAATCGTATGTGCTACCTTTTAGAAACTCGGTCATCAGTTCAAATCCGGAGGTAAACGATATGTTTTCACTACAGGACCTTCTCGGCGCTCAGCAAGGTAGTGAGGCGCTACAGGAAATAAGCAGCAACGTTGGAGCAGAGCCGTCAGCGGTGAACTCGGCGATTCAAGCGGCTCTGCCCATGATCCTCGGCAGTTTGGCGAAGAATGCGTCGACGCCGCAAGGCGCTGAAAGCTTGAACACGGCCCTCGAGAAAGATCACGACGGCAGCATTCTCAATAATCTCGGCGGGTTGGGAAGTTTGATCTTTGGTGGGCAGCAACAGGCTGCTCCTCCGCCGCAGGCTGACGCGGGCGGTATTCTCGGACACATTCTCGGAAACAATCAGGGAACTGTTGTTCAGCAGGCGAGCAGCGAGTCGGGATTAGGAACCGGACAGGTTGCACAGATCCTGATGATGCTCGCGCCTCTGGTTATGGGTTATCTTGGACGTCAAAAGCAGCAGCAGGGCGGAGGTGCGGACGCGCTCGGCGGATTGTTGGGCGGTCTTATGGGCGGACAGCAGACCGGAGCGGCTTCGGCATCTTCTGGAAATTCGATGCTCGATATGGCGTCAAGCTTTCTAGATAAGGATGGCGATGGGAGTGCAATGGACGACATTGCGTCGATGGCATTCAACTACATCAACAAACGATAACGACAGACAGACGAGTGGAGTCCTCCACTTACCTTAATCTGCGAAAATTATCCGGTGGCTCCGAAGGTTACTTCATGACTTCAATATCTCTCGAACTGACATTTCCGAAGTAATCCGCCGTGAAAACCCTTATCTTGTAGCTTCCTGGTGCGAGAGTTGTCGTGTCCAGGAAACCCTCGCCAAATGAATCGCCGTTTACTCGGTTCGTGGCAATGTAGTCAAAGATCGTGTTGGGTGTGTACCCGGATTGGCTGCCGTCCGTGTATGCAAAATGCACCGCATCATTCGACGGCATTCGATCGAACGTCATGGGCCATACGGGATCACCCAGCGGTGAGTCGCCCGAAAAGAGCTGGTATCCGACGCGATAAACGCCGAGTCGTCGCCGTTCGGAATTTCCATCCATGCGGTCGTATGCTCGCACCACAATTCTAGTCTTGTCAACCATTTGTATCCGCCCGGTTTTGGTTTCAGGTTTTAACTCGAGCCATTCGGTCGTAAATAACGAAATATTATCGATTACCGGAGATATCGAGTCGCTAATGCCCGGCAGTTGGAGCGCGGAAAGTGCATTGATCTCGCGTCCGCTCCGACCGGCGATGAGGTGGATGTGGTTCATCGCATTAAGGGTGCCGATCGCGTCGCCGGCGGAGAACTTTGCTCCGCGCGGTACTCGCACGCCCGTCAGTTTTCCAGATAAGTCGCGCTCGAATTGAAATCCGGGGTCGTCAAACGGTCGATCGTCTTTATCCCGTCCAAGTCGTAGGTGGATGTAACCGAGCAAAGGCAATCGTAATAATTCGCGCGAGGTGCCAAAATTCTCGGCAGAGTGCGGATCTAAAACGGTCTCGTCACGTATGAACCTAGTTGTCTCGCCATACGCTCCGGCAACATCGAGTCCGTTGTGAAACCAGACAGGCCTACCATCCGGTTTGATCTCGCCCCGAATCTCGCCCAGCGTCCCGGCAATTTCGCGGGATGCAGAAGGCGGATCGAAGGGCCAGCGAGTCGCAAGTGGAAGCGGCTCGTCGCCCGGTCGGAAGCTGGTTTGCGTTTCTTCAGCTCGGAGATCATTGCCATCCGTAATGACACGAACAATACCGTTATCGCTATCGGCGATGTAAAGCTGCCCGTGGGGACCCACCGCGAGGCCGGAAGGACGATTGAATCTTGCAGATCGCCGATTGCCGTCGAGGTATCCGCGGCGATCGCCCGCAAGCGTTTCTACAAACGGAAAGACGCGTTGACCGATCACGCGAATGGCGTTGCCATCCGCGACAAACATTCGTCCCACCGTGTCGATCGTAATCGCCGAGGGCCCTTCAAAACTCGCCGTCGATAACGATCCGTCGATCAAATCCCGTTCGGCCGATCCGGCGAGCGTGTGGACGATACCACCGCGCTCTACAATGCGGATTCGAGCATTTCCCGAATCCGCGACGACGATATCGTCCCCCCAAACCGCGAGCCCAAGTGGCGTGTCAAACATCGCCGCCGGACCAATCCCGTCAGAGAATCCTCGAATCGAACCGGCGACCGCGGACACCATTCCATCTTTGATAAGACGGATCCGGTCGTTGTATGTGTCGGCGACGTAGATGCTGCCGTCGGCATTTACGGCGAGTCCGATCGGTCCGTTGAACGTCGCGGAAAGCACCGGACCATCGCTTGCTCCGTGCATTCCCTCAACACCCGCGATTATCGTGATCGCTCCGTCATGGGTGATTTCCTTGATCGTGTGCGATCCGGTATCGGCGACGACGAGATTTCCATTCGGAAGAAATGCTATCGCGGAGGGCGTGTTGAGACCGGAAGCAACTGTCGTCGCATTTCCATCGGAGCCGATCCGCCGGATCGTGCCTGTTTCGCCGTCCGAGAGATAAATAACATCGTCTTTGACGAAAATCCCGAATGGTTCACTAATATCCGCAAGACCCGCAACCGTCGCGACGCGAGTGTAAATGAGAGGGGCTGATTCCGGAGCGAGCCACCCGCATCCGCCGATAAAGGTGAGAGCGGCGAGGAGCGAAAGAGTAGAGAGTCGCTGCAGCTTACGGCTGGCAATTATCATCTGGTGAATTTCTAGGGATCTGTACTCGTAAATGGGATTCAATCGACCGCCTGCACTATCCACTTATAACTATCCACTATCCACTGTAGAAAAATCCATCCAATCGAGAATCGCGTCTCTTCAGTGGATAGTTACAAGTTGCAAGTGGATAGTTTTTATCTCCTCGACAGGCGTGCCAAAATTCGCTATCATCCAACTTCATGTGGTGAGTTATTGCGACTTGCGGCCACGTAAAAGAAGCGGCTAAACAGCAAAGAGTTTAATTTTTTTCCGAAGACTCTATGCCGTTCAGCATGGAGTCTTTGCTTTTTGTTCGTTGTTCGTGGTTCGTCGTTCGTTGTTTCTTGTGGCCGTGGCCCAACGGACAACGAACAACGAACAACGACCGATCCAGTTCCTATGACTAACTTTCTCGACCTATTAAAAGAAAAGATCATCGTCTTTGACGGTGCTATGGGGAGCAATCTTCAGGAGCTCAGTCTGACGATCGACGATTGGGGTGGTCCTAACTTCGAGAACTGTTCGGAGAATTTGCTGTACACGCGCCCCGACGCCATAGAGAAAGTTCACACGAGTTTTCTCGATGTCGGTTGCGATGTGATCGAGACCAACAGTTTTGGTGGCAGTGAAGTCGTGTTGACCGAGTTCGGGATCGCCGATAAGACTTACGACGTAAATCTCAAAGCGGCGGAACTTGCAAAACGGATCGCAAATGATTACTCGACGAAAGCCAAACCTCGGTTCGTCGCGGGTTCGATCGGCCCGGGAACGAAACTTCCCACACTCGGCCACATCACCTACCGTGATCTGACCGATGCATATCGCGAACAAGTACGAGGACTGATAGACGGAGGCAGCGACCTTCTCATCGTCGAGACGTGTCAGGACCTTCTCCAAACAAAGGCGGCGCTCGCGGCGATCTTCGAACATTTCGAGAAGCAAAAGATCAAGATCCCGGTCATTGCGCAGGTGACCATCGAAACATTCGGGACGATGCTCAACGGAACCGAGATCGGTGCAGCGTTGACCGCGCTTGAACCATTTCCGATCGACGTCATCGGTATGAACTGCGGAACCGGCCCGAAGCAGATGGCCGACAGCTTCCGGTATCTTTGCGAAAATTCGCCACTGCCGGTATCGGTTCTACCGAACGCGGGTCTGCCTGAAGTAAAAGACGGCAAGCAGCATTACGACGAGACGCCGGAAAGTTTTGCAGCGCAGGTTGAGCACTTCACAAAAGATTTTGGTGCGAACATCGTCGGCGGCTGCTGCGGAACATCGCCCGAGCACCTGAAACTTCTTATCGAGCGCGTAGGTAGCCTGACGCCGAAAGAGCGAAACGCGAAACTTACGCCCTCGGCTTCCTCGATATATTTCCAACAGCCCTATACCCAGGATGCTTCGTTCCTGATCGTTGGCGAGCGCGTCAATGCATCCGGGTCGAAGAAGATGCGCGATCTGCTTGATGCTGAAGATTGGGACGGGCTCGTCAATCTTGCGAAATCGCAGGAAAAAGAAGGCGCACATATCCTTGACGTGAATGTGGACTTTGTCGGTCGTGATGGCGTGGCCGACATGCACGAGCTAATCTCGCGGCTCGTGACGAGTGTAAAGATCCCGATCATGCTCGACTCCACGGAGTGGGAAAAGATGGAGGCGGGTCTCGAACACGCCGGTGGCAAATGCATCTTGAACTCGACGAATTTCGAAGACGGCGAGCCCCGTTTTCAGAAAGTATTGTCGCTCGCGAAAGAATACGGAGCCGCCGTCGTCATCGGTCTGATCGACGAAGACGGAATGGCTCGTGCGAAGGAAGACAAGATCAGGATCGCGAAAAGGGCCTTTGAATACGCGACCGCGTTTGGTATCCAGCCCCACGATATTTTCTTTGACCCGCTCGCTCTTCCGATCTCGACGGGCATCGAAGAAGATCGCAAGAACGCAGATGAGACGATCGCCGCGATCCGTCAGATCCGGGAAGAATTGCCCGAGGCGAACATTATTCTCGGTGTTTCGAATATTTCATTCGGATTGAACCCTGCCGCGCGAGTAGTTTTGAATTCAGTCTTTCTCCACGATTGCGTCGAAGCGGGGATGAACTCGGCGATCGTAAATGCTTCGAAGATATTGCCGTTGATCCGGTTCACTGAGCACGAGATCGACACCGCCCGCGATCTGATCTATGACCGGCGAAAGTTTGATGGCGATGTTTGTACGTACGATCCGCTGACGGAATTCACGACGATGTTCGAAGGGAAGTCGGCGCAGTCGATCAAACAGGACATCACGCATCTCCCGGTTGAGGAGCGTCTCAAGCATCACATTATCGACGGCGAAAAGATCGGACTCGAAGACTCGCTGAAACAGGCGCTCGAAACCTACCCGCCGCTCGAGATCATCAACAACATTCTGCTCGACGGCATGAAAACTGTCGGCGATCTTTTCGGTAGTGGGCAGATGCAGTTGCCATTCGTACTCCAGTCGGCCGAAGCGATGAAGGCGGCGGTGAAGTTCCTCGAACCGTTCATGGAAAAGGTGGAGGGTTCGAATAAAGGAGTGCTTGTACTTGCGACTGTGAAGGGCGACGTCCATGACATCGGTAAGAATCTGGTCGATATCATCCTCACAAACAACGGCTACAAGGTCGTCAATCTCGGGATCAAGCAGCCGATCGATGACATTCTCCGGGCTTGGGAAGAAACAAAGTGCGATGCGATCGGGATGAGCGGTCTGCTCGTCAAGTCGACGCTTGTCATGCGCGACAATCTGGAGCTAATGAACGAACGGGGGATAAACGTTCCCGTGATTCTCGGCGGTGCGGCGTTAAATCGTCGTTATGTCGATGCTGATCTTATTCCGCTTTATAACGGCAAGCTTTTTTACGCACGGGATGCGTTCGATGGATTGCATGCGATGGACGAGCTGACCGGAGGTCAGCAGTCTGGTGAGTCTAGCGAGTCTGTCGGGTCTATCGAGTCGCGGGCATTAGCCGCGGTACACGGGTCAGAACCGCCTGCGGTAGCGGGCGGTTTAACGCAACCGCGTGATAATGCAGGATCGAATTCCGGGCTTCAACCGCCCGCTACCGCAGGCGGTTCAGACTTTGGTTTGGAATCCGAAGAAGATTTGGTTGGTGAAGATGCAAAACTCGGCGCTGTGGCGGCGAGAATTTCTACCCGTTCGGCCGGCGACTCGACTCACACGACACGATCAGACATTTCGCAAACCACAGAAATCCCAATCGCTCCGTTCTATGGCTCGAAGGTTGTCGAGATCACGGATCTGAATAAAGTTTTTGGGTTCATTAATGAAACCGCTTTGTTCAAGGGCCAGTGGCAGTACAAGCAGGGACGAAAGTCGCCCGAAGAATATCAGAAGATACTTGGCGAGACTGTCTATCCGAAATTTTCCGAGATCAAGGCCCAGGCGATACGCGAAAAGCTGTTGGAAGCGAAACTGGTCTATGGGTACTTCCCGTGTCATTCAAGCGGAAACGACCTGATCATCTATCAGGACGACGGACGAACGGAACGGATGCGATTTACGTTTCCACGTCAGCCGCTTGAGCAGCGCGGGGGAAAAAATCTTTGCCTCGCCGATTATTTCGCGTCGATCGATTCGGGGAAAGCTGATGTTGTCGCGTTCCAGCTCGTCACGATGGGCCGGAAGGCGAGCGAACATTCGGCGAAACTATTTAAGACGGATAACTATACGGACTATCTGTTGTTCCACGGGCTGTCGGTGGAATCCGCCGAAGCGTTAGCAGAAATGTGGCACAAACGAGTTCGGGAAGAGATGGGAATCGCCGGAAGTGACGCTCCGGAGTTAGCAAAACTTTTTCATCAGGGATATCACGGCTCGCGATTCAGCTTTGGCTATCCGGCGTGTCCCAATCTCGACGATCAAACAAAGCTTTTCGAACTGCTGGGACCGGAGCGGATCGGCGTTGAACTGACCGAGGAATTTCAGCTAGATCCTGAACAGTCGACTTCGGCGATAATCATTCACCATCCCGAAGCGAAATACTTCAATATCGAATAGCCGTCTTGAAAGTCCCGACAGGGACGCCCGAGAATAGCCCAGCGATTCATCGCTGGGTAAAACGTCGCAGATTACGCCGAAGTCCCGCAGGGACGACTGAGTTTCAGCCGTCCCTGCGGGACTTGATAAAGCTTCGATTGGCACCCCGCGATGAATCGCGGGACTATTATCAGTTGTCCGTTTCACGGACAAAGAAAAGGCCGCGTGTCGATGCGTAGTTCCTCTTTACAGCTCTACGGAACCACCGTACTCGGAAGGGGCGTGTCGGTCGTCACGCCGAACTGCTGGATCAAGATCCCGCCTGTTGTTCGGTCGATGAACCAGTTCGCATTCGACGGACGGAAGATCGCAAGGTCAAACCTTCCATCGCCATCGTAATCGCCCGGAACCGGAATATCGGTGCTTATTCCGAAAGGAACCGCGTAAAAGGAACTATCCTCACTTCGCAGAATGTACCAGGTCCCGTTCGCCGGACGCCAGAAAGCGATGTCCGTCTTGTTGTCCGGCGTATAGCGACCCTGTACGGGTTTGTCGGTCGACGAGCCGAACTGGAAAGCAAATGACGTCCCATTCGAGCTTCGACGGATCCACCATTCACCCAGACCACTTCCACCTGACGGACGGAAGATAGCGATATCGGCCTTCGAATCTCCGTCATAGTCTCCGACGATCGGTTTATCACCAGCAATACCAAACCCGATGATGTCCGTCCCGCCGCCCGATTTCTGTATGTACCAAGTGTTGTTAGACGGACGGAAGATCGTCAGATCGGCCTTCGAATCGCCGTCAAAATCGCCAGGTGTCGGGATGTCATTGTTAATGCCGAAGGGCACGGCAAAGTAAGAAAAGTCTTCACTTCTCAGGACATACCATTCACCCGTCGACGGACGCCAGAACGCGATGTCGGTCTTTCCATCGCCAGTGTAATCGGCGGCGACAACTTTATCGGTTGAAGCACCGAACTGAACTGCCGGGACTTGCCCGTCGGAGCTTCGCTGCCACCACCACGAACCATTGGATGGACGAAATATAGAAATGTCCGTCTTGTTGTCTCCATCGTAGTCAAAAGGAGCACGAACCGTCACGACCGGGGCGGTAACGGTAAAGTTCACATCCGAGATGTCGAAGAAGATGTTTCCGACAGCTTCGATCTAGATGCGGGCGGTGGACGTCAGCGAGCTCGGGATCGTGACTGATTCACTTCCGTCGTTGGCCGTCGATGCGGCCAGGACCGTCGGGAATGTCTGTCCGCCGTCGCTTGAAAACAGTATCCGCACATTCGCTGCGCTGACAGGCGCGGCACTTGTGTTAGCTACATCCCACGTCACTGTCTGGGATGAATTGCCTGGCCAACTGACCCCGGTGTTCGGTGCCGTGACAGCGAACGGTCCACTCGCCGCGTCTACAACCACCGTCGCGGTCGCCGTATTTATTCCACCGCCATTGGGGCGATTATCACGAGCTACCACCTGAAAGTTCATTGTCCGAGTCATCGCCGGCAGAAGTTCGCCGGTCAGGAGACCGCCCGTCGATGGCGGCGGTACATTCGCAGTATTAAGAATGTGAGCGAGAGCCGGGAAGGTGCGGCTCGGGCCGGATGTCGGTAGAAACGGTCGGAAAAGAGGTCGGGGATTTGAGTCGGAATCCGTATTAGGAACCGCGGTCGTCGACGCACCGAGATCGTATTGCTGCCAATCGTAGGAAAGGGTGTCCCCATTGACGTCCGAACCCGTCGCGGTCAGTGTAAACGGAGTTTGCTTCGGGATGTTCCACGACGGTCCGCCGACGATAGAGACGGATGGCGGTGTATTACCGCTCGGAGTGGTAGTTGCGCAAGTATTGCCATTTCCGGTCTGGCTATATGCGACGATCACCTCGAGGCTTTTGACATGAAATGTATCGATACTATTGGCACTCAGATTCTGACTACCGCAAATTCCCGCATAGGCCATGATGGTGACGCCGCTACCGGGTTCATACGCGCTAAGCGCGCTGCGGTTACCACCGCTGCAGTTTGATACCGCACCGTTGAAAGTATGATTTGCACCCCACTGATGTCCCATCTCATGTGCGACGTAATCGATCGCAAACGGATCGCCGGTCGGATTCGGAAGGCCGGTTACGCCACGGGCCCTGCTTGCACCGCATGGGCCGTTAAGCGTTGCGACGCCGCCGCCGCCGGTACTGAAGACGTGGCCGATGTCGTAATTCGCCGTCATGATCACAGTATCGAGAGTGGTCTGGTTCTGACCCAGCATCGTTGAACCGTTACTGTTGGTGTACGGGTCGTTGGCAGAGGTGCAGGCCATACCGCCGCAGTTCATGTTGTCACCCGCATAAGTGATGAGATCGTTGTTCGCGACGACGACCATCCTGATCGCCAGGTCGCGTTCATAGACGCCGTTCACGCGGTTCATGATCAGCACCTCGGCGGCAAGAGCTCCCGCAATAGTGTTGACGCCGACCTGCACCGTATATTCATTGGTTGCAGCCAGAGCGAGGCGGTAAGTGCGAAGCTGAGTCCCCGATATCACCTCGGGAGATGCGATGTCTGGGATAAGCTCGCGATTGTCACCGTTAGTCGGACGGAACAGCCGTTCGAGAGCTTCCTGCTCATCGAATTCGCACGAGAAACGCGTTACCTTCGGAGCGTCCCGTTTGAAATATGTGATGTAGTTGTCCGTTTCACCGGTCGCGTACGGATCGACCATAACGGTGCCCGTCGTCGAAAGCACCATCGCGTGAAAGCCGGATGGCAGAAAATCTAGGCGGACGGTCGCCGTTGGGTCGTCTATACCACGACCGTTATAAGTGCGACCGAGCTCCGGGTACTTCGCTAAAAGCCCGGGCTCCACGATCAACGAGTGCTCGATTCGAAAACGTCCAAACGTGCCGTTGGGCATCGGCAACGTGAGAATCGCCTGCATGAACCGGCTCTCATGTGAAAATTCTTCGGGCGCGGCGTTGAGGATCGCAGACACGACGCTCTTATTTAAGGCATACGTCTTATATGCGGCCGGTATCACGAGCCGCTCACCAGCGTGGTCAGCGAGCCGACTCTCATCAGCCGCCGTCCATACACGGTCCGGACTTATTTGAGCTCCGGCGAGTGCATGAAAACTAAAAAGAAAAAGGGTGGCTGCCAACAGGCGAATGAGGTTCTTAGACATGGAAAATCTCTCCTATTTAATTGGGTTCAAAGTAGCGGTCACCACACAGACGCAGGACGGCGAAATTGAGGTTTACAAAATGAAAATAGCGAATGAGCCCTTTGATAGAGTAAAAAAAGGTAGCGAAATCATAGCCTAGCCCGACCTTTTTGTCCATCGTTCTCCAGCAAGGGAGAGCGAGAATAAGATTTCTGACGCCATTCTCGCGGCGACGTTGTCGGGTGCTAAACTGGTCGTCGATTATTTATGTCGGAGGAACTGACCGCCAAGAGCGGTGCACAACTTGAAAGCAGCGGTGGGCCCCTGCTTCCGACGAGAGAAGAGATCACGGTACTTTCCACGATGGAGTCCGTCGGATTTCGTCTGGTTCGACGGATGAACTCCGGCGTCTGGAAAACCTTTTGGACATTTTGTCAGCGACATGTCGGTTCGCTGTGGATCTATCTCGCGACCTATAATCTGATGAATGTTTTTGGTATCGAGAATGTCGATGCCACCGATCCTGAACGCCCCGTCCTGCTCGTCGCGAACCACCGGTCGTTCTTCGACATGTACACAATATCGAGCGTCATTTTTCGGCATACGAAAAAACGACCGATCAAACTTTTTTTCCCGGTGCGTGCGAAATTCTTCTACGACAATCCCGTTGGATGGTTCTTGAATCTTGTGATGGGGTGGTGGGCGATGTACCCGCCCTTTTTTCGAGAGCAAAAGGAAGCGCGAAAGCGAACGTTCGATAAGTTTTCAGTTCGCGAGCTGATCCGTATATGTTCGCGGGGCCGCGGTCATGTGATCGGATTCCATCCCGAGGGCAAGAGAAATTTGAGCGACGATCCGTATTCGTTTCTGCCGGCACAGCCGGGCATCGGAAAGGTTGTCTACGCCGCGAAACCGCAGGTCATTCCGGTGTTTGTAACCGGATTGATAAACGACCTGCCCCGACAGGTATCGGGAAATTGGACCGGTGGCGAAAAAGTTCGGATCTGGTTCGGAAAGGAAATTGACCTCTCTGAGCTTTATACGAAACGCGATTCGATTCGGACACACAAAGAGATCGGTGATTTTCTGATGGAGCACATCGAGCGGTTGAGCCGGTGTGACGAGGAGTGGATCGGACAAGGGGATGGAGATGAACGACGAAGCGGACGCAGAGATCGCTGAAAATTCAGTCCCCACTCTGCCAATGTCGAAGAGACGCCGGTGGGCTGTTACGGCCGGCGTGATGACCGGAATGTTCATCGCCGCGCTGGAAGCGACGGTTGTCGGCACGGCGATGCCGACCGTTATCGCATCTCTCGGCGGCTTGAACCATTACAGTTGGGTCTTCTCTGCCTACCTTGTCACCTCAACGGTCACCGTTCCCGTCTGGGGGAAACTCTCGGATCTTTATGGCCGGCGTCTTCTGTATCAGATCGGAATCGCCATCTTTCTTCTCGGTACTCTGCTTTCCGGTTTTTCAACTTCGATGACGCAGCTCATCGTCTTTCGCGCGATTCAGGGTTTAGGCGCCGGAGCGCTCGTGCCGCTCGGTATGACGATCATCGGCGATACGTTCACGCTCAAGGAACGTGCAAAGATGCAGGCGTACTTCAGCGGCGTGTGGGGGCTCTCGAGCATTATCGGCCCGATCGTCGGCGGCTTTATTACCGATCAAATTTCCTGGCGATGGGTCTTCTTTGTGAACTTGCCGATCGGCGTCATCGCGGCGCTCATCATAGGGTTTTCTTTGCGAGAGCCCAAGATCCTCCGCAAACCGACAATCGATTATGCCGGTGCGATACTGCTCATGACGGCGATCAGTCTGCTGATGGTTGCGATGGTCGAAGGCGGTTCCGGCGGACTGTTCAGCCCGCAAAACTTGCTGATTTTCACTGCGTCTGTCGTCCTCCTCGCGGTCTTCGTTATCGTCGAGAAACGCGCCGTCGATCCGATCATTCCGTTCGATCTGTTTCGAAACAGAACGATCGCGATTGCAATACCGGCCGGGTTCCTCGGCGGTGTTGCGATGTTCGGTGCCATCTCGTTCATTCCACTTTTTGCGCAGGGATCGCTCGGGTTCTCGGCGACCGCCGCCGGGTCGCTGCTGACACCTCTGATGCTCTCGTGGGTTTCGATGTCGATCATCGGCGGGCGATTGATGCTGCGCGTCGGTTATCGAATTGTAACGATCGTCGGATATTCGGCTCTGACACTCGGCTTTATCCTATTGGCGCTCTTCGATCGTGAGACGAATCTTTTCTGGCTTTATGTAGATTTGATGACGATCGGTACCGGGCTCGGGCTTTCGATGCTGACGTTGCTGATAGCAGTGCAGCAGGCAGTGGACAAGAGCAAGCTTGGTGTCGCGACATCGCTTAATCAGTTCTCGCGTTCGATCGGCGGCGCGATCGGTGTTGCAATTATGGGCGCCGTACTGACCGCGTCGCTGGCGACGGAACTAAACAAGGCCGCGAACGAGAACGGAGTAATAACCGAAGCCCAGGCTGAGGAATTTGCGTCGAACCCAAACGCCCTGATCGAACCAAGCGCGAAAGCAGAAATCTCAGGTGAGACTCTCGACGTGCTTCAGTCGGCGCTCGCTCATGCGATACGCCCGGTATTCTGGTTGGGAGCACTCATGGCTGGATTCGGTTTACTAGTGGTACTTTTCCTGCCGCGACAGGAGCGTGAAGAAGAAACGGTTGATGGAGAGAGGTTGATAATGGCGGAGCAGACAACGATAAATGCGCGGAATCAACCTGACGTAAGAGAAGGCTGAGGATTAGTATTTGCTCGCAGGTGTGAATACGGTCACGCGAATATTCTCGGGCTGATTTCGTATCTCTGTCCAGTATTCTTCCAGTACATCTTCATCGATTTCTACTCTGTTGCGATATAGAGCGTCCCGCCCGTCCTTGTGACATCCAGAGATCCAGTAGTGCTCACGCGTTTCGACGTCGTAGTAATTTGATTTGAATCCGGAGCCACGAAGAGAGCGAAACTTCTGGGTTCCGTATTGAAGCGATTTGCCGTTGTTCAGAATCGTCACACGGCCGATCCGGGCATCACCGACAATGCCATCGTCGCCCTTAAACTCGATATACATTATTCGTGTTTTCGCCATTACTACTCGTAACTCAACGCCTCGACCGCGTCGAGCCGCGCCGCACGCATCGCCGGATAGAGCCCACCAATTGCCCCGCCGATAAGGCCGACGATAAGCGTGAGCAGAAGGACCCAGACGCTCATCTCAACCTCGAGCGTCGTAACACGCGTCAGTGCGAACCGCAGAAGAAACGTCAGTACGATTCCTGTAATAATTCCGAAGAGACTGATCAACAGGGCTTCCTGCGTGATCGTCCAACCGATCGCGGCATTGCTCATACCGAGCGATTTCATGATGCCGATCTGCCGCGTTCGCTCGGTGACCGTCGTATACATCGTCAGCAAAATGACGAGTGCGCTGATCACCGCGGCGACGCCGATGAAGACGTTAAGGAAGACATTGAGAGCAGGGAAGCCGGCCATGTAAAGTTCTTCGAGGTCCTTCGTGCGGATCATCTGATAGTCCGGAAACTTTGCCTTGAGATTTTGTCCAACCACATCGACGGTGTAACCAGGCTTGATCGCGACGAGCACAGACGACGCCCGGCCTTCGCTTCCCAGTTGCTCCTGCATCACGCCAAGTGGAATTTTCAAACGCGCTCCGCCCGCTGGTTCGTATGTTCCGACGACAATGAACTGACGTTCGAAAAGCGGAATTGTGTCGCCGAGTTTGAGTTTCTTCTGTTTCTGCCAGGCAGTGTCGATGATCGCTTCGTCCGCATGCGGATCAAATGCGCGACCCTCGATAAGTCGCATTCCGGAGATCGCCGCGTATTCGTCGAAGACGACTCCATCAACCAGACGCTTCCCGGTATTGTTGTCGGTCGCGTCGACCGAATTCTGTCCGATCGCTACCGCCGCACGCACGCCGTCGACTTCCAACACATCGCGGGCAAGAGCCACGGGCAGACGAAAAGATTCAGAACCGCTCATCCCGATCGACCCCGAAGCGCGGATAAATATCTCGGCGCCGACGTTTGCTTCGCGAGTCGCCTGCTCGCGGATCGTGCCATTTGAAAGGCCGACCGTAAAAACGATCAGCAGCACGCCGATCGCGATGCCGAGGATACTGACGACCGTGCGGGCCGGCCGGTGAAGCATGTTTGAAAAGACTAAGCTGTCCATCATTTTGGTGCGACGCGGCGATGTAGTGACGCGGAGACGCGGAGATTTTATCTGACCGTCCACTTCTCAGGTTCAGAATGCATCTTCACTAGCTGTCCTAAGACGATATCGTACTTCAGGTCCAGTTCGTCGAACACTTCGTGACAAACGTAGCCCGAAGCACGGGCGAACTCTAACCAGACCCTTGTCTCATCTGCTTCACCCTCGCAGTCAGATAGCTTGCTTACAAAATGCGCTGGGTACCGTCTCTTACGCCACGCCTCCGCCAAATTCGAGCACACGGCCCTCGACGAGCGACGAATTTGATCCACCATCGAGTACTTCTCCTCGTTGGGAAATGTCCTCGTCAATTCAAAGATGCGCATCGCCGCCGCAAATGCATTCTGATAAACTCGCAAATCGCGATAACTGCGAATGTTTGGCACTTCATCCTCGCTTCTCCCCGAGGCTTTAGTTTCCCGCGGCACTATTCGCCGCGTCCCTTCCTCACCGCGTCACCGCGTCACACCGTCAAGGTTTCCCCGCGTCGCTTAAGTTGGCATTCCCCACCGCCACCTGTGCCGCTTCCTGCTGGATTTGTTCCGCAGATTTCCATCCGGCCTTTTTCAAAAGGTCGATCGCGAACCGCACCGGCACCGCCATGTTTGCCGCGGTATTCTCGGTAAACACACCGAAATTCACTCCGATCACTTTTCCCGTTTGCCCGAACAGCGGAGCTCCCGAACCGCCCTCAGCAGTTTTCGCGTCGTGGACTATACGGCGGGTGTCGAGGTCGGTAATAGCGCCTTGAGTCGTTAGCGGCACGATCTTGCGCGACTGAGCAAGAAAGTTGATAAGGTTTTGCCGCGAATTGCCGAACCGCTGGTTGATGGACTTTGCCTCGTCGTCATCGACCATCGCGAGCAGACGGTCGGGGCCGCTCGGATAGCCCATTGTGACAACGGTTTTTCCGATCGTTGAAGCCTCGTTATCCGTTTCCAGCGGCAGAGTCGGGATCTCTGTGGGCAACTGTGCGATATCGACGGTGGCGACGGCGACGTCTTCTTTTCCACCGAGCTCACGAACCTTTAACGGAAACGGCTGCGGGTAATTCGGGAAATAGATGACAAGCCGCTTGATCCGCGCCCGGCCGTTCGAATCCCGGATCATCGTCTTGACCAGATCGTCTTCCGTCCACGGTTGCAGCACATGCTTGTTCGTGACGATGTAGCCGCCGCCGACATGAAAACCGGTTCCTATAAAGTCGTATTCGACCGGGCTGCCGTTACCTTCGGTAGTAAGTCCTTGCTGAGTCGCCGGTGAATTCCGCGGGCCGGTCTCTTCGGCGGCAGCAGGCTCGTAGGGATTAGGTCGTAGCGATTGCGGATCCGGATAACGGAGGACCTTGCCGCTTGAGCGTTCAACCAGATCATAGACACCGACGATCAGGCAAATGCCGCTGCCGTAATCGACACGCAGGTTCTGTGCGAGCGAGACGGTGCGGATAATGTCCGAGTTCGCCTTTTCAAGCCCTCCGATCTGATCATTGGTGACGCCGAGCTGTTCCTCGAGTTTTTCGATTACGTTGCTTTGCCGCTGGGCCTGTTGACGATTCTCACGAAGCTCGCTGCTCACCGCCCACCCAATATAAAGCACGCCAGTGATAAAGCCGAGAGCAAGTACCAGGACGATCGATTTTGTCGTCCAACTGACTTCACGCATCAGCTCGCGTGAAAATTCGCGAAGGAACGCTTTTGCATCGTCGCGTTTTGGCGAGGTGGCCGCATCGAGAGCGGCTGATTCGATAAACTGTGCGATCTGCGGCAGATCTCGGTTTGTCCGGATGAGCGACGGCTTGATCGACGGCGCAAAGAAAGAGAACGAAATGTCGGTGTTTTCGATCTTGAGGACGTCTCCGTCCGTGACCCCGACAAAGCGGCGTATCGGCTGGTCGTTTATGGTAAACGCCAGCTCGTCCGCGAATTTCGTTATCCGGAAAACACCATCGGTATCTTCCAGCTCGATCCACACGCGGGATGCCTCGATCTGCGTGGTCTGGATCTGAAGGTCACACGTCTCGTCCGAGCCAATCGTCAGGCGTTCCTGCGAAAAGACCTCAGTCGATTTCTCCGACCCTACCTCGATGTGAATGATGATTCCCGCCATTAAAACCGTTTCGACCGCGTAAATCGAAGTGAGATTCTACCATACCGCAACTGTCTTCGATGCAATGCGCCCAGCGTTCGTGGCAAAATATAACCAGGCAGAAACCCGACCGGTAGTCAGGGCAGAAACCCGACCGGTAGGGAGGGTGTATTTGAGCGAGGACGAGATGGCCAAACCGAAATTTATCGAGGACCGCGACCAGTTGGAAAAGCTCGCGCCGGTAATGAAAGCCCCGATCAAGCGGCATGTTTTCGTATGCAACGGGAAGTCGTGCTTGCAGGTGGGAAGCGCCGAAGTGAAAGCCGAGTTCGAGCGGATATTGGAAGCCAAAGGGCTCAGGCAAGGAAAGGAAAAGAAAGGGCGAAATCCGATGGGCGAGATGGTTTTAACAGATTGTAGCTCGGTCGGTTTCTGTTCGATCGGTCCCGCCGTGCTCGTCTATCCGGAAGGCGTCTGGTACGGACAGGTCCAACCGGATGATGTCACGGAGATCGTTGAAGAGCATTTAGAAAAAGGAAATATTGTTGAGAGATTGGCTTTGATTGAGATCGATATGTGACGGCCAAACCCAGATGTGGGTGAGAGACATCCGGTAAACACGGAAGCTCCGAAGCGTGCGGAGCACGCGGTAATAACTTTAGCTACACACGCAGCGAAGCGGAGTGTGTAGTCACAAACGACAAATGACCGAGCGTGTGAAACACGTGTCATTCCCACAGGTATCGATCATCAAACGGCACATTGTGAAGACGCAAGAGTTCCCTATATTCCTCTTCGAACGTCTGCTTTTTGTGATGCTCTTTCTGATTTCGGATATAGTTCCGAACCGCATCCGATACCGACTCACTGACGGAAAATGCCGCGTATCGGCGCTGCCATCGAAACAATGGTTCGTGCGTCCGACGCGTCCATCCCGATGAGAGCGACTTGAGTTTACTCAGGAAGTCGGAGATCGCGATGACCGGCTCGAGTCGCACGAGCAAATGCACGTGATCCGGCATCCCATTTATCTCGATCGCGATGCCGTGATGGTTGCGCACGATGCCGCCCATCTGTTTGTAAAACGCCGATTCCCAGGATTCTGAGATCAATGGAAGCCGATTCTTTGTTCCGTAAACGATGTGGTAGAGAAGGTGTGTGTATGACATGGGAGATTAAGCGTGTTTCAACACGCCTAGTCTAAATTATCTCCCCATGAACCGCATTGTGGCGCAGACGCCATCGGCGGTCAATAACGCGTGTTTCACACGCTCGGTTGAACTTGTCTGCTACTACACGCTCGCTTCGCTCGCATGTAGCTAAAGTTGTGGTCGCGTGCTCCGCACGCTTAAGAAGGAGATCAGACTATGCCCGCATCGCCGTCAAGATCTCATCCACTACCTTCTTCGCGTCGCCGAATAACATTTGCGTATTTTCTTTGTAGAACAACGGATTATCGACGCCGGCATAGCCGGACGCCATCGAGCGTTTCATGACAATCGTGTCTCGGGCTTCCCAGACGTGGAGCACCGGCATGCCGGCGATGGGCGAAGCGGGGTCGTCCATCGCGGACGGATTTACGATGTCGTTCGCTCCGATCACCCATGAGACGTCGGTGCCATTGAACTCGTTGTTGATCTCGTCCATCTCAAAAACGATATCGTACGGAATGTTCGCCTCGGCGAGGAGGACATTCATATGCCCCGGCAGACGGCCGGCGACCGGATGGATCGCGAACTTAACTTCGGTGCCGCCTTCCTTGAGGATCTTTACGACCTCGGCAAGAGAATGCTGTGCCTGTGCGACGGCGAGTCCGTAACCCGGAATGATGATCACCTTTTTAGATTGCAGCAGCATCTCCGCCGCGTTCTCCGCGTCGACCGACCGAACTTCGCCCTGCGGTTCGCCGCTCGCAGTCGCCGTGGTCCCGCTCTCCGTTCCAAAGCCGCCGAGCATCACGCTGACAAACGAGCGATTCATTCCGCGGCACATTATGTAGCTGAGGATCGCACCCGATGACCCGACAAGCGCGCCGGTGATGATCAGCAGATCATTCGAAAGCATGAATCCCGCCGCAGCCGCCGCCCAACCCGAATAACTGTTGAGCATCGAGACGACGACCGGCATATCCGCACCGCCGATCGCCATGATGAAGTGAACTCCGAGGATGCCGGTCACGACGGTCGCAATCAGCAACGGCCATTGCCCGGTTTGCGCATCCGGCGACATAAAAAACGCGACACCAAGACCTATCGTCACGAGTAGCATGATGATGTTGATCAGATGGCGTCCCGGAAGCATAAGCGGCTTGCCGCTGATCGAGCCTCGAAGCTTGAGGAATGCGATCACGGATCCGGTGAATGTGACGGATCCGATACAGACGCCGATAAAGATCTCGGCTGTGTGAAGATTCATTTCCGCAGCCGTCATGTTGGCGTGCGGGCCGAGATATGTCGCGAAACCAACGAGCACCGCTGCGAGTCCCACGAAACTGTGAAGGATCGCGACGA
Source organism: Pyrinomonadaceae bacterium (assembly GCA_041745575.1). Classification (GTDB taxonomy): domain Bacteria; phylum Acidobacteriota; class Blastocatellia; order Pyrinomonadales; family Pyrinomonadaceae; genus OLB17. Next base: position 30,146 of record JBGTIQ010000019.1, read on the forward strand.
GTTCCGGCATCGAGGTCATCTGCACACGGCTCGCGAGTATCGCTCCGATGATGAGTCCCGGGATGAGCGCCGCGGCAAGAATGGGAAGCCCGCCGGTATTCATTGCGGCTCCGGTCGCGACAAGCGCGATCAACATTCCAATGATGCCGTACCAGTTCCCGCGGCGAGCGGTCTCCTGCCGGCTCAATCCGCCGAGGCTGAGGATAAACAACGCACTCGCGGCGATGTATGCGATTGTGATTAGCGATTGTTGCATTAATAATTCGTCGCCATCGGCGACGATGGTAATTCAGAATTCGTCCCGTCAGGGACGATCGGTAATAGCCCACCGATTCATCAGTGGAAATTGTTTCCGTCGCGTTAGCGGCGCTTCGGAATTCGCAATTCGTCCCGAAAGGGACGATCGACAATAGCCCACCGATTCAGCGGTGGGAAAACGGTTCACACGGCCCCAGTCCCGTCAGGGACGGCCTCAGGCGTCCCTGCGGGACGTCGTCAAAAAATAACCACCATAGAACCTTCGGAAATCTTCTCGTAAACCTTGGAAATGTCATGAAGGTGCACAACAACGCATCCCCATGAAAGATGTCGTGGGCCGTCATTCTGCCATTCCGTCGCCCATCCGTGAAAACCGATGCCGCCACCAAGCTGCGTATTTTCAAGGGTCGCTTTGCGCTCCTTCCAGCTCTTGGTGATCAGCTGGGCTTGTTGCTCAGTGATGAGACCTTCTCCGCGTCCCCGTTCGGCATCGAACTTATTTGGATAATTAATTTTAATCCAATGACCGCCGTAATAGTTTCCGTACGGCCCGTCAATATTGCCGCGATGTTTCGCGATCACGAAGTACATTCCTTTCGGTGTTTTGTTGTCGCCCTCGGCCAGTTTCGGGCCTTTCCCCTGCCCGAGGCTAATGTCATATTCGCCCATCAACTTAGCTGTGTCATATAGCCGCATTTTATAGCTTGCGTGATCCACTAACACGAGTTTCTTTTCATTGTGAGGCGATAGTAACGTACGGTGGGCGCGAATAAACTCCGATGGTGGTGTGTAATGTTCCGTTACCCAAGCTTGGTCTTTGCCATTTGATGATGGCCAGTATGTAGGAGCCAGCTGTCCGTCCCATCGCATTTCGAAATGAAGATGAGCGGAAAACGTTTTTTGTGGATCCTGGCCAATCGCCCCGATTCGTTGCCGTCTCCTAACGGTTTGATTTACTGCTACAGAGATTTCTGACAAATGGGCGTAGAGCGAATATATCGTGAGCTTCTCGTGGTTAGAATAAAATACGTGTTCAACCATGACGACATTTCCCCAAGGCTGCCCGAAATTTTCCGCTACTGTCACTCGTCCTGTCGCCGTTGCGAATACAGCTTGATTTAGATCGGTATTTCCCCCACCGGCCCCGTTCCAATCCTCCCCCGGGTGTATGCCAAGACTGTATACTTCACCGAATTTCGTAGCAACGAACCAGCCTTTGTGTTCGGCGCCCGTTACCTTATCGCTATACGAACCTTCGCCATTTACGTCGCCGATCGGGAAATCAAATCCGTTCGCTGCAGGATATTCAGTGTTTAGGTACGCGTCGAATACGTTCCCCGGCTCGTGAGAGACGCTGAGATTGCCACCACCAGTTTCGACTCGTTCGACAACGCGTCCACAACCCACAAACAGGACTGCAACGGAGAGGAAAGAAATTATGACCGGCCCGCGAGCGTGTCTCAGACACTCCTGGGCGGCCACGAACTTAAGCATCGATTTCATTTACAAATCCACCGCGATTACGACTCGGATTCGTCCCGTCAGGGACGGCCGACAATAGCCCACCGCTTCAGGAGAACGGTTCACGCGACCGCAGTCCCCCAGGGACGATCGACAACAGCCCACCGCTTCAGAAAACGGTTCACGCGGCCCCAGTCCCGAAAGGGACGATCGATAATAGCCCACCGCTTCAGCGGTGGGAAAAGGTTCACGCGGCCCCAGTCCCGTCAGGGACGGCTGAATCTAGTCGAACACGTGCCGGATGTCGTATTCGATCTCGTGCGCATCAAGAAAGGAAAGATATTCAGTTTTGAAATCTACCTTCTTATGATGCTCCGGCTGATTGTCAATGTACCGAACCGTCCGTTGTTTCTCGCTGACCGAGATTGAGAACGCACCGTAACCTTCCTGCCATTCAAAGAAACGATGCTCACGAAATGTGTCATGAACCCATTTCGACGAACCACCCTTTATCAATTGCATCGCTTTCGAGATCGACATAGTTTTCGACAGCGAGAGCAAAAGATGAACATGGTCGTCAACACCACCGGCGTGTAGCAACCGCATCTTGTTGTCGCGTGCGATACCGCCCATGTAGGGCAGGAGCCGCAATTGAAGATCTGGCGTGATCATTCGCCGACGTTCCTTTGTACTAAAAACACAATGCAGAAGCTGGCTGACGTAGGAGTGTGCCATATTGTTTTTTCAGTCGTCCCTCACGGGACTTCGTCTAGTTTTCAATGTTACCCACCGCTGAAGGGGACCGAGTGGAAGACAGCATCGTCGTCCCGTAAGGGACGATTGAAAATAGCCAACCGATTCATCGGTGGGAAATATTGAATTGCGGTCCAGTCCCGTAAGGGACGGCTGAACTCGTGTCGCGTAATATCAGCCGTCCCTACGGGACTCTCTTCCTGCTTTTAATCTTACCCACCGATGAATCGGTGGGCTATTATCGGCCGTCCCTGCGGGACGCACTCGGATATCGCTCATTTCCTAAACATCCCCAACATCCGATTCGTGACAAGAAATCCACCGGCGATGTTGATGGCGGCGATCAGAACGGCGATCGCGCCGAGGATCACGGTTAGGTTCAAAGACGACGATGTCAGCTGGAACATTCCACCGACGAGAATGATGCCGCTGATCGCGTTCGTCACCGACATAAGCGGTGTGTGGAGCGCGGGCTTCACATTCCAGACAACCTGAAAGCCGATAAAGATCGCGAGGATGAAGACGGTAAGGTGGCCGAGAAAATCGCCGCCTGCGGATGCAGGTTTCGGCGGGATGACAAACGCCAACCCGACCATCACCAGTCCGACAATTCCGAGGAACCACGGGCTGATACCAGCACCTTCGTCGGCTCCATGACCTGCACTTGCCGCTTTCGCGACGGCTACGCTCGCGGAGCTCTTCATCGGGACTCCCGGTTCCGGCGGTGCGGCGGGCATCGGCGGCGGCCACATCATCTTTCCTTCGTGCAGGACGATCGCTCCGCGGACGACTTCGTCATCGAGATCAACATGCAGATTTCCATCGTCGTCCTGAAGTTCTTCAAGCAGCGCCGTCACGGTCGCGCCGTACAACTGCGAAGACATCGATGCCATTCGGGACGGCAGATCGGTGTAGCCGATTATCGTCACGCCCTTGTGTTTCACGACGCTGCCGGGCTCGGTCAATGCACAGTTACCACCCTGTTCAGCCGCGAGATCGACGATGACCGAACCGGGTTTCATCGATTCGACCATTCCCTTGGTTATTAATTTCGGAGCAGGCTTGCCGGGGATTAGAGCAGTCGTAACGATAATATCGACCTGCATAGCCTGTGCGGCGAACAATGCCATTTCGGCCTTGAGAAAGTCGTCGGACATCTGCTTGGCGTAGCCACCCTTGCCCTCGCCCTCTTCTTTTACATCGAGCTCGAGGTATTCGGCTCCCATCGACGCGACCTGATCTTTTGTCGCCGAGCGCGGATCGAACGCTCGGACGATGGCTCCTAAGCCTTTAGCAGCTCCGATCGCAGACAAGCCTGCGACGCCGGCCCCGATGACGAGAACCTTCGCCGGATCGATACGTCCCGCAGCCGTGATCTGTCCGGTGAAAAATCTGGGGAAATTATTCGCCGCTTCAATGATCGCCCGGTAGCCGGCGATATTCGCCATGGCGGAGAGCGTGTCCATCTTTTGCGCACGCGTGATGCGGGGCACGCTGTCCATCGCAAAGACGGTCGCATGCTTTTTCGCGAGTCGATCGACTATGTCACGATTCTGACCCGGCCAGACGAACCCGACGAGCCATCCTCCTTCGCGCATGAGATTCGCTTCGTCGACTTCCGGCGGGCGAACCTTCATGACGACATCGGACAATCGCCAAAGCTCGGCGGCATCGGCGACGATCGAAGCTCCCGCTTCCTGATATTCGGCGTCGGTGGCGTTGATCGCATCGCCCGCACCGGCCTGGACAGTAACGTGGAAACCAAGCTTTCTTAGTTTGAGAATGGTTTGCGGAGTCGCGGCGACTCGTCGTTCGCCAGGATGGATCTCTTTTGGAATTCCGATCTTTGTCATAGGTAATAAGCCATCTGAAGCGAGCGCAAGCGTATAACTGGAACGCCGGCATCTTGCCGGCAACGCCGCGGTTTTTGCGGCGTCCTCCGAGCAGAATCTGAGACCGCAGCGGCTCTTCGCGCTTCGCGCTCATGCCGGCAAGATGCCGGCGTTCCACTTACGCGGATTTCGCCGACGCTTCCATATCAGGTTTCCAGCGAAGCACCGGTTTTCGCGCTGCCGCGGCCTCGTCAAGCCGGCCGATCCGCGTCGAATGCGGAGCGTCGATGACGAGCTGCGGATTCTCTTGAGCTTCGGCGTCTATGTCTTTCATCGCTTCGACGAATGCGTCGAGGTCCGCGCGCCCAACCGATTCGGTAGGCTCGATCAGCATTGCTCCTTCGACGACGAGCGGGAAGTAGATCGTCATCGGATGAAATCCGTAATCGATCAAACGCTTCGCAATATCAAGCGTATGAACACCTTTCTTGGACTGGTTCTTATGCGAAAAGACCGCTTCGTGCATGCAGTCCGAAGCGAACGGCTGATGGAAAGTATCTTTTAGCTCCTCGGCCATGTAACGGGCATTGAGTACCGCCGCTTCGGTGGCTTCCTTCAAGCCTTCAGCCCCGTGTGTGTAAATGTATGACAGGGCTCGGACCATCATCCCGAAGTTTCCGAAGAACGCTTTGACGCGTCCGATCGAATCCGGTGCGTCATAGTCGAGGGCGTAGGACTGGCTGTTAGCCTGTCCATCCGACGGACTAACAGTCCGTCGTACAATGCGCGGCACAGGCAGGAATTTAGCAAGCTCGGCTGTACACAAACACGGACCGCAGCCCGGGCCGCCGCCACCGTGCGGAGTCGAAAACGTTTTGTGCAGATTGAGATGGATCACGTCGACGCCCATATCGCCGGGCCGTGCAACTCCTACAAGCGCGTTCATATTCGCGCCGTCCATATAGACCAGCCCGCCCGCTGTGTGAATGATCCGGCAGATCTCTTTTATGTTCTTCTCGAATATGCCGACCGTGTTCGGATTAGTGAGCATCAAGCCGGCAACCCCGCCTTCATCGCAAAGCTGCTGGAGATGTTCGAGGTCGGTTATTCCTTCGGCCGTCGAGCGGATCGTCTTCACATTGAAACCCGCAAGTGCTGCTGAGGCGGGATTGGTCCCGTGGGCCGAGTCGGGGATCAGCATCACGCGGCGATCTTTCGACGCCTCGCCGTCGCGTTCGTCGAGAAACGCACGGATCAACATCACGCCCGTCATCTCGCCCTGTGCACCCGCAGCGGGCTGAAGTGAAACGCCGGGCAAGCCCGTTATCTCGGAGAGGTCCTTTTGCAGTTCCCAGATCAGTTCAAGAGCTCCCTGCGATTCTTCTTCGGGTGCCAGCGGATGAAGATTTGTGAATCCGCCGATCCGTGCGACTTTTTCGTTGAGCCGCGAATTGTATTTCATCGTGCACGACCCGAGCGGATACATCCCGAGATCGATCGAATAATTCCATGTCGAGATTCGCGTGAAATGCCGGACGACGTCGACCTCAGAGACTTCGGGCACACCGTCGAGATCGTCATCGCGTTGGAGCTCGCGCGGCAAAATGTCATCGATATTCGATTCTTCGACATCGAGTTTCGGCAGACAGTAGCCAACGCGGCCGGTCTGCGAACGCTCGAAGATTAATGCTTCGTTCTGTGTGGGATGTTGTGTAACTTTCTTGATCGGCATAAACCCTTTCCGGAAAAACTGAAAACTGAAAACTGAAAACTGGCGACTGGATGAAAACTACCGTTTAACGCTTGATTTCATTTCCTCAAAGTCGCTCGTTCGGCTTAGTGCAAGCCACGCATTCTTTAGGTTGACTGGCGGCTCCATCAACTTTCGCTCCTTGAAATTCAACCAGCCGCCAATCGATGTCACGCGTGCGGAAACTTCGCCGTTCGCTTTATACACCGTGTTGACAACCCGAAACCTCGAGCCATCCTCGCTGTGCCCGCCATTCTCGTTCGTTACCCGGATCTCATCCAGCATTAAGACTTCACGAGAGTATTCGACGAAGTCGCTTTTGATCACGGGCCCGAATCCAAGCTTGACAAAATTCATAGGCGGGAACCCCTGTGACGCGAAAAACGCTATCCGTGTATCGACGGCGTATTCCAGATAGACCATGTTCGCGACATGGCCATTAGGATCGACGTCGCGCCAGCCCACCTGAAACTTTTTTTCAAAAATCTCGCTCATTACGCTTTCGGTAAACCCTTCGCCGCAACATCGGCAACGACATTGCAAAATCTATCCAGCTCCCACAGCGTCGTGTAGACGTTCGGTGTGATACGAATGCCGGTGAATTCGTCGTGAACGATCGGCGTCGTAAAAATTTTGTGCTTCGACATCAGGTAACCGCCCAATGCCACCGGATCGACACCATCGATCTTAAAATTCGCGATCGCGCATGACTGGGCCGGATCGAACGAAGTATTGAATCCGACCTTTGGAATACTCTTCAGGTTGTTCATCCAATACCGCGACAGGTATCGAAGCCTTTCTTCTTTTCGTTTACCGCCGATCGCATTATGAAACAGGATCGCTTCGCCAATCGCGAGCCTCATCGCCGCCGAGTGCGTCCCGATCTCTTCGTACTTCCGGATGTCATTCTTGTTCTTATCTTCGCTCGCCATCAGCGCCCATATCTTTGGGATCTTTTCCTTTCGGACGTAGAGCATTCCCGTTCCTTTCGGAGCATAGATCCATTTGTGCAGCGAGGTGCCGAAGTAGTCGCAGCCGAGATCGTCTCTCTTAAAATCAAACTGTGCAAACGAATGTGCGCCGTCGACGATCGTCTCGATCCCTCGTGCACGGGCCATCTCGCAAACCTTCTTCACGGGATTGATCTGGCCGGTGAGATTGATCTGGTGCGAGACAAGGATAAGTTTCGTCCTTGGAGTAACTGCTCGTTCGAATGCAGCGGCGATATCGTTGACATCTTTCGGCGCGAGCGGGATCTTGATCAGATTTAGCTTTAGACCTTCGCGAAGTTCACGCTGTTTCAGCGTAGTCAGCATCCGCGGATAATCCTGGGTCGTGGTGAGGATCTCGTCGCCCGTTTTGAGATCCATTCCCATCAGAAGGATCTCCAACGACTCCGACGCGTTCCGCGTGATGGCTATCTCTTCGGCGTCGCAGCCGAAGATCTCGGCTAATCCCGTTCTTATAGTCTCCGATTGAGGCTCGAGGATCTGCCACATCGTGTACGCCGTCGCGTCCTCTTGCTGCCATGTATAACGAACGAACGCCTCGGTCACGATCCGCGGACTCGGGCTGACGCCGCCGTTGTTCAGATTGATGATTCCGCGAGTAACAGAGAACGCCTGTTGGATTGTTGCCCAATAATCTTCGTCGGCGGCGACTTCGATCGGCGAGAGATGGTCGATCGCACATCCAGCAGCTTTCACATTTTCAAAGAGCGATGCGACCGCGGTTGATGACAGCGCCATCAGGCCGAGACCTTTGCCGGCGGATGAGAGAAAGGTTCTTCGATTAACGTCCATTCAAAACCTATGTGAGCGAGAAATCGATTTTAACTATCCACTGAAGATTCAGTTTTTAGTTAAGAGTCAACAGTTAGATCGGAGCTAAACGATGTAAGCCGGCTACAAGTCGATCGATCTGTTCCTTCGAACTGGTTTCCGTGACGCACACCAAAAACTCGTTCGGTCGATTCGGATAATATTTCGACAACGCGAGGCCGCCGATAATTCCATCTTCGGTCCGAAGATCATTAAGAACGGCCGACGCAGGTTTTGCCGATCTCACCACGAACTCATTGAACTTCGGCGCTGAGAACGCGATCTCGAATCCCTCGATTGCAGCGATATTCTTTGCCGCGTAAGCGGTCTTTTGGGCGTTCTGCATCGCGACCTCCTGCAAGCCTTTCTTGCCCAGCGTCTCCATGTAAATGGTCGCGGCGAGAGCGATCAATCCCTGGTTCGTACAGATGTTCGACGTCGCTTTTTCGCGGCGGATGTGCTGCTCACGGGTCGAGAGCGTGAGTACAAATCCGCGGTTTCCGTTCTTGTCATAAGCGACGCCGCACAAGCGTCCGGGCATTTGCCGAACAAACTTTTCCCGCGTCGCAAACAATCCGACGTGCGGTCCGCCGAAGCTCATCGGAACACCGAACGATTGTCCTTCGCCGACGACAATGTCGGCCCCGCACGCGCCCGGCGACCTTAAGAGTCCAAATGAGATCGCTTCGGTCACGACCACGATCAGCAATGCACCAACTGCGTGAGCCTGATCGGCGAGCGCTTTGACGTCTTCGACGCAGCCAAAAAAATTCGGTGATTGCACTACGACAGCCGCGGTCTGGTCGTCGAGGTCGCCAAGCTTCGCGACGCGGCCCGTCTTTTCGTCAAAACCCACCGTCGCGATTTGCAGCGCACCATGCTGCGTGTATGTGCGTGCGACTTCGCGATATTCGGGATGAACTGTCTCAGCGACAATGATCTTGTCTCGCCGTGTTACGCGCTGGGCCATGACGTAAGCCTCGGCCGTGGCGGTCGATCCGTCATACATCGACGCATTCGCGACCTCCATGCCCGTTAGCTGGCAGATCAAGGTTTGAAACTCGAAAATATATTGCAGCGTACCCTGCGAGATCTCGGGCTGGTACGGTGTGTAGGATGTAAAAAACTCGGAACGCTGTATCAGGTGATCGACGATCGTCGGAGAAAAATGCGAGTAAACCCCAGCACCGAGAAACGAGGGCTTTGTCGCCGCAGGATTGTTTGCGGCAAAGGTCTCCATTGCCCCGATGACTTCAGATTCAGCTAACGCTTCGGTTATCTCGAGCCGGCGCCTGAGCTGTACGTCCGACGGGATCGACTTAAACAATTCATCCGCCGATGAAAGCCCGACCGCAGCAAGCATCTCGGCCCGTTCTTCGGGAGAATTAGGTATATATCTCATTCGATTTTAGATTTTAGATTTTAGATTTTGGATTTTGGATTGCAGGACCAGATCGTCGGAAAGCCTTCAATCCAAAATCCAAAATCTAAAATCCAAAATTGTCACGCATTCGCAGATAAATACTCTTCGTATTCTTCGCCCGACAGCATCGCGTCCGCCTCGCCGGCGTTGTCCATCTTTATCTTAACGAACCACGCATCGCCATATGGATCGGCATTCACTTTTTCAGGCGTATCGTTAAGACTATCGTTAACCTCGACGACTTCGCCTGCGACCGGCGTAAAAATCTCCGAGACTGCCTTCACGGACTCGACGGAGCCAAACGCTTCGTGAGTGCCGAACTTGTCTCCGACTCGCGGCATATCAACGTAGACGACGTCACCTAAGCTATGCTGCGCGTAGTCGGTGATGCCGATACTAGCAACCTCGCCGTCTACTTTTACCCATTCGTGATCTTTGCTGTAACGTAAGTTTTCGGGAATGTTGGACATAATTTTTGACTAGCTCTAGCTAACTTTCGTAGGTCCGAATAGATCGATATTATTTCTGACGCTTGTAAAACGGTGTCGGAACTACCTTTGCCGAAAGATGTTTACCTCTGACATCGATTTTAATTTCTTGCCCGACATTTGCAAACTCAAGCGGTAAAAATGCGAGCCCGATATTTTTCTTCAAGAAAGGAGCGGGACTTCCGGACGTGACGTATCCGACACGCTTTTCGTCGATGTAGACCTCGTGCCCATCACGGGCGATCCCCGGCTCGGTCATTTCGAAACCTGCAATCCGACGCGTGAGGCCGTTTTCTTTTATCTTTCTCAACGCATCGCTGCCGGTGAAATCGCCTTTCTGCATTTTTGTGATCCAGCCTAGGTTGGCCTCAAGCGGTGTGATCTCGTCACTGAGCTCGTGGCCATAAAGCGACATGGCGGATTCCAGCCGCAGCGTATTCCTGGCAGCCAGTCCGCAAGGCAGTATGCCGACCGACTTGCCGACGTCGAGCAGCTTATTCCACAGCTGCACGGCGAATTTCGCATCCGCGTAAATTTCGAAACCATCCTCGCCGGTGTAACCGGTTCGCGAAATGATCGATTCGACATCGTCAACGCGTCCAGTCGCGAAATGGTAGTACTGGATCTCGTCAAGATTCGTGTCGGTTAGGGTTTTCAAGATGCCGACTGCCTCGGGTCCCTGGACGGCGATCTGGCAATAATCTGCGCTTGCGTTGGTCAGCGTGACGTTCTCGTCCTTTTTGTGCGATGTGATCCAGTCCCAATCCTTCTCAGTTGTGCCCGCGTTTACGACAAGCAGCAGCTTATTCTGATCGAAGCGGTAAACCAGCAGATCGTCAACGACGCCACCTACGTCGTTCGTGAGCGCCGAGTAATGGGCCTGACCATCGACGAGCTGCGTCACATCGTTGGTCGTCAAACGGTTGACGAACTTGATGGCATCCTCGCCCTCGACCCATATTTCGCCCATGTGCGAAACGTCGAATAGTCCGGCACGGGTGCGCGTTGCCAAATGCTCCTCGATAACACCGGCGGGATACTGGACCGGCATATCCCAACCACCGAAATCGACCATCTTCCCGCCGAGTTCGCGGTGGGCCGCGTTGAGCGGCGTCTTCTTCAAATTGTCAGATGACATAAGAGATTAATTTAAAGGAGCGGACGGAATAGTTCAAAAGGCGGAAGCGAAGAATGAAGATGGGGAGACGGGAGACGGGAGACGGGAGATAGGGACTCAAAACTAGAAACGAGGAACTAGAAACCAGAAACTAACTTTTTCCTTTCTTCTTAACCGGTTTTGTTTCGGGGGGCAGGTTCGAGACCGAATCTATGATTTCCCGGCACGATTCGATAGAGGTTAGGATAACTCCCTTGTCGCGCTCGTCCGTCATTTTGTCGAGAGCGGATTGCAGCGCAGGGACGTACCGCGCAGCGGCAGACGCGAGGGCTCGTACGGCCGCCGGAAACAGGAGGCCTTCGGTCTTGTTTTGCGTAAGCGTGTTCTCATTGTGCTCGGACACGTCGTCGACGTCGTCGATCGCCTTTTGCAAAAGCTGTCGGACGTCGGACAAAAGGGCGGAACGCGATGCGGCGGGCAATTCGCCCCACACCTTTTCATCCTTCTGGGACTGTTTCCATCCGCCAACATCGATGCCGAGAGCCGTAAATCGCCGATCGATCATCTTCGTCAGAACCTCGACGCGCTTGTCGATGTCCTGACTGTCACGAACGAGCTCTATCTCCGCCTCCGTCATGTAATCGCGTCGCTGGGCGGACGCAGTCGATGTTACGGACAAGATCAGCAGGACAAAGGCTATTGTGGTGAAAACTTTCATAAACAATTGGGAGCTATGAACTATGAACTATGAACTATGAACTATGAACTATGAACTATGAACTATGAACTATGAACTATGAACTATGAACTATGAACTATGAACTATGAACTATGAACTATGAACTATGAACTATGAACTATGAACTA
>JBGTIQ010000020.1:0-3612 GCA_041745575.1 Pyrinomonadaceae bacterium
CGAAACGGGGTGTCGCGAAAGACGCTGAAGGGCACGTTCGGGACGATGCCGATCGATGTTCCGAGGGACCGGAACGCGACATTCGAGCCGAAGATCATCGGCAAGCATCAGACGCGATTTGAAGGGTTTGACGACAAGATAATCTCGCTGTACGCACGTGGGCTTTCGACACGCGAGATACAAATGCACCTGGAAGAGATCTATCAGGTGGAAGTGTCGCCGGGGCTGATCTCGACGGTCACCGAAGAGGTCATCGATGAGGTGCGTGCGTGGCAGAACCGCTCACTGGATGAGGTCTATCCTATCGTCTACCTCGATGCCTTGCAGTTCAAGGTCCGGGATGCCGGGCACGTCCGCAATAAAGCGGTATATCTGGCGATCGGGGTGAACCTTGACGGGTTCAAAGAGGTGCTTGGGATGTGGATCGCCCAAACCGAGGGAGCAAAGTTCTGGCTTTCCGTTGTGACGGAGCTTCGCAACCGGGGAGTGCAGGATATTTTTATCGCATGCGTCGACGGGCTAAAAGGCTTCCCGGAAGCAATCGAGACGGTGTTTCCACAAACCCAAGTGCAGTTGTGCATCGTGCATCTGGTGCGGCATTCATTGAATTATGTCGGCTGGAAGGAGCGCAAGGAAGTCGCCCGGGACCTGAGGACGATCTACCGGTCGGCCACTGAAGAAGAAGCCGAGATGCGTCTTGCGCAGTTCGAAGCCAAGTGGGACGCCAAATTCCCCATGATCTCCAAAAGCTGGAGAGCGAACTGGGCCCGCGTGATCCCGTTCTTCTCACATCCGCCGGAGATCAGGCGCGTGATCTACACGACCAACGCGATCGAGTCGCTGAACATGTCGCTGCGAAAAGTAACCAAAACGCGCAGCTCGTTTCCGAATGATGAGGCCGTGCTCAAACTGCTCTACCTGGCCCTGCGGAACATCGCTAAAAAATGGACGATGCCGATTCAGAACTGGAAGGCCGCTCTAAATCGCTTCGCGATCATTTACGAAGATCGGATGCCGACCGACTAAGAAAAAACCGGCTATGGAAACCGTGGAAAAATTAAAAACATTTTTCCACCGTTCCCACAGCCACTACTACTAGACAAAAAATGAAGAGGAAGAACAAAAACCAGGACAGATCATTTACACAAAGTATTTGACACTACCTCGTCTGGCAGAAGAGCATTCTGCTTGTGAAGTCTATTTATACCCTGACTAATAGTTTTCCCAGGGATGAGAGATTCGGGTTGATTTCGCAGATTAGGCGCTGTTCCGTCTCGATTCCATCGAATATTGCGGAGGGGCAAGCACGACGCACGACGGGCGATTACATCCGCTTCGTCTCAACCGCGGAGGGCTCATTGGCGGAAGCCGAAACTCAGCTTATAATTGCGGTCGAGCTGGGTTATTGTAGCGGTCTCGATGCGAGCAGTATCTTTGCTCTGATGTTAGAGGTTCGAAAGATGCTAAATGCCCTGCGACGCTCACTGGTTTCGCGGGCCAATAGGGCATAACGAGGTTCTTTGTCCCTCGTCCCTTGTCCCTTGTCCCTCGTCCCTTCTTATGGAATGGTTCTCAACACTTTCATTGGCGCTCGGTTCCGCTTGGACGGCTGGGATCAATCTCTACGCGACAGTCACCGTTCTCGGCCTGCTGCAAAAATTCGGAGCGACGAAATTGCCGGGCGGGCTCGATGTTCTCGATAACTGGTGGATCATCGGTGTCGCGGGCTTTCTCTACCTTGTCGAATTCTTCGCTGACAAGATCCCGTACGTCGACAATGTGTGGGACGTCGTCCACACTTTCATCCGCGTTCCTGCGGGTGTCATTGTTGCTTACTCCGCGACGTCTCAGCTTGACCCGAGCATTTACATCCCTGCGGCGCTGATCGGCGGAGGACTCGCGTTCGGGTCGCACGGAACAAAAGCCGCAATCCGCGCCGGTGCGAACCTGTCGCCGGAACCCGTGTCGAACTGGATCTTGTCGATCGTCGAAGACGTGATCGCATTTGTCGGGACGCTCCTCGCCGTATTTGCGCCGGTTGTCATTGCGATCGTCCTGGTTATCTTCACGATCTTCTTTCTCTGGTTCTTTCCCAAGGTTCTCCGCGCATTCCGCCGCATCTTTCGTTCAACTGCAGCATTCTTCAGGGGCGAGAGCGTTGCCGACCGTTGATCGACGCGCACTTTACAGAGGTCTTCCGTCCATGGCTTCCGATGCTGTAACATCGACAGCAAACGTTCCTGCTTCATACCGGAGGGATCGAATGGTTGCATTACATCAAGTTCGTCGCCTAGCGTCGTTTTTTCTCTACCTTTTCTTATCCGTCTGCCTCTTGTCCGCTGGAGCCGTAGCATCCGGCCAGGTCGATCCCACCTTCAACGCAGCCGTACAGCAGCGTTTTAACGGTCAGGTCCACACTTCGGCAACGCAAACCGACGGGAAGATAATTGTCGGGGGCAGGTTTACAGTCGTGAATGGGATCGCGGCCGCCAACCTGGTGCGATTGAACCCGGACGGCAGCGTAGACGCGACTTTCAATCCGCCGGATTTCTACGCTCACCTAAACAATGATTCGATCTTTGCGATCGCATTGCAGTCTGACGGCAAGATCCTGGTAGGCGGGGTGTTCGACGGAATGTCCGGAACGGCTGGCTCCGGTCGCTCGCTTCACAGGCTAAATTCTGACGGGTCTGTCGACACGACTTTTCCGCCGCTGAACTTCGCCACAACCCCAGCGACGTTTGTCTATGCGATCAAGGTCCTGCCCGATAACAGCTTCTATGTCGGCGGCCGCTTTTCTTACAACGGACTCGGCAGCTTTATCCGGCTGAATGCGAATGGCTCGACCGATTCGAGCTTTTCCCCCGGCTTTTCTTATGACGTCAGTACGATGCACGTTCAGCCCGACGGTAAGATACTTATCGGCGGCAGCACGGGGGCGGGTGGATTCCTGTATCGATACAATTCCAACGGTACGGTCGATCCGGGATTCGCCGCCGTGACCCCCGATCAGGAAGTGCTCGTCATAAAACAGCAGTCGGACGGCAAGATATTGATCGGCGGAGAATTCGCTACCGTCAACACCGGGCAATACGCGCGGCTCGCTCGGCTCAACACCGACGGGACGCTGGACGTTGCATTCAACCAATTCAATACGAACACCAACGGCAACGTGGCAGAGATCGAGGTGCGCAGTGACGGGAAGATCCTTGTCGGCGGTGGGTTTACGGTCTTCAACGCTCTCGCGAAGCCAAAAGTCGTCCTGCTTGACCAGAGTGGATCCGTCGATGACACGTTTACAGCAACCCTCGGCACCATACCGCAGGTCACGGTTCTGGAGATTCTCGGAAGCGGCAAGATCCTCGCAGGATTCGGATTCGCACTCCCGGGTCCCTCGGGCGGGCTGGCAATGCTCAACCCGGACGGAACCACGGATACATCTCAAAAATTTGATGTCGGGCGGGACAGCGTCGCTTACAAGGTCCTTCTGCAACCGGACGGGCGGATATTGGCCGGCGGCGTCTTCACCGTGGCGAATGGAGTGACTCGATCAAATCTCGCCCGGTTCAACGGCGACGGCACTCTTGACACAACGTTCGTCCCGCCGGCAAC
>JBGTIQ010000021.1:0-32987 GCA_041745575.1 Pyrinomonadaceae bacterium
AACGACAACGCTTCCAAAGAACTGCGGCACGCCGCCGAACCTGACCGTCTGCACGGCTGACGTGCCGAAAGTGAATCCGTCAGCCGATCCATCGAGCAATCGCTTGAACGGCTACACGTTCGACCCCGCCGGCAACACGAAACTCGATGCCGAGAACCGAAAGTTCTTCTACGATGCCGAGAACAAGCAGACGAAAGTTCAAACCGTGGATTTAAATGGAAACCCGACCGGCACGATCGGCGAATATTGGTACGACGGCGATGGGCGTCGCGTGAAGAAGCGAGCCTATACAAACAACGTCCTGACTGAGGAAACGATTTTCCTTTACGACGCGAGCGGAAAACTTATCGGCGAATACTCGAACGAAATCGCCTCACAGCAGGACGCGAAGGTCGCATACCTCACCAACGACCACCTCGGCTCACCTCGCATTAACACCGACGCAAACGGAGCAGTCACGTCGAGGCACGACTATCACCCCTTCGGCGAAGAGATCGCGACGTCGCAGCGGACATCAGGGCTTGGTTATGCAGATGACACTGTTAGGAAACAGTTCACCGGCTATGAACGGGATATTGAGTCCGACTTGGACTTTGCGCAGGCTAGAATGTACAACTTTCAGCACGGCAGATTCACGAGTCCTGACGATTTCGTAAACGATACTTTTGTGTCAGATCCGCAGACATGGAATCTCTACGTCTATGTTCGAAACAATCCTTTACGCTACTCGGACCCGGACGGCGAAGAGCGAATTAAGCTGGGTGATAGCGAAGAAAAGGTAAAGAAAGATTTAGAAGAGGCCAGGCAAAAGAAGAAAGAGATTGAGAAAGACAAGAGCTTGTCAAAGGATGAACGAAAGAAACAGCTCGCTGACCAAAAAGCAAAGATAAAAACATTCGAAACAAAGCTCGAAGGAACAAAGGTCGTGAATTCGATTTTGAAAGCTCTCGACAAAGTCGGCGAGCGGAACGGCCTTCAGCTTTCTGATTTTGAGCTAACCACCGACGGCAAAAACGACTTTCCTGGCTTGAGCGCGGAAAACCGAAACCGCCTTTTGGGAGCAGATGCTTTTACCAATGTCCCTGGTGAAGGTAAAACAATTTTCATTCGCACTGAAACGCAGGATGGCTTCTATCGTCAATCGCTGACGAATTCGGATTACATTTACTACGGCGCGTCTGGTCTCGCACACGAGCAAGATCACCGTGACTATCCCGGACGGGAACATTCTAAAGCTTTCGAGAGGCAGAAAGTAGTTCTAAAGAAATTCCAGAACTATTACAGAAACCGGGCTCTTTATGATTTTAATTTGCAGTTTGTTGAGGAGGGCGTCAATGGCAAATACAACTAGGTTAATACTGCTACTTTTGTTTTTATCAGGCTCTGCAGCTCTCTACGGTCAGGAGCTTATGTCTCACAAGGATTCACCAGTCAAGTTTGAGGTGCTATCCGTTCGTTTGGCTGGTCCAGAGGAACGGCAATCGGACAATATAGGCGTGGATGTGATCGTAAAATTCCGTTTATCAAATAAGGGGCGCACAACGGTTTATTTTTATACAAGTTGGAAACGCTACGTTAGTCCCGAGGGTTACACGATCCGGTTTTTTGAAAATCAGACCGAATGGTTCGTAGGACTGGAAGAAACGGCTGGCAAATCCCCCGGAATTGAGCGATTGATGAAAGGTGGTGATGGTGGAGAATGGTTGGCATTAACAAAGGGAACAGCAATCGAATTCGAGCTGTTCGATTCAACCGCGAGAACTCGCGGAAAACACGCCCAGACAATTTTTGCAAAAGTCGGAGGCAAGAACCTAATCTCCGAGGTGTATTCCGATTTCTATGAAGTTCCGACGAAGGCACCCTAGCGGCAGAACTAACACGAAGCGGCAGAGTCATATTTGTTCGCTCAAGGCATAGAGTATTACACAGCCCATGGCATCTATTCCACCACCGTGGGGAAAGGCAAGAACGGCAAAACAACTCAATACCCGCAAGATCCGAGAAATGCTATCTCTCGAGAAAAAGCAATTGCGGATCAACTGAATCTTAAAGGAGGTTCTTCTGGATCAAGCCGATCAAGCAATGTTTCAGATTTGAAGAAAAAAAAGCAATGACAAGATTCCTAGGTCGAAAGAAATTTATATTTCGTACCATTTGCGTCGGCATGCGCGTAGCACTTTTGTGCTTGGTGGGATCAGTTTGTGCGCAAAATTCGGTGTTTCCGCAAAATAAAATCGACGACGTTGCTGTTGAATTAAAGAGTGACGTCGCGATTGTTAGGATGGTTGACACTTTAACATTTCTCATAAGTGTAACTAACAACACTCAAGAAACCTTGTATCTGGTTGTCGAAGAGAAACCTGATCCAGGATACAATTTAGCAACAAGACAACTTGGTTTTAGCCTGGATATGCAAACTACGAATTTCCATTATTTTGAATTCCCGAAACTCAAGAAATTAAGGCCAAAATGCAAGACTGAGTTGATTGTAAAGATTCCCGTTTCGTCATGGAAGGCGATGGAAGCAGGGAAATTGAATCCACTAGATTCAGGTAAATGGACTGTTATGGCGAGCATTGGCATTTTGGAGGAACAGAAACTAAAAAATAAATTGAAAGATTTAGGATTTTCACTGAAAGGTAAAATCAAAATGACCGCAATGGATTTTTTAGAACTACAAACGGTATTTTACTCAAACGAATTTCAAATAGAAATATTGGATACATAAAAAGCCCGCTAGGAATCGACGTCGTTCAACTCCTGATTTCCGCCGATGCAAATCGCACTCGGCAAAACGAAAGACGCGACGGATCCTTGAAGCTCGACTACCAATACGGTGACCTCGACTGGGACGGAACGGTTCTCGCGGGAACGAACAACGGAAACGTCGCGAAGCAGACGATCACTGTTGCGAGTGTTGGAGCGACGCCGGGCTTCACCGCTGTCGAGAATTACGATTATGATTCACTCAATCGGATTCAGATAGCGAGCGAGACTCTGACGCCGACCACCGGCACGCCGGAAAGCTGGACGCAGGAATTCCGCTACGATCGATACGGCAACTGGGCGTATTCATGAAAAAGTGAAAAAGTGAAAAAGTGAAAAAGTGAAAAAGTGAAAAAGTGAAAAGAAGCATCCTGCTTTTTCACCTTTTCACTTTTTCGCTTTTAAAACGCCTGCGAGAATCGGAAGTGGATCTGTCCCTGGTGGAGCTGATAGATGGCGTTCGGGGCCATGACCTGTGGGATCAGGAAGCGCGGCGGGTTGAGGAGATAGCCGTAATCAACGGCGAACTCTCCGCCGACGGGCGTTTTTATTCTCAGGCCGAGGCCGACCGTATGTGTCCAAACGGCCCGCAGATTCGTTGCGTTGACATTGTTTGGAACGGCATCAGCCGGATTGAAGATATCTTTCGGACTCTTGAAGACATTTCCGCCGTCGTAAAACGGAACGGCTCGCACTGATTTTGTCACCGGGATCCGGGCTTCCAAATTCACCACCGCGAGTGCATTGCCGCCGAACGGGATCGTAAACGGATCGAGAAATACCGGTTCGCGATTGCTGTTTCGAAAAATGCCTTGCGGCACGACGACGACACGCGGCCCCGCCTCTTCGAAATCGAAACCACGAATACTGTTTCCTCCGCCGGCGAAAAATCTTTCGCTTATCGGCAGACTGCCGTTCAATTCAGGGAATGCAGAATTGGTGAATCGGTCACCATTCGAAAATACGCTGCCGACGCCGAGGATCGCACGTCCGGCGAATGTCGTGTTCTTCAGGAAGCGCACCGTTCGGTAGATGTTGTACGACGCCTGGAACTTATGGAATCCCGTATTCGCGCCGAGGAATGGGATCGAGACATTGTACTCAGCTGTCAGATAATCGCCGTCTGTCGGATCGCTGGCGCTGTAGCGGCATGGTTCGCCTGGCTCGCCGCGGGCGATGATGTCGAGGATCGTAAATTTGATCAGGCAATTCTTTCTGGTATCGCGGACGAAGGTTGTGCCAAAACCGGAAATTCGGATCCGTGCGTCGGGCAGCAAGAGCTCTTTGATCAGGAGACTTTGGATGTTGAAGAGGCGAACATCCTCAAACCGATATCTAAAAAATATGATGCTGCGATCGCGTCGGCTGATCGTCCGGTTAGTTTCCGCAGAAAGTGTCAGCCGGTTCAACGTCGGATCGCCGGCGTTGTTTCCGAACTCATCGATCGGGGTGCCGTCCTCGTCAACTCGCTGAACGATGCCGAACGTCCCTTTGTCGAACGCGGAGCGGAAAAAGCGCGTGACGGTCGAGTCTCGCTGATATTGGGCCGTTAATGTGAGCGGAGCGAATCGCTTTTTCCCGTCTCGCATAAAGCGCGGGTTGAGAAAATCAAGCTGGATAAGTTGTTGTCGTTGACTCACGCGGACGCGTGCTCCGCTCTGCCAGAGACGACCCATAAAATTGAAATGGCGGATATCCACGAAGCCGCTTGCGCCGAGGTCCGTCGAGACACCGCCGCCGTACGATAAAATGCGTGCGGCTTGCTCTTCGACATTCACGATAATGTCGGTAAGGCGTTCGCCGCCGGTCCGCTCGCCCGCGGACCTCGGTTTGATCTCGACACGCGCGAATGCATCGCTTGCATAAAGGTTCTGCTCGCTAGTATAAATATCCGCCGCTCGCAAATACTCGCCCGGCTGCAGAGTCAGCGCACGCAGGATCGCTTCCGTCTTTGTCTTTTCGTTACCGGTTATGAGTATCCGGCTGATGACGACTCTTTTCCCCTCATTGTTAATCGAGTAAACGACCTTGAAAAGGCTTTCGCCGGTGGCCGGGTCAGTGACGCGCTCATCGATCGAAAAATCCACCTTTGCGTCGTAATGGCCGGCGTTGGAATAGAATTCGGCGAGCTTGCGCTGTCCGTTTCTGATCTTCGCCCGCGAGAAATATGTGCCTTCGATCTTCGGCAACTGCGCCTTGAGCACGTCATCCGAAAACGCCGAGTTCCCGACGATCTCGATCCCCGAGATAATCGTCCTCGGACCTTCTTCGACGACAAACGTGATGATCAGACTCGTGCCGTCCGGCGACACACCCTGTTTTGCGCGGACCGTTGCATCACGATATCCAAGCTCGCGAAGCAGCGATCGAATAGTGCCGGCGTCCTCTTCGAGCAGACGCTCGCTCGTATAACCGCGTCCGTAGCCAAACAAGGGAATGATCCCGAGTATGTTTGCCTCTTGCGATTCGAGAACGGTCTTGATCTCGGTGATCGTAAACTGGCTTGTTCCTTCGAGACGAATGTCGGACAGCTTTAATTGCCGATCGAGATCCACGCGATATTTGACCGTGACCTTCTTATTCTGGAGATCGGTGCTGTTAAGGGCCGAGCATAAAAACTCGGTATCGTTCCGGATGGTCGTCGAGTCCGTTGCATCGAGCGGCGGTTCGATCGAACAAACAGGTGTGACATTGACGAAGAAATAGCCTTGCTCCTGATAATGAGTTTCTAGACGACGCTCGCCTTCAACGATTGCGGCATAGTCGAGCGTGCCCTCACGCTTCACCGGTATCAGACGTTTTTGAGTTCGATTGCCGACACGGTCGCGTTCGGCGACAACGTCGACCTCGACGAGCGGCCCGACTTTTCCTGCCAGCGAGATCGTGACCGTATTCTTTTCGCCCTCGTAAATAACCCGAGGTTCATCGAGCGACGGCGCGAGATAATCTTCGCTTCGCAACAGCCCGCGAATAATTTCAACGTCGGCCGCCAATCGTTCGCGTGTGAACGGTTCACCGGGTTTCAGCTTTATCTTTTCGAGAAGCTTCGCGCTATCGAATCCTTCGATGTTGATATTGAAAGCTTGGACCGTCGCCTGTGCATTCGGAGAGACGCGAAAGGTCACACCGACCTCGGTCTCGCTTTCAAGCGGACGCTGTGAATAGGTAACCTCGGCCTTGAAAAAGCCACGGTCGCGTAAATACTCGAGGATCAGATCGGCGTTGTTCTGAAGCGTATTCTCCGTGATCGCGGTTCCTGGATCGAGCAGGTTTAGCCTGAACAGCAATTCTTGTTCTGTGATCTTCGATTCGTCGTCTTCAGGCAGCTCAACGGTGACGCGTTGCGCCTGCGTCTTTCGCCGGATGATGAAGCGGACCGCGACGCCGCCGTTCGCCAGTTCGTTTGCTTCAACTGTGACAGCCGCGATCTCTTTAGTGTCGTAAAGTTTCTCGATAGCCTCACGCACCTTTATTGCCGAATAGTCTGCACCGATGGCGTCGCGGGCGAGTATTCGATATGTTTCGTTAGCAGAGACGTTCCTGTCCGTACCCTCGAAGGTTACGGTCACTTCGGCGATCGGTTTGTCTTCGAATTGATTTTGGCCGGAAGCCGTGGCAGCAAAGAGTAGGAAACACAAAACGCAAATCGACAGCATCGAGTGTGCGCGCCGAAAAACGAATCTGCACCACAATTCGACTAGCCTTCGCCACGTTGCCAACCCTGCTGGTTCCATTCCTCTCCGAGAAAAATATCGCGCCACCGTGCGCCAAACCTTGAAACTTAAAATCTTCGTCTGAACCGGACCTCAAAACTGAAATTGTCGCGGTTTCTGGTGACGTTGCTCAAACTTCTTTGCTCGTACTGGGCGACGAAGGAAAGCTTGTTCGAGACGCGGTACTCAAGGGCAAGGACCTGATTCTGATCCTGCGATAAGTTCGTCGCGTACGTCACTCGCAAATTGTTGTTTATCTGCCGCCCGACCGTAAGCCGTGCCGATGCGTTCAAGCGCTGTCCGGAAATTATCGGATCGATCTCAAAAACATTGAGGCCGAACAGACGATCGGTCGCCTTTCGCGCGGGACTATTGATGATCGTATCGGTCAAGATCTCAGCCGCGGTGTTAATTCCGGTTTGAGCGAGAGTCGGAATGCCAGACTCTGTGTTCGACAAATTTCCGGTCGTGATCAGCGAGACCACATCCGCCTGCGGAAGTGCCGGACTCGAACGCACAGCGGCATTCAACTGCTCGGTATCGTTCAGCGGGCCGGACAAATTCACAAAGACCTGATATCCCGCGATCTCGGACTCGGCCTGCAGATTGATTACCGGCTCGATCTCCGTATCCGGCGGAAACTCAAGCACGCCGCGTTGAACGATGTAACGATCCTTGCGGAAAAATATCGTTCCGCTATTGGCGGTGATCCGGCCGGATAGTTGCGGATTTTCGGTCGTGCCCGTCAATCGTAAAGATACTGACGCCGTAAGATCGGCGATATTGTTACGAACGACCAACGCGTCACGGCCTTCGATCGTCAGATCGAAACGTGGTGCACCGATCGCCGACGGGCCCGACGATAGCGAGCCTTCGCGTCGAGCACCGACGATATTCGCGAGCTCGATATCTTTCGTATAGAGACTTCGGCGGGCCCGAATGCGTCCGGCGATCTGAACGCCGAGAATGTCATTTCGCTCTTCGCGTCTTCCGGTTATCTCGAGCCGTGCGTCGCCCGTCGTGAGGAAATCTTCGGGAAGCGGGACGGTGACATTCGTGCCATCGAGCGCGACCCGGAACGAATCGATCTTCAAGCCTTCGCCGAAGAGTGCTCCGCCCGTCGCGGTGAAAGCTCCGCCGCCCAGATAGCCGCGAAGATCGGCGATCTGCGCCTGATCGGATGAGAAGAGAATTCGTCCGTTGAGACGGTCGAAGCTCAACCTGCTCGACCCGATAAAAGTCGCGACCGCGGCGTTCTCAAGCGTCGCCGTACCGGAAACGCGTGCCGTGCGGTTCACACCGGCGAGGCGTATCGCGACATTCGCAAATCCGCCGAAGAAAGTGTCTGTTGCCGCGATCTGTGGAAAGGCATTAAGGAGGCTGAGATTTACTCGTCCGTCGACAGAAAAATTATTGATGCCGTCTTCGGTGATCGCCTTTGTTCCGGCGATAATTACGTTCGAGCCACCGCCGGCGAATCGCGCGGATTCAAATGTTATCTCACGCGGATTGAAGCGGACGACAACCGGTTCGGTTGCAACAAGCGGCGTGTCCTGTATCTGAAGAGCTAACTGACTGAACTCCGCGGAGCCGGTCAATGCTTCGCCCGTAAAGACGATCTTGCCCTGATCATCGCGCTTCGCCAGATTGCCGCCGAACTCGACACGTCCCGTGCCGGTGCCGGCGATCGTAATGCCCTTGAGCTGCGGGACCAGAGAGAAGAACGGGCCAAGCGGGCTCTGGTTAAACTCCGTCGCGACGCGGAACGGAACGCTTTCGTTGCCGAAGTTGACTGTCGCATTTATCACCTGGGGACGTCCGTCGAGCGTCGCCGTCAGATCGGCATTCAGGATCTGGTTGACGGTGTTCCCTTTGAACACGACCTCGCCAAATGCATTTTCGTTGACGACGACTTGCCGCGCCGTCCCGCTGAAATCGATGTTGTACGAAGATGGAATATCGGAACGCCCGGTCGCCTTTGCGACGAAATCCGCGTTGCCGCTGATGGCCGGAATGCTGTCGTTATTTGTGAAGGCATTACGCAGGGCGGTGAGTTGGAAGTTGCGGCCCTCGAGATCGAAGTTGAACTCAGTCGACGCGCGATCATAGGTCCCTTTCGCTTTTATAAAGCCCTCGGTAGAGCGAAGTTCAAGGTTTTCCAGATCGATATGCGTGCCGCGAAACTGAGCCTTGGCGTTGAACGCGTCGAATGTCTGTCCCGAAACCGACCCTGCGGCCGACGACAGATCGATCGAGCCGTTTGCCTCATTAGGAAGCCCTGTGATGTTTACGGTGCCTGACGTCTGTGCGTTGAAGTCTCGAATTCCCACCGGCAAATATTTGTCGATCGGAAGCGCGGCGATCAGGTTCGCCGCATCGATATTTGTAAGTGTCGCCTGGACGCTGACGTTGTTCGCTCCACCGGCGGGCACATTCAGGGTGAATGCGATAGTTCCCCCGTCGGCTTCACGGAGTTTTCCGTTTCGAAGCTCGGTACCGAGCGGCGAGATAAAAATGTCGGACGTAGCGGCGCCCAAAGTACGACCGCGAAGTGCGATCTGGTCGATCGAAACTCGGCCATCGACCGTCGGGTCGCTAAGGTTGCCGGTCACCGCCGCATTGAAAGTCAGAGCCCCCGCTACTGTGACTTCGAGCGAGTTCATCTGCTCTTCAAGCTCCGGCGAGAATCCGACGACACGGATCAGCCGGTCGATCTCGCTCGCATCGCGCGAATTTACGGCGACATTCAAATTCGAATCGTCGGCACGCAGATCGAAGCGGCCGGTCGCACTCAATTCGCTGTTCGGAGTGTTCAACCGGGCGACATCGACATTGAAAAGCCCGTTCGTTGCCGAAAGCTCGACTCGGCCCGTTACGGGAACCAACCCGCTGTCCGCACTGCCCGCGCTTGCCGTAATGTCGGCCACGACATTCCCCGACGCAGTCCGCAAATCCGTCCCGTTGAATGTCAGATCGACCCGTCCGGTTGTCTGGCCGACCAGCGGGATGACGCGACCGCCCTGCAGAGATGCCAACTTGGACAGATCGAGATTCGAAAAATTGGCGTTCAGGTTTGAAGAGCTTCGGTTATTAAACGCGACCGTCGCCGTGCCGTCCAATCGGCCGTCCATAACCGTCGCCGTGAGGTTGCTCAGCTCAGCCCGATCGTTGTTTACATTAACGCTCGCTCGGGCATCTCCGAGCGGGATGCTTCCGACGATGCCGCTGCCGATGCTCATATCCGCCGTCACACGATAGCGGCCGGACGGTTCGACGACAAACACCGGTTTCGCGATCTTGACGGCGTCAAGACGTCCGCCTTCCGGGAGCGCCGTGGTTTTGCTGAGCGTGACTGTTCCCGCGTCAACGTCATTCGAACGTCCCTCGATCGTGCCTTGTTTGATGGTTAGCCGCACACCGCCAATGTTGAGGCTTCCAAGTGTCGCGGCGCTCGTCTCGACGCGGGCGACACGGACGTTGTCTGAGTAGATGATAGTTTCCGGACCGGCGTCTCGTATCTCGACACGTGCGGTTTCTACTCCGCTGACAATGGCGCCACTGCCATCGACTCGTTCCGCCTTCACGCCGGCAAGTTCGAGATTCGTCGATCTTGGCAGATCCGTGAGTGTGAAACGGTCGGCGCGCAAATTTCGAACGCGATTGCCCTTCACGCTTGCCGAAGCCGCCGCAACATTGTCGAGGCTGACATCAGTCTTATCTCCGGCATCCCGAACTTTCAAATTCCGGCCGGTCAGTCCCTGAAGCTGATAGTCCTTTGTCTTAAGCGAGCCCGCTCGTGCAGCCGGGGCCGAAAAACTAGTGACGCCGGCATTCCGGGAAAATCTGAGATCGTTCGCATACAGATTGTCGAACTCGGCAGCGGCGACTGAAAAGCGCTGGGCCCGACCATTTCCGGCAGCGGCCGTCAGCTGTTTGTCCTTGTATTCGGCGACAGCGTCCGACAAAAATAATCCGCCGAGTGTAATTGATTTGGCCTTCGCGGCCGCGGCTTGTAGATCACCGACCCATTTAAAATCTGTTCCCGATCCGCGAACGTTTCCCGCCATCCGGAGAAAGTCGATCCTGAAATCGTCGAAGGTGAGCAGTTCGGCAACGGCCTTTCCGTTAGCTTCGTAGTTTGAGTTCGTACCTTCGACCGTCGCAGCAATATTCACCGCTTTCAGGTAGATGCCTTCGGCGGTGAGCGCCTGCGAATCGACCGTACCGTCGATCCGATAGCTCTCGCCTTCGCCGCTGACCGTACCTTTGAAATTGCCGACGCCGCGCAGGCTCGCACCGAGCGGAAAGGTATTTGAGGTTTGGGTCAGATCAACCGTCGATTCAATGTTCAGTTTGTATTTCGGCGCGGCCCAGTCGGCGAGCGTCCCACTCATCGTCGAGATACCGATCGGGGTTTCGATCTTCAGTTCCGTGATCTCGGCACCGGTTCTGTCCGCTATGCCACGCGCCCGAATGTCGATGTTGTCGAGCGGGTGGTCATCGTAAACAAAGTGCGAGTCGGTAGATGTGAAATCGATCTTGTAACGCTTTTCTTCGTCCGCGACATCGTAGCTCTCCGGTTCCAGAAATAGCTGCACGTTGTTCGCATCCGCCGAGATCTTCCGCGAGACATCCCCAAAATGCACGACGCTGTCCTTGAGAGCAAAACGGACCGAACCGTATTTGAAATTTACGCGCTGGCCGGTTTGGTCCTCAACAAACTTAAGGTTTGAAAAATTCGATTTGCCGTTCTCGTCGAACCGGATCCAAACTTCTGCGCCATTGATGTCCGTCGTATTGACCTTGATGTCGCGGCTGAGCTGCCAGGAGTAGAGGTCGTCGACCGTCAGCCCGAGATGTGCGTCGCGGATAAAGAAGAGCTTTTCGCCGGTCACGCGGTCGCTGAATGTCGCGTTTTTCAACTCCAGCTCGAGCGGATTTACGGTGACGCGAAAAACATCGGCATCGAAAACGATTCCGATGTCCGCCATCTTTGCGACGAATTGGGTCTTGACGTAATTATCGAAGACACCGTAGCGATAAAAAACCAACGAAAGGATAACGACCACTAAGACGAGTGCCGCCGCAAAGACCGCCGTCATCAAGGCGTTCCGGCGCGTAAAGTAACGCCGCCGCTTCTCCGCAACAACTTCATCATTCCCTTCCGGCGGGCTGCCTTCGCTTTCTTCCCTTAGTTCGTTTTGCTCTTCCGGCATTGCCTTATTTAGAGTAGCGGCATGCTACAAACTAACAGTTTCGGTGATCTCCAGATCGAACGCTTCGATGGCGCTCACTCGCGGCGGATGATTTGTAAGGAGCCGGATCTGCTTTACGCCTAGATCCTTCAGGATCTGTGCTCCGATGCCGTAATCGTGAAGTTTTCCGTATCCAGTTTCACGTTTCGCGGCCTGAAAATCAATATTTTTTTCCTGCATCAAGGCGTACGTCCGGAGCTGATTTACTAGATCGAGATTATTCTCGCGTTGCCTCAGGTATAGTACGACCCCACGTTTCGCTTCTGAGATTTTTCGGAGAGAGGATTGCATTGCACGGGACGCGTCTCCCATCGTGGACCCGAACATTGCAAAGGTGACGTTCTCGGTTTGGACGCGAACCAAAACCGGTTCGGTTGTCCCGGAACTTGATGCAACGTCCCCCATGATCATCGCGACGTGGGTCTCACCGTTCATTTCGTTCTCGAAAATTATCGCCTTGAAGATCCCGTAATCAGTAGGCAAATCGGTTTCGAGGACGCGTTTTACGAGGGTTTCCTTCTCGATCCGGTAGCGAACCAGGTCGGCAACCGAGATGATCTTCAAGCCGTGTCTCTCCGCGAACGATTCCAGTTCGGGCATCCGCGCCATGGTGCCGTCGTCGTTCATGATCTCACAGATCACGGCCGCTGGTGCGAGACCCGCGATCCGGGCGATATCGACACTGGCCTCGGTCTGACCGACGCGAACCAGCACACCACCGCGTTTCGCACGCAGCGGGAATACGTGTCCCGGTCGTGCGAGATCGCCGGCCTTCGAATTTGGATCGACAGCGGTGAGGATGGTTTTAGCACGGTCGGCAGCCGAAATACCGGTGGTAACTCCTGCACGGGCTTCGATCGAGATGGTAAACGCCGTACCCATGCTCGACGTGTTGTCCGCCGTCTGCGGGTGGAGTTGCAGCTCGTCACAACGTTCCTCGGTCAGCGGCAGGCAGATTAAACCTCGCCCGTGTATCGCCATAAAGCTGATCATCTCGGGCGTCACAAGCTCGGCTGCGCAAACCAGATCGCCTTCGTTCTCGCGGTCTTCGTCGTCGACTATTATTATCATCCGGCCGTTTCGAATCTCCTCAACGGCCTCGTCAATAGTGGCTAATGGCATTCAGTCTTCCGGTTAGTCTTCGGGTTAGTCTTCCGGTCAATCTCTTCCGGTCAGTCTTCCGTGGTGAATGTTCCTGTCAGTCTTCCGGTCAATCTTCTAATTTGCTGCTTCTCTCGGCGGCTTTGCCGCTCTATTTGCGGAAAAGCTTCGCTTTTCCGTACGGTTCAGTTCTTTTGCGGCTCGGCCGCCGGGCGGCGAAGCCGCGATCTTTTGGTTCGATGTCGGAAAAGCAAGCTTTTCCGCAAATAGGGCGGCAGAGCCGCGTAAATATGCCGGGCAGAAGCCGCGTACGTATCCCGGCAGAAGCCGCGTAAATATGCCCGCAGAGCCGCGTGGTGCTCAGCCGAGCTTCAATGTCCGCAAATATTTCCGAAACTCATTTCCCAAGTCATCTCGCTTCAGAGCGAGCTCGACAGTAGCGATCAAAAAGCCAAGTTTGTCGCCCGCGTCATGGCGCGTTCCCTCGAGCTTTACGGCATAGAACGGGCGTTGTTTTAGTAACAGACGCATCGCGTCCGTGATCTGAATCTCGCCGCCTGCTCCCGGCTTAGTATTCTCGATCGCGCCAAAAATATCCGGAGTGAAAATGTAACGTCCGATGATCGCGAGATCCGACGGTGCGTCGGAGAACGCAGGTTTTTCGACCATGTCACGGATCTTGAATACGTTTGGCTCTATTTCCTCGGCATCGATGACACCGAACCGCGAGATCGCCTCGCCCTCGACCTGCATTGTCGCGATAACCGGAGCGTCGTATTTCTCGAAAATCCCGATCATTTGCTTCAGAGCAGGTGTTTCCGAATCGACGATGTCGTCCGCCAGCAGAACGGCAAACGGATCGTCGCCCGCAAAGTCCTTCGCCTGATAGATCGCGTGGCCCAGGCCAAGTGCCTCGCGCTGCCGCGTATAACTGATCCGTGCGATCTCGGAGATCGCTCTGACTTGCTCGAACAAGTCGGTTTTGTCTTTGCTCTTGAGAAGTTGCTCCAGCTCGAAAGATATGTCGAAGTGGTTCTCAATCGCCGTCTTTTCGCGCCCGGTGATGATAAGGATCGATTCAATTCCGCTCGCCACGGCCTCTTCGACGGCATACTGGATCAACGGTTTATCGACCAGCGGAAGCATTTCCTTCGGGCTTGCCTTTGTCGCCGGCAGAAATCTCGTGCCGAGACCGGCGGCCGGGAAAACAGCTTTGCTAATTTTATTTGCCATAGCGCTTTTGCTAAATTCACGATACCGACAGAAACGCGAGTGTGAACAAGCGTGCGTTGGGCGGACATCCCGCACGCTCCGTGACCGTCGAGTTTCTGCCTGTTCTGAAAATTTTAGTGTAATGAGCGTTACGAAACAAACCATCGAGGTGAAGCTCGAGAAGCACGAAAAGCTGGAAGCCACGGGAATTACGATCCCGTTCGATGTGGCGGAAGTGTTCGGAGCTAAACGGGTCCCAGTAAAGGCTGTGGTCAACGAGTCTGAATATCGCGGGACGATCGTGCGAATGGGCGGTAGGTACATGCTCGGGATCCCGAAGGTTTTTCGCGAAGCCGCGGGAATCAAGGCTGGTGACAACATTGTAGTCACGCTGGAGCGCGATATGGACGAGCGGACGGTTGCGGTGCCGGAAGATCTTGCCAAACAGCTCAGAGAAAACACCGCTTTGAACGACGCGTGGGATAAACTGAGCTTTACGTTGAGAAAAGAAACTGTCCGGGCACTCGAGGAAGCCAAGAAGCCGGAAACCCGTGCCCGGAGGCTCGCAAAGACTCTGGAAATGATGCAAAGCAAGGCGAAACGGTAACGTATGTTGGATATCAATTTCGTAAGGGAAAATCTCGAGGCGGTTCGGACCGCGTTCGCGAACCGGAATTTCCCGGCCGACTCGCTCGACAAATTTGCCGAGCTTGATGCCGAGCGCCGGCGTGTGATCACCGAAGCGGACTCGATCAATCAGGCACGGAATCTTTCGAGCAAAGAGATCGGTGCGCTGATGCAGGCCGGAAAGCGCGACGAGGCCGAGGCGAAAAAGAACGAAGTAGCGGGTCTCAAAGAAAAACAGTCGGACCTCGAAAAAGCCCGCGATACTGCCGATGCGGAAATGCACGAACTGCTTTCGGGCTTGCCTAATATCCCTGCGGCCGACGTTCCGATCGGAGCAGACGAAACGGCGAACAAAGAGATTCGACGATGGGGTGAGCCCCGCGAGTTCGATTTCGAAGTCAAAGACCACGTAGATCTGGGTGAGGCCTTAGGCATTCTCGATCTCGAACGTGCGACAAAGATAGCGGGCTCGCGGTTTGCGATCTTAAACGGAGCGGGTGCCCGGCTAGAGCGGGCGTTGGTGAATTTCATGCTCGATGTTCACACGACCGAACACGGATATACCGAGACCCTTCCGCCATTTCTTGTAAATCGGACGGCCCTGTTCGGTACGAACCAGCTTCCGAAATTCGAAGATGACCTGTTTCATATTCGCGACGAACGCGGGTTTGCTCTTATCCCGACGGCCGAGGTTCCGGTCACGAATTATCATGCCGAGGAGATTCTCGAGGCGAAAGACCTGCCGAAATGTTACACGGCTTACACGCCATGCTTTCGCAGCGAAGCCGGCAGCTATGGAAAGGACACGCGTGGATTGATCCGGCAGCACCAATTCGAAAAGGTCGAGCTCGTCAAGCTGAGCATGCCCGAGAACTCCGACGATGAGCACGAAAAGCTTACGGCTGATGCCGAACGCATTCTTCAACTCCTCGGCCTGCCCTATCGAACGGTTGTCCTTTCGACCGGGGACATGGGTTTCGGTGCGAAGAAAACTTACGACATCGAAGTCTGGCTTCCGTCGCAAAAGACCTATCGAGAGATCTCGAGCTGCTCGAACTGCGGAGACTTTCAGGCGCGTCGGATGAATCTGCGTTTTCGCAGGGCGGGCGGAGCGAAACCTGAATTTGCTCACACGCTGAATGGCTCCGGACTCGCCGTGGGCCGGACCTGGATCGCGATCCTTGAGAATTATCAGCAGGCGGACGGTTCTATCGTGATTCCAGAGATATTGCAGCCATATATGAACGGAATCGAAAAAATCGGTTGACCGCGAGGCCACCTTGTAATTACGATGTAGTCATGAAAGCCCAGATAATTAGAATCGGGAACTCACAAGGTATACGAATACCGAAAACACTGATCGAGGACGGGAAATTGAGCGGTGAGGTCGAGCTTGAACTTCATGAAGCCGGCATTCTTATTCGCAGCCTGCGTAAGCCCAGGGCCAACTGGGATGACGCTTTCAAGGCCGCCGCAGATGTCGACGACGACCAGCAGATTTTTGATGCGCCAACCGAATTCGAGAAAAAAGAATGGCAGTGGTAAACCGATTTGACGTGTTTTTGGTGAATCTTGATTCGACCCCGTCGGAAGCGGCAAAGAACACGCGCCCCGGCGTCGTCGTGTCGCCCGATGAGGTTAACCGAAACACTGATCATGTGCTGATCGCCCCGATCGCAACCACCAACGCTAAATATCCCACACGCGTTGCGGTCGAATTTCTGAATAGTGAGCGGAGCGTGATTCTTGATCAATTGCGTACGGTGGACAAGATCCGACTCGTAAAAAAGATCGGCGAGATCGGTGAAGGTTCCCGTGACGCGATCTTAGATCGGCTTACTGAAATGTTCGCGAAGTGAGGCGAGAAGCGAGAAGCAATAAGCGGTAAGCAATAAGCAGTAAGCAGTAAGCAGGAAGTGGTAGCCGACTTCTAACATCGGGCTACCACTTATTGCTTACTGCTTATTGCTTATTGCTTATTGCTTACTGCGTCAAAGCCTGAGTTTCTTGCTTGATCGTCTGCCCTGCTTCACTGGCAACCTGTTTTGCTTTGTCGACCAGAGTCCCTGCCGCTTCCTGTGCGCGTTGGACTACATTTTCCCGGGCTTCACCCATCAATTGTCCTTCATATCGACTCGATGGAATGGCAAAACCGACGGCGGCACCGACCGCGACTGCCAGAGCGCCGAGCGCGAGCGGATTTTCCTCGAGGTACTCATCGTATTTCTCGTGAGCCATGGTTCCGTACTCGCCAACCCGGTCGTACGCTCGATGACCGAGATCGCCCGCACCGGTGTATGCATTGCCGATGGTCTCCGTAACACCTTCATAGGCCTTACCGGTCACGTTACCTACACTCTCCAGTGCTGTGCTCGTCTTATCTGAGATTCCGTCGTATGCCCGGCTCGCCGTGCTTGCGATCGATTCCCGAGCCGCTTCGAAGGTCGACCCGCCCGCCGACGAGCCTTCACCGCCGTAGAGCTGTTTTGCGTTGCTTCGACCGTTCCCGATCCGCGACGAACTGTTCTTACCGAAACTCTGATAGGCCAAAAGCCCCGCTCCGATCCCGATCAACGCGAAGGGAACCGGATTTTTCTTGACCGTCTTAAATGTATCTGAGCTCGTAACTCCATTACCAATATCTTTCATAAAATTCACCGCCTGTCCTATAGTCGCTTCGTAGGCCGTATCCTTGGCCGTTTCGATAGCATTGCTAACCGTTTCCGAAACCTGTTCCGAAATATTCGCGAAACTTAAACGTTCCTGGATCGCGTCGATGGTTTCCCCCATCTGATTCCGCGTTTCTTCGATCTGAGCTTTTATGTGCTCAGTTTCCGCCGGTGCTCCTTCCGTGCTCGCGTCGAGCGCATGCTCTTCGGAAAGCGATCTGTCCTCAGAATATTTTTCGATAGACTCAGCGCTTCCGACGCCCGCGGTGGTTGAAACCGGATCTAATTTGTCTAAGCTTTTCAGCTCACCTGATTTTTCAGCCATTGTGCATCCTCCTTGATCGATTCGACCGATTTCTCGGGCGTGAGATTTGTACGCTTTAGTTCCTCAAGCGCGGCAGAGATCATAAAATACGCTGCAACTCCTATGATCAGCCCTACAAGCATCGCCGCGATCCACGCCGGCATAAAGTACGAGAAGGCGAGAATCACACCGGCGACGATCGCAAGCAACGCCGCATAACCGACGGCACCACCGACGGCGAGAAACCCGATGTTCTTTCCAACACGCGTAGCTTTCGCCGTCATCTCGGCTTGCGCGAGCGCAACTTCCTGCCGAACCAGTGTTCCCGTCTCGGCCGCAAGCTCGGTGAAAAGATCGCCGAGACTGCGTTCGTCTTCTTGCAGCTGCATTTGGGTCTGTGCCATAAAGCCTCCTTGCTTACCCGCCTCTTAAATAGCCTTGGGCAACGTACCCTGGTCTTGGCTTTTCGCCCCTGAAGCGGTGAATTGCTGACTCGCGTCAGACGAGAACGATCCGACTTCGCCGCTCAGCTGTCGTCCGGCAGAACTCGGTGTCGAACTCTTCAGGAATCGAGCCGCAAGAAGTCCGAGACCGAACGCCGCCCCAAAGAAAACCGCCGGATTTTTCCGCGCAAATCCTTCAAGATCACGCGCCATATCCCGAACGCTCTTACTTTCAAAATAACCGGCGACATCCTCGATCTTCTGGGCCGCGCTGTCGGTATATTTTGCTGCAGCTTCGGCAAGCCCACTGTCAGTTTTGGACGATCCGAGATTCTCTCCTACCTGCCGCACGCTGTCGGCAACAGTCGACAATCCGCCCGAAAGTGTGGACTTCTGCTCATCGAGCTTTGTCGCCGCTTTGTCGGTTACGGTTTCATAGGCCTGACCTGCAGTCTCTTTGGCCTGATCGTAAAAGGTTCTGGCGGTAGCCGTTGCCGCACCGGATCTTCCATTCCCCGTACTCTTACCCGACGAGCCCTGACCCTCAAACGACGTTTGAGTTTTTGCCGGTTGCTTATTGAATTCGGTGACGTTGTTCTGCTTGTTTTGTGACGATTGTGAAGACTGTGATTCGTCTCCCAGAATACTTTCAAATTTTGCCATTTCTATTAACTCCTTGTTCTTTCGACGCGATCGCCGATTTATTTTTCCCATCTGTTTCCGCACGCCTGAAAATCGCACACGTAACAAATCGGTATGGTTCTTTGAGTGTTTGCAATAACCGTACCGCCCGAATCTGTATCGTTTTCGCTGTTCGTCAGAGAGTTCACCAAGTCGCGCGAGCGCTCGGAGTTTGTAAATATCGGACGGCGAGGACCGCACCAGCGGAAACAAGATATGTCAGGGGTTTAAGTAAGGTAAGGAAGTCGACGGAGCGGGGTTTCATCCGACGGTGTACTACGACGAAACAGCGCGGGCGATCACGTAGTTTCGGCTTTAGCGGCGTTCCATAAATTATCCATCGTTTCAAGGCTTACGTTATCGAGAGAGTTACCCGCTTTTGCCAACTCGTCTTCGATAAAGCGAAAGCGCTTTCGGAATTTCCGGTTCGTTTTCTTTAGTGCGGTCTCAGGCTCAACATCCAGCCGGCGGGCGAGATTCACGATCACGAAAAGAAGATCGCCGATCTCTTCGTCGATATGGGAAGGGTCATTTTCTTCGATCGCAGCTTTTAGCTCAGCCACCTCTTCGTCCAGCTTGGCGAATATTTGGCTTTTATCCTGCCAATCGAAACCAACCTTTGCCGCCTTTTTCGTTACTTTGAGCGCCTCGAGCAGGGCGGGAAAATGTACCGGCACCTCGTCGAGTATCGAATCGTGCTCTTTCATTATCTTGCCGGACGCCGCACGCTCGTTCGCCTTCAGCTCATCCCAATTGTCGAGCACGTCTTCGGCCCGCTCCAACTTTGCATCGCCGAAAACATGCGGATGCCGAAGCACGAGTTTCTGTGTCACGCCCGCGGCGACATCGTCGATCGTGAAATCCCCCTTTTCGGCGCCGATGGTCGCGTGAAACACGACCTGTAAGAGCAGATCTCCAAGTTCCTCGCGGAGGTTGGCCGTGTCGCCCGACGAATCTGCTTCATGGATCGCGTCGAACGTCTCGTATGCTTCTTCGAGCAGGTACTGGGAAAGCGATGAATATGTCTGCTCGCGATCCCACGGACATCCGCCCGGTGCGCGGAGCCGAGCCATTATCGCAACTAGTTCGTCAAAGGATTTCGACATGCGTTTAGTCTAGCGGACTCTGTCGAGTCTATCGAGCCGGGCGGTGCGTCTGGAGAGTCGATCGAGTCTATCGAGTCTATCGAGTCGAGAAATCGGATTCGGGTGAGTCAGCGGTCGACTAACGCGACAGACTCGATAGACTCCGATAGACTCCGACAGACTGCAGAGGAAAATGCTACTATCGCATCAACACTAAATCTATGATCGGAAGAGACGACCAATCGGAAGAAGTTACGTATAAGGTCGCTGACAAGCGCAAGTTCAACGCCGACGGCTCGGTACGCGAAGGAGTTGTGCTCGAGGCGGCAAAGCCTGAAAAAGCACCGGAGCCCGCTGTTGCTGACGAGACAGAGACTTTGGACCCGACCGCCGAAATGGAAGGATCCGGGGAAGGATCGGCGGAGGCAATGGAAGACGGCGACGAGGATATTCCCGGAGCCGAGGACCCCGCCAGCTTTATCAATTTTTTATCCACTCTCGCGACGAACGCCGCGGCATCGCTCGGAGCCGTTCCGCATCCTGCCACCGGGAAACGTTCGCTCGATCTGGAGACGGGAAAATATTGGCTCGATGTGCTCGCGATGATTAAAGAGAAAACAAAGGGAAATCTGCATGCTCAAGAGCTACGTCTTCTAGACGGACTGCTTGCGGACCTGCGAATGCAATATGTCACGGTAGTTCGAGCGACTGAAGATAAGCTGAAGGCTCAAGCAGCACAGAAGTTCTCCGGCTCCGATATTCTCGGCAAAAAATAGGAATTGAACGCAGAGACCGCCGAGATCGCAGAGCTTGGATTAGACCTGACTCTGCGATCTCCGCGGTCTCTGCGTTAGAATCATCTTCATGAAACTGACCTTCCTCGGCACAGGCACATCGACCGGCGTTCCGTCGATCGCATGCGATTGCGAAACGTGTCTTTCCGAAGATCCCCGGGATAAACGCCTTCGCGTCTCGATCCTCATCGAGCATAACGATAAAAAGATCCTCGTCGATACCTCTATCGATTTTCGGCAGCAGGCCTTGCGGACAAAGATCGACAGGCTTGATGCCATTCTGATCACACACTGTCACGTCGATCATGTATTCGGGCTTGACGATATTCGTCCGTTGAATTTTCGCTACGGTGCGATGGGGATCTTCGCGAATGAGATTGCATGGATCGATCTCCGGCGCATTTTTCAGTACATCTTCAAACCGACACACTTCGGCGGCGGCCTGCCGCAGCTAATCCCGCACACCGTGTATCCGCAGTCGCCGTTTTGTATCGGCGAGGGTTTGGAGATCACTCCGCTCGAGGTCATACACGGAAAACTTCCGGTGATCGCGTATCGATTCAACAATTTTGCTTACGCCACCGACCTTAATTTTATTTCGGACGAAACGATCGCTGGATTGCAGGAGCTGGATGTGCTTGTACTTGATTGCGTACGCCTCAAAACTCACACCACACATCTCGGTTTGAACGAAGCTCTCGAATATATCGAAAGGATCAACCCGCGACGTGCGTTTCTAACACATCTGAACCATGACGTCTTGTACGCACGAGACTCAAAGCTGCTGCCGCCCAACGTGCAATTCGCGTATGACGGCCTGGTTGTTGAATAAGATCGCCAGCCATTTCACTTACAAAAAAAAGTGAAAGCGATCGGAGCCGGCAGCGGCCCCGCTGATTGAGGGAATACATCACTCCTCAGGCGCTAAACACTGCAATATTACGGCTTAGAAAATACTTTCCCTACCACTACATT
This sequence comes from Pyrinomonadaceae bacterium, assembly GCA_041745575.1. GTDB lineage: Bacteria > Acidobacteriota > Blastocatellia > Pyrinomonadales > Pyrinomonadaceae > OLB17. Next base: position 21,626 of record JBGTIQ010000021.1, read on the forward strand.
TTGTGTTGACAAAGTGTATCGACTACCATATAGTCAATATCCACTGAAGGAACGCTCGAAGAAAATTGGTCTTTAGAAATTGGTTTCAGGGCATATTTGCCACCCGCCCCGCAGCAGTAATGGGGAACGAAAACTGTCATTTCACCGAAGTTCGGAAGCGCTCCCGAACAGTCGGCAGTCGGTAGGAATCGCCTTTAATAAGTAAGGCCCTTTTCAACACCACACACTACCCTGGGGTTTAGACCGTAGCTTGAAAGAAAGCCATGCGGACGCGGAAAACTGTCTCATCAGCGCTCGCGTTTTCTCCGGGATTTTTTGTCGACGAAAATTCACGACAGGCAGGAATTAAAGAAGAGAATGGACACCTACATCGGACAAACCTCGACCGCCGCCGCACGACAAACCGAAGACACAACCCAGACCACAATGCGGGTCCGAAAAAGAAACGGATCACATGAGCCAGTCGATATAAACAAGATCGTTCGCGCGATCTCGCGTTGTACCCCGAACTTGCCGAATGTCGATGTCATGCGGATCGCGACGAAGACGATCAGTGGTCTGTATGACGGTGCGACGACCCGAGAACTCGATAAGCTTTCTATTCAAACTGCGGCGAGCCTGATCTTCGAAGAACCTGAATACTCGCGTCTCGGTGCCCGCCTTTTGAATCAATACGTAGAAAAGGAAGTTCGCAATCAAGAGATCCACTCTTTCTCACAATCGATCGCTTTTGGCGTGCGCGAGGGCCTTATCGGCGAACGCGTGGCCACCTTCGTTTCGGAAAACAGCCGCAAGCTGAATGACGCAATCGACCAGACCCGCAACGACTTATTCGAATTTTTTGGAATCCGCACGGTTTACGATCGTTATCTTCTAAAAAATCCGGTGACGCGCGACGTCATCGAGACCCCGCAGTTCTTCTGGATGCGCGTCGCTTGCGGCCTTTCCGAAACGCCGGCCGAGGCCGTTGAGCTTTACAATCTCTTCTCGTCGCTCGAGTATGTACCGTCGACGCCGACGCTTTTCAACTCAGGAACAAAGCACGAACAGCTTTCGAGCTGCTTCCTTCTCGATTCACCTGAGGACAGTCTCGAAAGCATCTACAAGAAATATTCGGATGTTGCGATGCTGTCGAAATTCTCGGGCGGCATCGGTATCGCGTATCACCGCGTCCGTGCACAAGGTTCGCTCATCCGCGGTACGAACGGGCATTCGAACGGCATCGTGCCGTGGCTCAAGACACTCGACTCGAGCGTGTCGGCGGTCAACCAGGGCGGTAAGCGCAAAGGCGCGTGCTGCGTATATCTTGAAACCTGGCATGCCGACATCGAAGATTTCCTCGAGCTGCGCGACAACACGGGCGACGAGGCACGCCGCACGCACAATCTGAATCTCGCGAACTGGATCCCGGATCTATTTATGCAGCGGGTGAATGAGGACGGCGCATGGTCGCTGTTCGATCCGAAGATCGTTGCTCACTTCCCCGATCTTTACGGCGACGAATTCGAACGCGCGTACGTCGCCGCCGAAGAAGCCGGACAGTTCGTCAAGCAGATCAAGGCCCGCGATCTGTACGCGAAGATGATGCGGACGATGGCCCAGACAGGAAACGGCTGGATGACGTTCAAGGACGCGGCGAACAAGAAATCGAATCAGACGGCAAAGCCCGAGAATGTCGTTCATCTTTCGAACCTCTGCACCGAGATCATCGAGGTCACATCCGACAAGGAAACCGCGGTTTGCAATCTCGGTTCGATAAATGTTTCGCGGTATGTGAAAGATGGCGAGTTCGATTTTGAAAAGCTTCGACGCAACGTTCGGTTGGCTGTCATGCAGCTCGACCGCGTCATCGATCTTAATTACTACGCCATCCCTTCGACGGCGGATTCGAACAACCGATGGCGGAACATCGGCCTCGGTGTGATGGGCCTGCAGGACGTTTTCTTCCAGATGCGTTTAGTGTTTGACTCGCCTGAGGCGCGGAAGATCTCCGCGAAGATCCAGGAAGAGATTTACTTCGCGGCACTCGACGCGTCTTGCGATCGTGCGAAGTTGAAGGGCAAGCATCCGGCGTTCGCCGATACACGTGCGGCGAATGGCGATTTCCAATTCGATCTGTGGGGCGTGACACCCGAAGACACGGATAAGTGGGACGCGTTACGGGCGAAAGTGAAAGAACACGGGCTGCGAAACAGTCTGATGATCGCGATCGCCCCGACCGCGACGATCGCATCGATCGCCGGCTGCTACGAATGCATCGAGCCGCAGGTGTCGAACCTGTTCAAACGCGAAACGCTGAGCGGAGATTTTGTTCAGGTGAATAAGTATCTCGTGCAGGAGCTGAAGGCCCTCGGTCTTTGGACCGACGAGATCCGCAACAAGATCAAACTTAGCGAAGGTTCGGTTCAGGAGATCGAGGAGTTCGACGACGAGCTCAAAGCGATCTATCGCACGGCGTGGGAAGTGCCGATGCGTTCGCTTATCGATATGATGGCGGACCGCGGTGCGTTCATCGACCAGAGTGCGTCGCTGAATCTGTTTATGGAAAGCCCGAACATCGGCAAGCTCTCATCGATGTACATGTACGCCTGGCAGAAAGGCCTGAAGACGACCTACTATCTGCGATCACGACCGGCGACGAAGATCTCGCAGGTGACGGCGGAATATAAAGCATCGGAGATCGCACCGGCAGATGTGAAAACGTATTCAGATGAAGAAGCACTCGTATGTTCGCTGGAGAATCCTGAGTCGTGCGAAGCGTGTCAGTAGGGACAACAAACTTCAGTTTGTTGCTATTCGCGTAGCGATCAAGCGAATTTGGCTATGGTATTGATAACAAGGGATTCGCGTCGCGTAGCGACGCACGAATGTTCGATCGCCGCTGACGCGGCGAGCTTAAATTTTCGCAATCTCCGTGGGCTAAGGCCCACGGCTAAATTCGTTCACCGCTATGCGGCGAAGAAATTGTTCGACGTTACCGTGGCCTGAATGCCACGGCTAAGTTCAAATCTTCACTCGGCATTGGAAATTTGAAATTTGAAATTTGAAATTATGTTATTAGACCCAGGATTCAATCTCACCCTTCGCCCGATGAAGTACCCGGATTTTTATGAAATGTATAAAAATTCGATCAAGAACACGTGGACCGTTGAGGAGGTCGATTTCTCGACCGACGTGACGGACCTGCGAAACAAGATGTCCGGGCCGGAGCGGCACATGATCAACCGTCTCGTCGCGTTTTTTGCGACCGGCGATTCGATCGTCTCGAACAATCTCGTGCTCAACCTTTACAAGCACATCAATTCACCGGAAGCGCGGATGTACTTGTCGCGGCAGCTGTTCGAAGAGGCGACGCACGTTCAGTTTTACCTGACGCTGCTCGACACGTATATCCCCGAGCACAAGGAACGCGAGGCGGCGTTCGCGGCGATCGAGAATATTCCGTCGATCCGCAAGAAGGGCGAGTTCTGCATGAAGTGGATCGACACGATCCAGGATCTCGAATCGCTTCAGACTCCCGACGATCGTCGTAAGTTCCTTCTCAACCTGGTCTGCTTTGCGGCGTGCATTGAGGGCCTGTTCTTCTTCGCGGCGTTTGCGTACGTTTACTTTCTTCGATCGAAAGGTTTGCTGCATGGGCTCGCCGCGGGAACGAACTGGGTCTTTCGTGACGAGTCGGCACACATGAATTTCGCGTTCGAGGTCGTCAAGAAAGTTCGAAACGAGGAACCCGAACTTTTCGACGAATCACTGACGCGCGATATCGTGACGATGCTCGACGAAGCCGTAGATTGCGAGATGCAGTTTGCGGAGGATATTTTGAGCGGTGGCGTTGCGGGTCTGTCGGTTGCGGATATGCGACAGTATCTCGAATTCGTCGCCGACCAGCGTCTGGTGATGCTCGGGCTGCAGAAAGTTTACGGTGCAAAGAATCCGTTCGGCTTTATGGATCTGCAGGATGTTCAGGAACTCGCGAACTTCTTCGAACGCCGTGTCTCGGCATATCAGGTCGCGGTCGCGGGCGAGGTAAGCTTCAGCGAAACGTTTTGACTCTGAGAACGCCGCTCATCTGCGGTGAATGATTTAAACGCAGAGACCGCTGAGATCGCAGAGAGCGGTACACGACAGGGCGCGAATGAGATAATATTTCTTATTCGCGTTTTTCGTATCCGAGGATTGTATGATTCGTCGACTTCTAATCATGGGAATTTTCACTGGAATACTGGCGCTGCTTGGCTGCAATCCACAAGGATCTTCGCAAAAGGGTTCGAACCATTCAGCGGATAGCTCAGCTCGTCAGATAAAGATCAACGAAATGGTAGATGTACTTAAGCAATTAAAAGAGGGTCGGCTGGAATTCGATTTCTTTGGGATCACCTCGACCGGTGTCGATTGCGTCTATTTTGTCCAAGACGGCGAAAAGTTTGACCTCGAGTTCGAAGCGATAGGCGAAGAACAAATGCCCTCCATTGAAAAACTCAAACGGTTTGCCCAATCCCAGGGATACGAGATTGTTATGACGACCTACGGCAACAAACCGAGAAGCGGTAATTTAAGCGAAGCTCCAGTGATTCGAATCGAAACGAATTCGGATTTAACCACCACGGCAAGGATCGCAGCAGACATACAAACATCGGTATTTGGTAATAGCGATGACACCATCTACGACGTTGTTCCGTAAGTCGCGATTTCCCAGTAGCGCGAAAAAGATTACCGCACATAAACAAGATCGAGGCGGGATGTTATTGATATGTCCGGCCTTTATGCTTTAGCCAGCCGGCGACATGACGTCCGGCCGGATCGTGGTGCGTCCAGTGAACCAATCCGCCTTGTGAATTCCAAACGTACTCGCCAAAAAAGCTGAGCGGGTCACCGACGATTAGATCGTCGATGCGCGGAGCGAGCTCGATATTGTGTTGGATCAGCACGGTCTGGCCTGAGGCAAGGCGAACTATAAAGCGTTGGTGCGGACTGCCCGCCCGGTCGTCAGCGAGTATTTTTAACACGACTCCTTCACCTTCGACCTGCACATCGCGTGCTTGCTCCTCGAATGCGCGTTCGAGCGAAGGGCGGTTGTCCGGCTCGGACGGTTGCGTCACTTGATCGCAAGTGGTGAATAGACCGACGCACATTAAGGCGGTCAATATGGTTAAGACTCTCACGTCTTGATAATACCCCTTGCCTCGACGAGTTTGAGCCTGGCGTTTCAGGATATCTCTTAGCGGCTATGCGTCTTTGCGGGAAACCCTCTGCCGCAAAGCCGCCAAGTCGCAAAGTCAGCGATGAACGAAAACCACGGGAATGCGATATCATTTCTATTCGCGTTTCTTTGCAAACATATCGCGAGAGGCAGAAACCCGAGCGGTAGCGAGGGTGTTCTGAAACAAAACCGACACACTCCCTACCGGTCATGTTTCTGCCCTTCGCGCAACAGCTCGAAATAAAATGAACGGACAGATCACTGAATTCATAAGACATCACTACCGGCACTTTAACTCCGCAGCGCTCATCGATGCGTCGGAAGGCTATAAGCGTCACATTGAGAAAGGGAAGATGATGATCACGCTCGCCGGGGCGATGTCGACGGCCGAGTTGGGATTGAGTCTCGCCGAGATGATCAGGCAGGACAAAGTGCAGATCATTTCATGCACCGGCGCGAATCTCGAGGAAGATCTTTTCAATCTCGTCGCACACGATTTTTACGAACGCGTGCCGCATTACCGCGATCTGACGCCCGAAGATGAACAGGCGTTGCTCGACCGGCATATGAATCGCGTCACCGACACGTGCATCCCCGAACACGAAGCGATGCGGCGTTTGGAAAAGGCAATGGTCGAGGTCTGGACACGTGCCGAGGCCGAAGGGCAACGTTATTTTCCGCACGAGTTCATGTACCAGGTGTTGAAGAACGGATCGCTCGAAGAGTATTACCAGATCGACACAAAAGATTCGTGGATGCACGCCGCGATGGAAAAGAATCTGCCGATGGTCGTACCGGGCTGGGAAGATTCGACCATGGGGAATATGTTCGCCGGCCACGTCATCACCGGCGATGTCGAAAATGTCCACACAGTTCGTACCGGCATCGAGTACATGACGATGCTTGCGGATTGGTACACACGCGAATCGGAAGGATCGTCTATTGGCTTCTTCCAGATCGGCGGAGGCATCGCAGGCGATTTCCCCATCTGCGTCGTGCCGATGCTGCATCAGGATCTGCAGCGAACAGGTGTCCCGGTGTGGGGATATTTCTGCCAGATCTCAGATTCGACAACTTCGTACGGATCGTATTCCGGTGCGGTGCCGAACGAAAAGATCACATGGGGCAAATTGGAAGCGGCTACACCGAAATACATCGTCGAGAGTGACGCATCGATAGTCGCTCCGTTGATGTTCGCTTATATATTGGGGTGGTAACCGACCTGCGGCGACCCGATTTTGTGTCGGGCCGCTGTGTTATAATTTGCCCATGACCGTGCAGACAATACCGGATATTGACGAGATGACCGCGGCCCAACAGATCGAATTGATGGAAGCGCTCTGGAAGAGTATGAGCGAACGAAATGTCAACAGCGAACCTCCCGCGTGGCATCTTAAGTATCTCGAAGAACGCGAAAAGGCGCTTTTAGAAGGCGAAGATTCGTTCATCAGCCTTGATGCGTTTGAGGAAGACTTGCGCAATGAGTTGAAATGAAAATCAGAGTTCTTGGTTCTGCAAGGCGGACAGTCGCAGACGGGATCAGATTCTACGAACGCCAGGAAGCTGGGCTCGGTGCTTACTTTTTCAACTCGATCATGTCCGACCTACGATCATTGAGTGTCCACGCGGGCGTGCATCAAAAATCCTACAACTTGTACTACAAAATGACTTGTTCAAAGTTTCCTTACTCGATCTATTATCGGAAGGAAGGTTCGAGTGTAGATGTTTATGCTGTTCTCGACGATCGACGACATCCGAGACGGACGGAAGATTTGCTTGGAAAGCTTAAGTAATGAACAAGTGCATCGTCGAATTCAACGCGTCTGTCGCCGCCCTTTGATGTTCGCTTTTATCCTGGGGTGGTAAGCTCCGTTAACCCCGGATGACGCAGATGGAACAGATGAAAGAAATCTGATGCTTTTGATCTGCGTGATCTGAGTGATTTGCGGTTAAACGGGGCTAACCGAGGAGACATTCTTGCCGGGATTTGCACCCGTGACGCCGATTCGGAATACTTGTTCTGATCCGCGTAATCCGCGCGAATCCGCGGCTAATAATCTTAAATGAAACGAATCATCGTAACCGGCGGTGCCGGATTTATCGGAAGCGCGATTGTCTGGCGGCTGAATGAGCTTGGCCACGACGACATTTTGATCGTCGATCGGCTCGACGAAACAGATAAGTGGAAAAATCTCGCGCCGCTGCGGTTCACCGACTACATAGACGCCGATGATTTCATCGACGACCTCGGTGATTTCAAAGACACAAACGTGATCTTCCACATGGGGGCGTGCTCGTCGACCACCGAGACAGACGCGGACTACATGCTCCGCAATAATTATCAGTACACAAAGGACCTTGCGGAGTTTGCTGTCGCAAACGACATTCGGTTTATCTACGCATCATCGGCGGCGACCTACGGCGACGGTTCCGCCGGAATGGAGGACGGCACCGAAGATCTCAACAACCTCCGTCCGCTGAACGTCTACGGCTACTCGAAACATCTGTTCGACCAATACGCCGAACGCAATTCGATGTTTGAGAAGATCGTGGGCCTCAAATACTTCAACGTCTTCGGTCAGAACGAGAATCATAAGGGCGATATGCGCTCGCTCGTGAACAAGGCTTTTGGGCAGATCCAGGAGACCGGCAAACTGAAACTTTTCAAAAGCGCAAATCCGGACTATGGCGACGGAGAATTCGGCCGCGATTTTGTTTACGTCAAAGATGCGGTCGAGATGACCTTGCATTTTATTGAGAACAAGATCGGCGGACTATTCAACGTCGGCTCGGGTCGTATGAATAGCTGGAACGCTCTTGCCGACGCGACGTTCCGGGCGCTGGATCGTCCGAAAAAGGTGGAGTTCATTGAAATGCCTGAGCATCTCCGCGATAAATACCAATATCACACGCAGGCTGACCTGACACACATCCGCGACGCCGGTTATAAGGCTGAGACGACGCCGCTCGATGAGGCTGTGGCTGATTATGTTCGGAATTATTTAGTTCCGGGGAAGCGGTTGGGGGATTGATCGCTGTAAATCGAGGGAGGCAGAAACCCGAGCGGTAGCGAGGGTGTTCTGAAATTGTAGATCCTGAAGGACACCCTCGCTACCGCTCGGGTTTCTGCCTCTTGCGGCGCGAATCGTATGATTGCGCTGGCGTTTCGACCGCCTCGAACGCTCGATTGTATATGAAAATATTCCACGGCACCGAGAACGCGAATATCCTCCGCCCGACGGTTTTGACGTTGGGCGTTTTCGACGGTCTTCATCTCGGACATCAGAGAATAATGCAGACGGTCGTCGAGCGTGCCGCTGCTACCGGTTCAACGCCGACGGCGATCACATTCGATCCGCATCCGCGTGCGGTCCTCCATCCCGAAACAGCTCCACCTCTACTACAAACGCTGGACCAGCGGCTCGCAAATTTCGAAGTGTTGGGAATAGAGCAGGCGATCGTGATGAAGTTCGACCACGCGTTCGCATCACACCCGGCGGAGGATTTCCTTCACGATATTGTTCATGACCGCCTCCAGGCGATAGAAGTTTATCTCGGAAAGGGATTCGCGTTCGGCAAGGATCGCGGCGGTAATATCGATCTGCTCCGAAAGATGAGTTCGCAGCTCGGATTCGTCGCTGACGAGGTCGACGAGGTTCGCCTACGCGGAAATCGTATCAGCTCATCGAAGATCCGCGAGTTGCTCGCCGAGGGGAGCGTCAATCTCGCGCGTCGAATGCTCGGGCGTCCATACGGTGTCGAGGGTGTGATCATTCGCGGTGATCGACGCGGGCACACGATCGGGTTTCCAACCGCGAATCTGAAACCGCACAATCGCGTCGTCCCGAAATTTGGTGTTTATGCGACCGCGACTTTGCTCGACGGAAAGTGGCGACGGAGCATTACGAACATCGGCGTCCGACCGACGTTTGAAACGACGGCCGATCCGTCGATCGAGACTTACATCTTCGATTTCGACGGCGATCTCTATGGCGATGTGCTCCGCGTTCGCTTTCTGCATCGCATACGCGACGAGCGGAAATTCAGTGGCATTGACGAGCTAAAGGCCCAGATCGAAAGGGATACGCACCGCGCTCTGAACTATTTCGAAACTCAGGGCGTACGGAATATGCTCGAGATATTATGAAGATCACGGGGCTCCGACCGACGACGTTGACGCCCTTTGGGAGAAGTTGAAGGACAAAGCCCGCGTCTGCTAAGGCATCGAAGACTTTCATTTACGGCATGCGTAAATTCGCCGTTTATGATAACAACGGCTATGTGCTCCAGTTCGGGCAGGAGATAGAGAATTAGGGCATTTTGTTCTTTCAGTGTTTTCCGTTCGTTCCGTGTATTCCGTGTTTCTGCTCGTACGGTAACCACGGAATACACGGAACACACGGAACGGCACGGAAAGAAGAGTGAGATATTGTGAACGAAGTATCTAACAAACAGGCACTCGCGGTAATAAACGCAGAGAACTCGAACGGCCATCACGAAATGACTGCGACGGCGAGTTTGCCGATCGCGAAATACGTCACTAACGAGCAGATCATCGCGGAAGAGAAGTTGCTTGCCGAAAAAGAAGCTGATATTGCGAAACGGTATACGGGCCTTCGCGGTTACTTTCGCATCTTTCATGTTTCGGCCGTTATCGGAAAGCTCGCACTCTACCTCTATCTCGATCAGTACGAGATCCATCGAAAAGCGCAAAGGCGAAATGCACAGGAGCGGATCAAGAAGGCCGAGCGTCTGACGCGGATGGCTGTCTACGGCGAGAAACTCTATGCCGTTCGTCTCTGGTTCCTGAATATGTTCTTGCTTTTGCTTCGCTGGTTTGTCATCGGCGGCGAAACGAACAAAGAAGCGAATCAGGAGAAACAGGCCGTCTGGCTCAAAGATAAACTGATCGAGCTCGGACCGACGTTCATTAAGATCGGCCAGTCGATGGGTACTCGGGCCGATCTTCTCCCGCTTCCATTTGTTAAAGCGCTTGGAGAATTGCAGGATCAGGTCCCGCCGTTTCCGAACGAGATAGCATTCGCGCGGATCGAGAAAGACCTCGGCCGCAAGATCAACGATGTATACGCGGAGTTCGAGCTCGAACCGGTCGCGGCGGCGTCGCTTGGACAGGTCTATCGTGCACGTCTGCATACCGGTGAAGAGGTCGCAGTCAAGGTTCAGCGGCCTAACTTGGAAGCGACCATAAAGGGCGATCTCCAGATCCTGAACAAGGTTGCGAATTTCGCCGAGCGATTTCCGCAGCTCAATGAGAATGCCGATTGGTCGGGGATGCTTCGCGAGTTCAACGATACGATCCATGAAGAGATGGATTACGCGGCCGAGGGTCACAACGCTGAACGCTTCCGCGAGAATTTCAAGAACTGGTCCAACATCCACGTCCCGAAGATCCACTGGAACGCCACGACCAGGAAGGTCCTCACGATGGAGTTCATCCACGGGACTAAAGTTACGTCGCTGGAGGAGCAGGAGCGCCTCGGGATCTCACCGGCAAAGGTCAATCGCCTGCTGATCAAAACATATCTAAAACAGCTGCTTGAAGACGGATTTTTCCACGCGGATCCTCATCCCGGTAATTTGCTCGTCATGTCCGACGGGCGTTTGGCGTTTTTCGATTTTGGGATGGTCGGTCGCATAACACCGGAGCTTCAGGCGAAGATGATCGACGCGTTTTTCCACGTCGTCGGTAAAGATCCGTCGGGGATTGCCCAGGATCTGATCGAGCTCGACTTCCTCAAGCCTGGGACGAATCCGAATATCGTCCGCCCGGTGGTCGAGAAGATGTTTGAGTTTCATCTGAATCTGAAACTCAAGGATGTGAACTTCAAAGAGCTGACGTACGATCTCGCGGATGTGATGTACGACTACCCGTTCCGGCTCCCGTCGAATTTCACGTACATCATGCGTGCATTGATGACGCTCGAGGGAATCGGCATCATCACCGATCCGGAATTTAATTTCTTCGAGACCGCGAAGCCGTACGCAAAGGAATTCATGCTGCGCCGCGAGGGCAAGGATTTCCGACGGATGTTCGTCAGCAAGCTCATGGGCCGCGACGACGAAGGCAAGATCGATTGGAACCGCACATGGAAGCTCGCGAAGATGGCGTTCAAGACGGTATTGAATACCGGGTCGTAAATA
>JBGTIQ010000022.1:0-54186 GCA_041745575.1 Pyrinomonadaceae bacterium
CTCGCATTATCACGCGCTCGAGCTGCAATTGGAACTCACGCGCCGGAACATTCCGTATCGCGTTCAATCGGGCGTGCGGTTTTTTGAGCAGGCTCACATCAAAGACGTCGTTTCTTATCTTCGAATCATCGTCAATCCGCGAGATGAGTTAGCGTGGAAACGCATTTTGAAAATGATCCCAAGCGTAGGAAATGCGACCGCAAATCGAATTTATGAATCTTTGATTTATGAGTTGACCGCGCCAAATAAAGGCGGAAACCCGACCGAAAGTTCGGAAATTTCAAAAGCGGAGAAAACCACACCCTTGCTTACGCGCGGGTTTCTGCCTGAATCGCCCGGCATTAGAAATAAATCGGGCTGGCAGGAATTTGTAAAACTGCTCGAACTTCTCATAACCGACGAAAACCGGAATAATCCATCGAAACAGATCGAACTTATTTTAACCAACGGTTACGAGCAGCATTTACAAGAAACGTACGAAAACGCTGAAGCGCGGCTTGAGGATTTAAGACAGCTTGCGCTTTATGCATCTCGCTATAATTCGACCGAAGATTTCTTGTCCGAGCTGGCTTTGCTTTCAACCGAACGCTTCGGCGCGCCGCAAAACATCACCGGCGAGGACGTAATTCAGGGCAGCGAAGATGATGAATTATTGACATTGACCAGCGTTCACCAGGCAAAAGGTTTGGAATGGAAGGCGGTCTTTGTGATCTGGGCGGCGGAAGGAAAATTTCCGTCTCCTCGGAGTTTGAAAGAGATTGATAGCGAGGAAGAAGAGCGCCGCCTTTGGTATGTCGCTTTGACGCGTGCCAAAGACGAGCTTTATCTCACATATCCGCTGATGATGGTCGATTACAACCGCCAAAACGTTTTGCAAAAACCTTCGCGATTTATCATGGAATGCCCACCGGCGCTTTTTGAAATTTGGAATCTCGAAGAAGAGGCGCCGCCGTTCGACGCGCCGTTGATCGAGGACGAAAAGCAAGATTATGTTAATTAACGATTTTTCCTTAAATAGAGCTCCCAAATACAAGAAAAAGTTTCGTTTATGTCCGTAATAACTTGAAAAAATGTGCGAAAAAGCTTATTTTTTAAGCATTATTTGATTGAAATGTTCGGCGCGACCCTATGCATCTTGCGCCGCCCGTGTTGGAAATTTCAACACTCGGTTCACAATTATGATCATCAAAAAGGAGGAAAATTTATGAAAATCTTTAGACCGGGAACAAAAGCCATTGTTTCCGTTTTTTTGTTTTACGCACTGATAGTTATGGCAAATCAAACGGCTTTCGCGCAATTGGTCTGTCAGTTTTCGGGCACGCCGATCGTGCAGATGGGATCTCTGACTGCAGGCGACGCGACACAGGCGGGACGCATCAATCGAAACGGTATTACCGGCTCGTGTCCGACCGGAAAAACCAATGCGATATTCAATGCCGCGGCGGTCGTGCAGGACAACTACACACACAACGCGCCGGTAACGGGCTGCGCGCAGGTGGATTTTAATGCCCTTTCCTGCGGCGGCGCGACGACGCAAATGGTCGCTTATTCGACATTCGATCCGGCATTTCCGGGAAACAATATCATCAGCGATTTCGGATTCAGTACGACCGGGACGGCTTCGTTTTCATTTCCCGTAACCATGGGACAAAACTTTACGCTCGTCGTCCACGACATTCTGGAAGCGCCAAATGTGTTCTGCACGAGTTACACCTATACGCTTACATACCGGACGAGCTGTCAACAGCCGGGATTTGACCGCGCCAATGACGGCAATGCCGACCTCGCCGTATTTACACCGGGCGTGGAAGGTTTCTGGTCAAATAGAGTTGCGACGGGCGGCGCGACAGAAACCCGCCAATTCGGTCAGACGGGCGACACCCCGATGGCCGCCGATTACACGGGCGATCTTTTAACCGATCTGTCGGTCTACCGTCCGGCAAATAATACATGGTATTACGCGACCAATCAGGCGAATCCGCCGTCGCAGTTTGTCGGTATTCCGTGGGGAATCTCGGGCGACAAACCCGTGCCGGGCGATTACGATGAAGACGGAAAAACGGATATTGCCATCTGGCGACCGTCGAACGGTCATTATTACATTTTGCGTTCTTCGGATTCCACTTTGCAAACGCGTCAATGGGGACGCAACGGTGATACACCGGTGGTCGGCGATTTTGACGGCGACCATATCACCGATTTCGTAGTTGTCCGACCCGATCAGGCTGGCGAACCTAACTTGGTTTGGTTTATGCTCCAGAGCAATTTCAATTTCGGTTTCGGTTTGTTTGTGCGATGGGGACTTCCGGGCGATATTCCCGTGCCGGGCGATTACGACGGCAATGGCAAAGCCGACATCACCGTTTACCGGTCTTCGACCGGAGAGTGGGCTTCGATTCCGAGTTTGGCTAATAACGCCATCAACACGGCGAGACTGGGTGCTTTTTGGGGAAGTCCGGGCGACATACCGCAGCCGGCTGATTATGACGGCGATCTGAAAACGGATTACGCCATTTTCCGTCCGAGCCTGAATACCTGGTATATCCGCAACAGCGCGACGAATACGGCAACGATCACGCCGTTCGGTTCGACCGGCGACACGCCGGCATCCGCACCGTATCCGATTCAAACTGTTCCTTAATTTTCCAAATTAAACAAGCAAAAACCGGAAAGTCTTTCGAGGCTTTCCGGTTTTTTTATTTGTTCGATCTTTGCAGGATCAAATCCGCCGTGCGCGCAAACACGATAATCCACTGCTTTCAAAGTTGATAATGCTCAGAATTTAAATTTGATACAGTCAAAATATTACTCGCCACATTCTACACAGATTCCATTGTATCAAACGAATAGTTGAAACGATGGCTAACATCGCTCCCGTTGTCTTTAATGCGACTTCAAGCAGACGAGTTTCCTGTTTTGTTCCTTTTAAATGGTCAATTACTGTCATTGTTTACAAATCCACGGGATTATTTTTCGAGTTGTGCGCGACGATAAATTTATCCGCCGAATCGCCAGCCGCGTAAATATGCCCGTCTTTCATTTCTATCTTCAGCACGTCGCCGGAAAGATTTGTATTTTCCGCAACCGTAATATTTGAATCATTCAAACCGCCGAGCCACGTCAGAACCGGATCGGCTTGAGTAAATTGTGTAACCGTCGAGCCGCTTTGATCCGCTCGATGCGACAAAACTTTGTGGGAACACGAAGAAAAGCAAACCGCGCCATTCACAGCTCTCATTTCAAATATTTCGACCGAGTTGAAAATTTCGAGTGATTTTATTTCGTGAAAAGTTCCGGTGATCGGATTAAATAGAAGATCGTCCGTTCTCAAAAAAGAAACCATCCTTACAATAGGTTTATATTTTTTCCTTTCACTAAAACAAACTGGTCGAGTCGCGGACACGGATCAATGATGATCGGACCGCCGCCCGTATTACCGCCCGTGCCGGGAACGCTCAGATCGGGATTATAACGATGTTCCATCCCGCCGAAATCATGGGAATTGCCTAATCCGTCGCATCCGAATTTCGATTTCAGATTGTGATCGCAGCTCGTTTCCGATCCGGTGTAGCCGCACGTCGGCAGATGCTTGAAAACATGCTGACAAGGCAACGCCAGCGACCGGCTGCAAACGATCAGACCGGGCGCGACCGTATCGGTCAAAACGTCGAACGTCACGCTATACGGCGTATTATCGTCAATCTCCGGTTTCTGCACCGCGCCGCGAAACATCTCGATCCAGACTTCCAAACCGCTTCCTTGATACAGCCTGCCGATCACCGCTTCGGCTTTTTGCCACTCGGCTAGATTATTCAGGATATGCGCTCCCAACACTTGATCTTTATTTTGAATCTTCACGCTGACCTGATCGGTCGCGCTTTCGAGCGTCTGCCGTATTTCCGAAACATTTTCCAAATCGTTGCCATAAAACTCTTCGATGATCGTCAGCGGAGATGTTGCAAATCGCAGAGGATCAATACTCGGAAAGGTCAGATCGAGCGTCCAATCAATCGAACGATTCGGCGCGTCTAAAATCGTCTGTAAATCTGTTGAAATTGTTCGGCTCATTTTATTTAATATCGCCTGATCTTTTCTTGATGTTTACGTTTTTCACTAACGCCCGTCGCCCTGTATCAGTTTCGATTCCTTTGACAAAAATACCTTCCGCATCAACGTCTGCATTTATCAATAAATTCAAATTTTCAATAATTAGCGGGTTGTCATTATAGTTTTGTCGGGACGGCAAACTTCCAAAAGACGCGCCGTCTTTGGACTTCGGAGACGAGCTGACCACATCGTAATAGTGAATCTTATTGCCATCGAGTTTCGCCCACTTGCTCTCCGGCCGTACGCCATGCGCAAACGTCGATACCGACGCTGCCAAAGCGAGAATAAACATCGCCAACAAACTTCTAACTTTCATGACTTCCTCCATTTAAAAATTCATCTTTCAAGATCGCGTAAAAGGCACACTCCGCGCCGTAATGCACCTCGGTTTTCTCATACTCCATCCCGAGCTTTTCCATAATGCGCCGTGATGCCAGATTGCCCGTGTGGGCCACGGCGACGATCCGATCAAGTCCAGCGTTCCGAAATCCATGATCTAGCCACGCTCTCGCCGCTTCGGTTCCGATCCCCTTACCCCAAAACTCCTTGATCATGCTGTACCCGACCTCGATCTCATCGGTTCCGTCGAGCGGCTGCAGCCCCGCTGATCCGATCATCTCGCCGCTCGGTTTCCAGATCATCGCACACATTCCGACCCCGTGTGATTCGTAGCACGAAATATAGAATCGAATCCGCTTCGCGAGAGCTTCGGGGTTTTGAAGCTTTGTACCACCGAGAAACTTATTCACATCCGGATCCGAGCGCTGCTCGATCAACATCGGAAGGTCCTCAAGCGTAAATCGGCGGAACAACAATCGTTCGGATTCGATCATAATGCTGAGCCCAAATCTGTCATAAGATGGGCGGCCCTGGTGTTTATATTACGTAATGAACAAGTAACGAACAGTAAGAGTATCACCGAGTTTAGCCGGGAGGACAAAGGATATGGAACGCAGAGTTAACACGCGTCGTGATTTTTTGAAGCAGGCATCGCTCGCTTTCGCCTTTCCCCTAGTTTTTAATTGCAAGGTCCAAACGTCCGCACAGGTTTCGAGCGACAAATTGCTCGCGGCTCTGCGTGCAAATTCGATCACCGATCCAAACGTCAGTTGGTGCGGAGCACGAGACGTTCCCGCCGATGTAACCTGGAGAACAAAACTTTCGACTGAGGCGGACAAGGACGAACGAATATTTATCAGCGGTACAGTCTACAAAGCGGACGGGACGACTGTTGCCGGTGGTACGCTCATCTACTTCTACCACACGGATATTTACGGGATCTATGGTCGCGCGGGCGAGCATCGTCACGGACGGTATCGAGGATGGATGCTGACCGATGAAAAGGGACGTTACGAATTCGAGACGATATTGCCGGCCTCTTATCCGAACTCGACTATCGCCAAACATATCCACATGACCTTAACGACCCTGGAAAAGCGAGAAGAATCAGTGGACTCCATACTGTTCGAAGGTGACCGCTTTCTGACATCGCGGGAACGCGAGATACGTCGCGGCGGATTCGACCCGGTATTAAAGCTGGTAAAGGGAAGCGGTGATATCGCCAGAGGCGTTCGCGATATTCGTCTATGGATATAGGCGGAAGATTTGCCACTTGCCGTCATTCAGCTCGTAACAGATGCGATCGTGAAGGCGGCTCGGGCGTCCCTGCCAGAACTCGAAGTGCGATGGAACGATCCGAAACCCGCCCCAGAATTCGGGACATGGAATATCGCCGCCGTCGAATCGCTTCTTTGCTGTCTCGAATTCCTGTTCAAGCTCGGACCTGTCCGACAACTCGGAACTCTGCTTCGAAGCCCACGCGCCTAACTTGCTTTCAACCGGCCGTGATGCAAAGTATGTTTCCGATTCCTCACGCGAAGTCCTTTCCGCAACGCCACGGACATGTATCTGACGTTCCAGCTCCGGCCAAAAGAATGTCATTGCTACGCGACTTTCGTGCGCCATGTCACGGGCCTTTTTGCTTGTGTAGTTTGTGAAGAATACAAGGCCATGCTCGTCGAAACCTTTCAACAGGACGACGCGTGATGACGGATCTCCTTCGGTCCCGACGGTCGAGAGCACGAACGCGCTCGGCTCGGATGGCTGCGAAGCGAGGTACTCGTCGAACCAGTTCGCAAACTGCGCGAACGGATCAGCCGCGACCGCACTCTCTGTCAGCTCTTGCAGAGAATAATCACGTCTCAGATCACCTAGGCTCTTCTCCATTTAGGTGCTCAAATCAGATGCACAAAAAGACCGTCTTTTAACTTCGGCTCGAACCACGTGGATTTAGGCGGCATTATTCCATCCATATCCGATACTGCGAACAAGTCTTCCATGGTCGTCGGAAACAGTGAGAACGCCACTCGCGCCGATCCTCCATCGACTCGCCGCTCCAGTTCTTCCACGCCGCGGATGCCGCCGACAAACTCGATTCTCTCATCTGTCGTCGGATCGTGAATTCCCAGGATCGGGCCGAGCACGTAGTTTTGCAGGATGCTGACATCAAGACGCTCGACGGGGTCGGGTTCGCGAATATAGTTGACGGCAAATCTCAGCGTGCGCCATTGTTTCTCGAGATAAAGGCAGATCTCGCCGTGGTTTTCCGGCACTTTCTGACCGTCATCAACGAGAACAAAATTCTCCTGAATGCGACTTAGAAACTCCGCAGGTTCCAAGCCGTTAAGGTCGTGGACGACACGGTTGTAGGCGAGGATCCGAAGATCCTCGGCGGGAAAAAGACCGGCGAGGACAAAGTTGTATTCTTCATCTCCGGTATGCGACGGATTTGTCTGCTGCAGGTGCTTGCGGGCCAGGCTGGCGCTTTCCAAACGATGGTGGCCATCGGCGACGTAAAGTGACGGAACGTCAGAAAATGCAACAACCAGATCCTGGGCATCCGTCGTCTTCCAAACCGTCTGACGAATAGAACCGTCGCACGGAAAATCATATAAGGGGGGACCGCTTGTTACATCACGGATCACTTCGTCGATCCGATCCGTCCGGCGAAAGGCGATCAATATCAGGCCTGTCTGGGCACGAACGGCCAGCATGTGATCGGTGCGGTCCTCAACCTTATCGGGTCGGGTCTTTTCGTGCTTTTTGATTATGCCGTCCTCGTAATCGTCGATTGCCAGACAGCCCACTATGCCGGTCTGTGTGTGGCCGTTGCTGGACAGCCGGTAGACGTAAAAGGCAGGCTCCGGATCCGAAACAAAAACATCGCGATCGAGAAATTGTTGCAGGTTCGTCTTCGCGCGTTCCAGAACATGTTCGTTGGCGGGAGAACGGTCACTATTAAAATCGGCTTCGGCCCGCGTCACGCGCAAAAAACTTTCCGGATTATCTTCGATAAAGTCGCGCACTTCGCTTTCCTGTGCGACATCGTAAGGAACGCACGATACTTGTTTGGCTTTTTCTACCGCGGGCCGAACAGCCCGGAAAGGTCGAATTATCGACAACGGAATTCTCCTGAATTATCTGAAAACTGGTGAACGGCGAGTTCTGCTAACTGGATCATAACGGCGGCTGCTTGCCCTGATTGATAATCTCGTCTACTTGTTGATTGTTCTGCTCGAAGTCCTGCATTTGCCTGTCCGCATATCCTTTCTTGTCTACCTTCCACTCGTCGTCTTCGCGGACAAACGGTACGGTTTCCCACGACCCGAACGAGTTTTTTACTTCGAGCGTCGCCTTTTCGCCTTCGATCTTTTGATCGCGGAATTCGACGGTCTTCTGACCCTCGGTGAACAAGGTTTCGCGCCTCACAATGTCGTCCAGCGTCACGTTCTGTGCCTTTGCCTCCTGCTCGTGCATCTTTATGCTTTCGGCGGACAGCAGCATCTTCATCTTCGTCGTATCTTTTTGTTTGACCGCGTTGACGTACGATTTAAAGGCCTCGACAGGCGTGTCGGGCTTTGACTCGCCCCCGCATGAGACAATGAGGACGGCAATCGAAAAAAAGAAACTTAGCGACAGGTAACGCATAGTTCGACACTTTGCAATTCGCGTTGGTAACGCGTTAAAACAAAAAGTATATCCTAATGAAGGAACAGGAGAAACGAGTGGAGCGCAAAAAAATGACGGCTGCGGAGGTCGAAAGCGGTGTCGCCTCGGCGAACGATTGGCGATTAGACAACGACTTCTTATTCAAACGATTTGAGTTCGCAAATTTCGCTGAAAGCCTCGCTTTCGTGAATCGGGTCGGTGAGATCGCCGAGGCCGCCGACCACCATCCCGACATCACCTTCGGCTGGGGCTACGCGGAGCTTCGAACCACGACGCATGATCGCGACGGAGTGACCGACGTGGACTTTGCCCTTGTAAAGAAGATCGACAGTCTCGATGAAGGGAAGTCCTAACCTGCTTCAGTGCACGGAATAGGCAGATCTTTCTGGAAGCCTATTTCCGCATCGCCGAATTTCGATTCCATAAAATCGAAGTTCTCGGTCGCCTCGGCGACACCGTACAGGCATTGCTCGCCCTGTCGATAGGTAAATGTTGCAAAGACTCTCCGGGTCCTCGACATCGATAACCCGAACGAACCAAATTCCTGCCAATCGTCGCCGGAAAAATAGAGTTTCTCCGGTCTGATGTTATCCGCCGCAAGTTTCTCCGTTATCCTGGCTTTCACCGCTTCGTTAAAGAACGTTCCGGCGACGGGCATCTTCGTTAGGTCCGTGGTCCCTCGCAGAATTATCGAATCATACTCGGCGTCCATCTTCTTGTACTTCGCAGGTCCGCCAACAAGATCGAGCGTCACTGGAGCGCTTGCCAGATTGGCGGTCAATGGACGAGGTCGCGAGACCGTATTCGTCAGCCGGAGTTCGTTATTCCATACGCCGGCGTTGGCGGCTCCGGACGTCATCAGGAATACGGGTATCGACTTGTTTCTTCCGAACAGTCCGGGGGCGAGGTTGATCTTGAGCTCGGTCGCCGGCAGATCTTCCTTATTGAAATGGATCGAGTACTGATTCTGTGCCGTGATGTCGCCGCGGGGCCCGATCTCGGCGAAGAGCGTGTATCGAAGTCTTTCCCGATCGTCCGCATCCCTCGTCGTGAGAACGTAGTCTCCGAGTTTGGTCTTGAACTTTATGTAGAGCCAAAGCGACTCGCCGTCCGCGATCTTTCTGGCCTCGGCCGCTTTAGCCTCAGCAAACGTCTTGTGCTCGGCCTTGCTCAAAACCATCTGTACGTCGACGTTCAGGACGGCCGGTTTCGGCACGGGCAGATTGCCTGCCTCGTTCAACTGGCGGTCGTGCTCGCGATCTTTCGACGCCTTTATCGACTGATCCATTCGCTGCCGCTGTTTTACCGATTGGGGAAACTGGGAAAAAACCGCGCCCACGCTGGCGGCCAATATTAGTCCGATGATAAGTGCTCTGTTCACGTTATAACCCTCGCTCTACGTCGTAATCTCACGTTTTGATGCTGTAATTATAACGTCTGGACGCAGGAAACTTAAGTCGCCGCCAAAATCGAGGCGGAATGACGGGTAGCCGCTGCAAAGTGAACTAAACGAAAAAGTAATAGTGGGTAACATTCGACGCGGTTTCTTGTTTGAGCGTAGCCACGTGCTTCACGTGGGAAGGATCTGCCGAGAAATAGCTAGGGCGTTTCAACGCCCTTCCAATGGTAAGCCCGTTAAAAACGGGCTCGGTATCCATCGTTACCTGTCCCACGCCGTAAACGCCGTGGCTACGCGAAGCCGTTCGAGCCGGGGATGTTAGCATTTCAACTGACCCGCAACCGAAAATTCAGCATGATTGCGTGTGATATGCAATTTCGCTAGAATCGTTGATTCAGTTTAGTCGCAGATTTTTTAAGATTATGTCCAATGTAGCTATCACAGTTGCACATGGCGATGGCATCGGGCCGGAGATCATGGATGCAACTCTTCATATTTTGAAAGAGGCCGGTGCGCGTCTTGATATCGAGACGATCGAGATCGGTGAAAAAGTTTATCTGGCGGGGAACACCGCCGGCATCGCCCCCGAATCGTGGGATTCGCTCCGACGAACAAAAGTCTTCTTAAAAGCACCGATCACAACGCCGCAGGGCGGTGGTTTTTCGTCGCTCAACGTCGCCGTGCGCAAGACGCTCGGGCTATACGCCAATATTCGTCCGTGCGTCTCGTATCATCCGTTCGTCGCGACGAAGCATCCCGTAATGGACGTCGTCATCGTCCGTGAGAACGAGGAAGACACATACGCCGGGATCGAGTATCGCCAGACCGGTCAGGTCGAAGAATGCCTCAAGCTGATCTCGCGGCCGGGATCCGAAAAGATCGTCCGCTACGCCTTTGAGTACGCAAAGAAATTTAATCGTAAAAAGGTCACGTGTTTCATAAAGGACAACATCATGAAGCGGACCGACGGTTTGTTTCATCGCGTCTTCGACGAGATCGCACCGGAGTATCCGGATATCGAGGCAGATCACTGGATCGTAGATATCGGCTCGGCGAAATTGGCGGATACGCCCGAGAATTTTGACGTCATCGTGATGCCGAATTTGTATGGCGACGTGTTGTCAGATGTCGCGGCGCAGATCGCCGGCTCGGTCGGTCTCGCGGGTTCGTCCAACATCGGTGAAAAGGTTGCGATGTTCGAGGCGATCCACGGCTCGGCTCCGCGGCGTGCGGGACAGAATCTCGCAAATCCGTCGGGCCTGTTCCTCGGCTCGATACTGATGCTGGTGCACATCAATCAGCCCGATATTGCCGAACGAGCGCATAACGCCTGGCTCAAAACTATCGAGGACGGCGTGCACACGTACGACATGTACAAGGAAGGCGTCTCGAGCGAGAAGGTCGGAACCCGTGAATTTGCCGAAGCGGTTGTCGCACGTCTCGGCCAAAAGCCGGCGACGCTTAAGCCGGTGACATATACCGCGAATGTCGTCGAAGAAAATCCAAAGCCGATCTTTTCAACTCCGACACCGCAGAGGAAAGATCTTGTCGGCGTCGATATATTTCTCGACTGGTGGAAGGGAAGTTTCTACGGCGTCGCCGACGAGATCGGCGGGCTGGTTGAAAAAGTAAACGGCGACGGGCTGCAGCTTTTGAACATCGCGAACCGCGGCGTGAAAGTTTTTCCGGGCGGACAGCCCGACACCTTCACGGTTGATCACTGGCGATGCAGGTTTATTGCCGATGGCGGGGAAGGAAACGCCGTATCGCATTCGCAACTGATCTCACTGTTGCAGCGCCTGGAATCGGCGGGACTTGATGTGATCAAGACCGAGAATCTTTATAACTTCGACGGCGAGAAGGGATATTCTGCTTAGGGAAATTGTACATGCATAAGCCCGCGCGGGCTTATGCATCAGAGAACCATGGGAATCCGCATAAGCAGGGTACTGACGACTATGGCCTTGATATCATTCGCAGCCATCGTCACCCTTGCGCAAACAAAATCCGCTCACAAGGAGATCTTCCGCGACTCGGACGGCAATCTCGTTTCAAATAACGAATTCGTCGATATCCGAATGGCGAACTCGAACTATCCCGACGCGACGATCATTAGGATCCTCGACGACGGAACGAAAGAGTTCCGGCTGCAGAAGATTCCGCAAGAGGGCATGTCAGCACCGGATGTTTCAGTCCGAACGCTGGATGGCAATAATATTTCTCTGGCGAGCCTTCGGGGTAAAGTCGTCGTGCTGAGCTTTTGGTTTATCGGGTGTCCGGCTTGTCGGGCTATGGAACCGTCGCTAAACGAATTTAAATCCCGCTTCGCCGGCAGTGACGCCATCTTTCTGGCGATGACGACGGATCCGAAGGAGCAACTCGAAAAGTATCTGAAAAAGGAGCGTTTCGATTACGTTCAGGCGTTCGATGCCCGAGCGGCAATGTCGCAGTTTTCGTTCCGCGGATTTCCGAAGAATATTGTTATCGACAAACGGGGTAAGATCGTTTACTGGCGGAGCACGGTAAAAGCCTGGGACAAGTTTGAGTCGGTCGTACGAGCCGAGCTTGCAAAGAATTGACATCGGATAGGGAGAATGGCAATCCAAAATCCAAAATCCAAAATCCAAAATCCAACGGTTTCGATCATCATGGGCAGCAAATCCGACTGGCCAACGATGAAGCACGCGGCTGATGTGTTTGACGACTTCCGCGTCCCCTACGAAACGAAGATCATTTCGGCCCACCGAACGCCGGACCTACTGTTTGAATTTGCAAAGTCCGCGGAGTCGCGCGGAATCGAAGTGATCATCGCCGGAGCTGGTGGTGCGGCGCATCTTCCCGGCATGTGTGCCTCGCAGACAGTGCTACCGGTCCTCGGAGTGCCCGTCGAAACCAAGGCATTGAAGGGATTGGATTCGCTTTTGTCGATCGCTCAGATGCCTGCCGGGATACCGGTAGCCACGCTCGCGATCGGCGAAGCGGGGGCCAAGAACGCGGCTTTGCTCGCGATATCGATTCTTTCAAACTCACGACCCGATCTTCGTAAGAAGCTAGCTGCATTTCGTTCGCGCCAGACCCGCAATGTAATCAAGAGCAAACTGAAATAAGCTCAGCAAATTCGAAAACTTGTTGACACCGCTCGCCTGAAAAAGGTTCAATCTTAAGGGAGATCCCGCTCTCCGATCCCGCCTCGTGAGGTCATGTCCTATGAACTCGATCAAATGTAAAAACTGCGGCCTGAAAAATTTTTCTTCCGAAGCGGAATGCGTCCGATGCGGATTTTCGTTTCTGAAATCATCGAAGGCTAAAACCGAAAAAAGTCCTCGAAGCTTTTCTTTCGGGACTTTGCTTTTCGTCGCGATCATAGGTGGAATCGCGTACTACGCCTACAGCGGAACGCAGACTTCGGTAAAGCAGGTCAACGCAAACGAAGCGAAACGCGTCGCATCTCAACCGGCTGAACGACCCGTGACTCCCGGCCTGTCGAGAAACGAGTACGATCGCAAGAAATCGATGACCTATGGCGAGGCCGTCAAGAACAGCTCTTCGCTCAACGCCCACCAGCAGCACATCAACGAAACTGAAAAGACGATGCAGCAGATCTCGAACTCTCAATCCGGCAAATAGATCGCGAGCCTTTAGTCGCCAGCGAAGATTCAACCGCAGATGACGCGGATCGAACAGATCTATGCTGATCTGAGTTTTCAGATCGTCGTTATCCGTTTCATCCGCGTTATCCGCGGTTAAGTTGCGCTACTTATCTCGATTCAGGTTTAGCCAGGACTCGCGAATGAGCGGCAGTCGCGTTATTCTATCGGCTCCGATTTCCAGACCGGAGCCCACGATGACCCTTGCGGAAGTCCTCGAAAAACTGAAAACACTCGGTTCGCCTGAGAACGTCGAGGGCATGAAGCGCTTTGGCATCGTCACCGCGAAATCGTTCGGGCTTACTGCGCCGGTGCTCAAACAATTCGCACGGGAAGTCAGGAAAGCGGCTGACGATCGTCACGCTCTCGCGGCTGAGCTATGGAACACTGGCGTCTATGATGCTCGAGCGGTTGCGTTTCTAATCGACGATCCGAAACTGGTAACGCGAGAACAAATGGATCGCTGGGCAAGCGATTTCGACAATTGGGCAACGGTCGACGGGGCCTGCGGCCATCTGTTTTGTCGCACCTCGTTCGCGTATGAAAAAGCTCTCGAGTGGGCGGAGGCGAAACCTGAGTTTGTAAAGCGTGCCGGATTTTCTTTGATGGCATATCTGGCGGTGCACGACAAGAAAGCGCACGACGATCAATTCGCCGCGTTCTTACAGGTGATCGAAAGACACTCCTCTGACGAAAGGAATTTCGTAAAGAAGGCGGTCAACTGGGCCCTCCGCCAGATCGGAAAGCGAAGCCTGAAGCTAAACAAACTCGCGATCGAAAGCGCCAAACGGATCAAGCTTCAAAATACGAAGTCCGCGAAATGGATCGCCTCCGACGCGTTGCGCGAGTTAACGAGCGCAAAGGTCATTGCAAGACTAAAGAAATGAAAGTAGCTGCTCGGTCGGCTTCATGTGGGCAACGATTCCTGCGCTCCGGTTCGCATGTGCTAACCTATCGCTTCTTGTGACTAAGATCATCCCTCCAAATTCAACGATCGGAGTCTTCGGCAGCGGGCAGCTAGGGCGAATGTTCGCGATTGAGGCCCGCAAGATGGGCTATCGGGTGCACACATTCTCGCCCGAAACCGATACGCCGACGGGACAAGTCGCGGACATGGAGACGTCTGCGAATTATGACGACCTCGATAAAGTTCGAACGTTCGCCCGCAGCGTCGACGTAGTCACGTTCGAGTTCGAGAATGTTCCGTCCGCAACGGTCGAAGCGGCCGCGGAATTCGTTGCCGTGCATCCTCGTGGGGAGATTCTCCATACGACACAAAATCGTTTTCGTGAAAAAACATTTCTAGCTGATAACGGTTTTCCCGTAACGCCGTTTCGCCGGATCAGGGTGATCGAAGATCTCTATCATGGTGTCGAAGATCTTGGTTCGCCGGCCGTTCTGAAAACTGCCGGATTCGGGTACGACGGGAAAGGGCAGGCGAAAATTAACGGGCGAAACGATATCGAACCGGCGTTCACCGCATTGAACGGCGAAGACGCGATACTTGAATCTTTCGTCGAATTTGAAAAAGAGGTTTCGGTTGTATGTGCTCGCGGCCAGGACGGCAGCTTCGCATCGTTCGGAGTCATCGAAAATTCGCACGTGAATCACATTCTCGACGTTTCATTCGCTCCGGCGGGTATTTCGAACAAGGTTAGCACCGAGGCGAACGAGATCGCGCGAAATATAGCGGAGAAACTTGCATACGTCGGCACGCTCTGTGTGGAATTTTTCCTGACAAAGGACGAGACGCTGCTCGTCAACGAGCTTGCGCCGCGCCCCCACAACTCAGGACACCTCACGTTCGATGCATGTCCCACGTCGCAGTTCGAACAGCAACTTCGCGCCGTCTGTGGCTTTCCCCTCGGTTCGACCGAATTGTACCTTCCCGCTGCGATGGCAAATCTGCTTGGTGATCTCTGGCAGAACGGCGAGCCGCGGTGGGACAAAGCTCTTGAATTTCCCGGCGTAAACCTTCACCTTTACGGAAAAGCCGACCCGCGGCCCGGGCGAAAAATGGGACATATTACGGCGATCGCAGAAACCGCCGAAAAGGCCGTCGATCTCGTCAGAGAAGCGAGATTGAGTTTGAGACCCGAATGATTTTCTGATTCAGTGGGTTTCCCGCAAAGCCGCGACCCTGAACGCGAAAGGCAGAAACCCGACCGGTAGGGAGGGTGTTCCGAAAAGCTTAATGTCGAGTTCCCTGCAAAAGCACAAAGACGCAAAGCAGCGAGGCGGAACTCGGAATCGGCCCACAACCTTTTTTGCGCGGCTAATTCTTAAAGGCTAAACTTTTGAAATATGGTCGAGAGCGTAGTGTTTTCAAAAACGGCAGACCGGGACGTGATCTATCGCGAGGTCACGCCGCAGATCGAAGCGTTAACTGCCGGCGAAACCGACGTCACGGCGAATCTCGCGAACGTTGCCGCCGTCCTGAAACAGGCGTTTGGGTTTTTTTGGGTTGGATTTTATTTGAAAAAAGGAGATCAGCTCGTCCTCGGCCCGTTTCAGGGCCCGATCGCATGCACACGTATCGATTTGGGGGAGGGCGTCTGTGGTCACGCTTACTCGACCGCTGCCACGGTGATCGTTCCTAATGTCGACGAATTTCCCGGACACATCACCTGCGCGTCCGAATCTCGATCGGAGATCGTCGTGCCCATCTTTGACCGCGGGGGCGAGGTGTTTGGAGTTCTTGATGTCGACAGCGATCGGCTGGACGATTTTTCGGATGTCGACCGCGAAGGTCTCACCCGCATAGTAGGAGTTATTGAGCGAGTCATTCAGAGCCACACGAACTCTGAAAGAATCGAATGACATCTATCGAATATCCATTCTGGGTCTGGGTCTTTTTTTTCGCGGTCGTGCTGACGGCGCTTTTTGTCGATATAGGTATCGTAAACCGCCGTTCTCATGCCCCCACGCGTAAAGAAACCATCGGGTGGAGCATTGTCTGGGTTTCCCTTGCTCTGGGCTTTAATGCTTTTATTTTTTGGCAGTTCGGTGTCGAGAAAGCAAAACTCTTTTTCACCGGCTATCTGATCGAGCTTTCGCTTTCGGTCGACAATCTTTTTATTTTTCTTCTCATATTCGGCTACTTCAAGGTCCCCAAGAAGTATCAGCATCGCGTCCTGTTCTGGGGCATCATCGGTGCGCTAGTTATGCGCATGATAATGATCTTCGCCGGAGCCGAGTTGGTCGAGCGGTTTCATTGGATCATTTATGTTTTTGGCGCTTTTCTCCTCTACACCGGCTTGAGCATGTTCCGCAATACGGACGACAATTTCGAGCCGCACGAGAGCGCTATCGTGAGATTTGCGACGAGGTTTATTCGGATCTCGCGCCACTATGACGGCGAAAAGTTCATCGTCGTGAAGGACGGTGTTCGGAGCGGCACGCTTTTGCTACTGGTCCTTATCACGGTCGAGTTTACGGATCTGATCTTTGCCGTGGATTCGATCCCGGCGATCTTCGGAATCACAACCGATCGGTTCATCGTTTATACGTCGAATATCTTCGCGATCCTCGGCCTGCGGACCTTTTTCTTTCTGCTATCGGATCTCGCGGACCGGTTTCATTACCTAAAGTACGGGCTTGCCTTCGTCCTGACATTTATTGGCGTAAAAATGCTTTTGCCACTTCTGGCTGAAGGTCTGCTAATATTGA
Organism: Pyrinomonadaceae bacterium; assembly: GCA_041745575.1. Lineage (GTDB taxonomy): Bacteria > Acidobacteriota > Blastocatellia > Pyrinomonadales > Pyrinomonadaceae > OLB17. Next base: position 16,831 of record JBGTIQ010000022.1, read on the forward strand.
CCGGAGCGGACAGCACGTCCGCTTTTGCCCTATTCCTCGAACGTTACAATCATCACGAGTTCGAACAACTCGTAATAAACATCTCTCTCGGTGTGGTTGTAGCTGCAATAGCCTTTTCGGTTATAGCCTCGATCCTATTTCCACGCCCAGCGCGCTCAGAAGAAGAAACAGGGGCCGAATCATCCCCGGACGCGACGTAGTTTTTGATGGAGCAAAACAAACAGTACCGAAAGTTTTATGTAGAGTGGTGGAAGATCCGGAAGAGTACGATCTACGGCCTTGTCGCGTTTATCGTAGTCACGGGTGCGGTCGCCACCGGTGTCTGGTATGCGCTGCAATACAATTGGTTCGCCCAACAGGCGGCACCCGACGCGCCGAAGGACGCGGCCCGAATTATTTCATTCGAAGGTGATGTTCGCATAATACGGGCGGCGACTCGGGAAACGATCCTCGTGACAAAAGAAACATTTGTTGCCGCGGGTGACACCATACAAACCCAGGCGGACGGTCGAGCCGTCGTACAGATGATCGACCAGTCGGTCTATTCCGTCCGGCCGAACAGTACGGTTGTCATTCGCGACAGCTCGTCGCTCTTCGGCGGAAAGAACGTGCGCGTCGCGCTCGATGACGGGCAGATCAACGTTCGCACAGACGATCAGCCGGAAAATACCGAGAACGTCGTCGAGATGATGAACTCTGAAACGCAGTTAAAGTCGCAGACGGATGCGAGTTTTAACGCCGATTCGTACTCGCAGGGCGGCGAGATCCGGATCAGCCGCGGCAGCGTCGAAACGTCCATCGGGGGAGAGCGTGCAACTATCAATGCGAACGAATTCGCGTCACTTGCGGACGGGCGGATCGCATCGCGCGAAAAACTTCTTCTACCTCCGCGGCCATCTTCGCCGGCTAATATGTCACAGGTGGTGGACACCGCGGGACGCGGAGTGACGATGACTTTTGGTTGGCAGGACGAAAGCACGATTCCCGTGGCGAGCTACTATATTCAAATCGCGCGTTCGCCGTATTTTTCACCCGATTCCATACTCGTTGATCGGGGAGGCGTGACGAGCCGCGAGTTCAGGCTCGCCGGACTGCTGCCGGGAATTTATTACTGGCGGCTGAAGACAACCTCGCGCGCCGGACAGACAAGCGACTGGAATGAGCCCTGGCGATTCAACGTCGTAAAGCGGGAAACGAATCCTGCGATCGAGGTCGCGGATTGGCGCGTCGAAAATGTTGGCGGGAACGTTTATATCATTACCGGTCGCACACGTGCGGGGCTCCAGGTTCGGGCACAGAGTAGACAGGTATTCGCCGCGGGAGACGGGGTGTTTCGCCTGCAGGTTTCGACGCCGCTTTCCGAGGTCGCGATCGAGCTTGGCGATGACAGCGGCAACCGAGGCGGATTTGTTCTTGGATTGCGGAACGCGAAGGTTCTGCGGAGATTCTAGAGGTAAGGCGTACGACTTCGGAGAAGGAACACAAACATGAGCGGAGATCGTCCAAGAGCTTGACGGGGCTCAAGATCGCTCTGGGCCTGACCTTCGTTTACATGATCGCCGAGGCCGTCGGTGGATGGCTGACGAATTCGCTCGCCCTGATCGCGGACGCGGGTCACATGCTCACGGACGTTGCGGCCCTTACGCTGACGCTTTTCGCGATCTGGTTCGCGGCACGTCCGGCTACTTCAAAAAAAACGTACGGCTATTACAGGCTTGAGATTCTCGCCGCATTCGTCAACGGGATCGCACTGGTCCTGCTCTCTATCTGGATAATTTACGAAGCGATCGGTCGGTGGCAAGATCCTCCCGACATACCCGGTACGCCGCTTACTATTATCGCCACCGGCGGTCTCATCGTTAACCTGATCGCGGCTTATCTGCTTCATTCGGATCACAAGCACGATCTGAATATGCGGGGCGCGTTTCTGCATGTAATGGGGGATCTTCTGGGATCGGTTGCGGCGATTATCGCCGGCGTTCTGATCTGGACGCTCGGATGGTTATGGGCCGACGCATTCGGAAGCATATTCATCAGCGTCATCATCATCCTGAGCGCGTGGCGGCTGATCCTCGAATCGGTAAATGTCCTGCTCGAAGGCACGCCGCGTCACATAAATCTCGCGGCCGTCGAAACGACCATCCTCGAAACCGAGGGCGTCGGCGGTGTTCACGATCTGCATGTCTGGACGATATCGTCGGGAATCGATGCGCTTTCGGCGCACATCAGTCACGACGATTCGGTCTTACATTCTGAGCTCCTCGCGATTGTTCGTACGAAGCTGCATGATCGGTTCGGTATCGACCACCTGACTATTCAAATGGAAACGCTCGATCTCGAAGCCGAAGCCGTCTATGTCTGCGAAACGGGGACCAAGTGCTTCGAGCCGTCGGTCCGCGGGAAAGGTGCGGTTCACGGTAGTTGATCAGAAAACCTGTTGCGCGGGATCCGTGTAGCCCTCGTCGGTGATTTCGTCCTGGCTCCGTTAGGAGCGAAATGTTTGTAGAGGTTCGGGAGGAGTCGGTTGTCGCTCCGTTAGGAGCGAAATGTTTGTAGACAATCGTGGTGATTCCGTTCTGCTCCTAACCAAGCGCACCCACCCTATAATTGCGTCACAGGTTCTTTCGGGCGAAACTATTTCTCACATGCCCGAGATCCTTCTAAAATACGGTCGTTCCGAAATTCCGTTCTCATACGACACCGATCGATTTGAAATCCTGAGAGCGGCTGATGAACCGAAACCGCTGTCTGACGTCGAGCTAGGCTCCAGACTGGACACCCCGATAGATTCCTTACCCCTCGAAGAAAAAGTTAATCCTGGTGAAACGGTTCTGTTTGTCGTCCCCGACGCGACTCGCCGCACGGCATGCGGTCAGATCATAAATCTTCTCGTTCGACGGCTCATAGCGAACGGGACCGCGCCGCATGAGATGGCGGTGATCTTTTCGACCGGCATACACCGGGCGGTTACGGACGAAGAAAAGGCCGAGATCCTGACACCATTTATCTCGCAGCGGATCAAAACTCTCGATCATAATCCGCGGGATCTTATGCATATCATGCGCGTGGGCGAAAGCTCGGCGGGTATACCTGTCGAACTAAATCGAGCGCTTCGCGAATACGATCACGTCGTTTTGATAGGCGGTGTCGCGTTTCATTATTTTGCCGGGTTTACCGGAGGGCGAAAGTTGATCTGCCCAGGGCTCGCATCGGCGCGGACCATTTCGGCGACACATAAACTAGCTTTTGACTGCGAAAGGAAAACCCGGCGCCGAGGCGTTGGCCCCGCTCTGCTCGACGGTAACGCGGTGCACGAAGCATTCGTCGAAGCCGCGTCGTTCGCCGCACCTTCGTTTGCCGTGAACGTCATCGTCGACGAACGCGGCGACGCCGTGGATCTTTTCTGCGGCGATTGGATAACATCGCATCGAGCAGCCTGCGACGCCTACTTAAAAAATAATACGATCGAGATCAAAGAAAAGCGCGATGTCGTGATCGTTAGTTGCGGCGGATTCCCGCACGATATCAACATGATCCAGGCGCACAAAGCGCTCGACGCTGCGTCACATGCCTGCAAGGAAAATGGCACGATCATTCTTCTCGCGGAATGTGAAGAGGGTCTCGGGAGAGATGATTTTTTGAATTGGTTTGTGGCCCGGGATAGTGAGGCTCTGGCCGAACGTCTTTGCGAGGGTTATCAGGTCAACGGACAGACCGCGTGGAGCCTTTTCCAAAAAGCTGAGGCTTTTGATGTCGCGATCATGTCATCTCTACCCCGCGAAGCAACGGAGCGGATGCGATGCCGAAAAATCGATCTCGAGGATAAAGGGCTTTCCGATCTCATTGGATCGGGGCGGGGTTATATTCTGCCGTTCGGAGCCAGGATTTGCGTGCGAAGCTAAATAATTATTTGCCTGAGTTGATCGAGAACGTCCGTCCGATCGAATCGGTTTGATTCCGGATCGAGCGAAGCTTGTCGCGAAAGCCGGTAAAGCGTAAGACGTAGACCGAAACACCGTCCGGAGCGCGTAGGAAGTAAAATCTTCCGCTCATCGGCCTGCCGGCGCGAACAAATTCAAAATTAAAGACCGAACCGCGCAGACGGCCGGCGAAGTTCTCATCGGGGCCCGCGACATAGCCGGGAAGGAACTGAAGTTTCTGTTCCTCGTCGCGCATAACATCGGCGAGAATCGCGTCCCTGGAAACTTTCAGTCGACGTACTTCGAGGTGCCCGTCATTTCGATCGCCGAAAACGTACTCGACATTCGGGCTCGTCGCCGAAGGTTTGACGGTCATTTTCCATTTCTCGTCCGGCACGTCAAAGCCGTAATCGACATTCGCGTCGCTAAAGCGTTCGGCCTGGCCAACGGCAGTAACAACCGCAATGGTACTTAAAACTATCGAGAACAGTATAGAAACTCGTGCTGCTTTCATTGTCGTATATTCGGTGATCAGGGTTACATTCTAGCCCAAAAGCGTGTAAATTCTGAAAGCTAAGATGAGGCGCAACCCACATCTGTTGTCCTCTCTGATGATGTCCACACCACCGAGAAACTTCGCCCAACCCCTGATTTCCAGCGTCTAACCAAAAAGACAACCACCTCAAAATAATGGGGATTACATAGATTTTCAAGAGGTATTCATAAGATGAGAGAGTCATTTCGCCGATTTCAGAGATTAACGGCATTCCTTACGGTTTACTGCCTCGCGGCACCCATCTTCGCGATCGCCGCCGATAATAATTCTTCACGGCAACCGCTGACGGACGATCAGAAAATAATCCATGTGCTAAACCGTCTGGGTTTTGGCGCGCGGCCCGGAGATGTCGAGAAGATGAGGGCCGTCGGATTGCAGAAGTATATTGAACAACAGTTGAATCCGTCGTCGATCGATGATTCGGTCGCCGCAAGCAAGGTGAAGGATATTGACGTATTCAAGCTGTCCACGGCCGAGGTGTTCGCAAAATATCCGAATCCCGGTGCGCTGCTACGTCAACTGGAAGGTGGGCGACGCGGACAGGCGGAAGGGGCGCGACGCGGTGACGCGGCGAAGGGTGACGCGGAGAAGAGCGACGCGGTGATGACGTCACCAGCACCGGCTCAGGGCGACGTGACGGCTTACGAGCAGCGCGAGCGTCGACAGAAGCTTCAGGCGCTCTATCGCGAATACGATCTCCGTCCGGCGAATCAGATACTTCCACAGATCACGGCGAACCGAGTGCTTCGTGCGGTCTATTCGGAACGGCAGCTGCAGGAAGTGATGGTCGATTTCTGGCAAAACCATTTCAACGTATTTTCCGGCAAGGCGGCGGTCCGTTGGTATATCCCGAGCTATGAACGCGATGTGCTTCGGAAAAATGCGCTCGGAAATTTTAAGGATCTCGTCGTCGGCACTGCACAGCATCCGGCGATGCTTTTCTATCTTGACAACTTCCAGTCGGTCGCGCCGAATGCACGGGCCAACGGCAGTAACAATCGGCTTCAGCAGATGATGCGAAGCGGCAACCTCAATCCGCGCGTTCGCGAAAGGATCAAGCAGCGTCAGGGTTTGACCGATGCCGAGCTCGACCAGCGTATGAAGCAGATGCAGACGGCCGGTCAAAGGCAGCGAGAACACGGGCTTAATGAAAACTACGCGCGTGAGCTGATGGAGCTGCACACGCTTGGCGTTGACGGCGGCTACACGCAGAAAGATATTGTCGAGGTCGCACGCGCGTTCACGGGATGGACGATCGCTGATCCGCGTGGCTATAGACGCTCGGCCGCGGGAATGATAAATGGGACGGAAGATCGCCGTATGTCTCGGCTTCAGCGAGCGGCGGGCGTTCCGGATGATATCGAGAGCGGTGAGTTCTATTTTAACGAACGCTGGCACGACAAGAATGCGAAGATGGTACTCGGACAAAAAGTCGATGAAGGCGGCATCAAGGACGGATTGAAGGTCATCTACATTCTCGTCAAAAGTCCTTCGACCGCGAAATTTATCGCGCGAAAACTCGCCGTAAAATTCGTCAGTGACAATCCGAGCGACGCACTTGTCCAGCATGTCGCCGACGCCTTCAGCAAATCGAGCGGCGACATCAAAACGACGCTCCGTGCGATGTTTGCGGATAAGGAATTTTTCGCTCCGGAAAATTATCGTGCAAAGATCAAGACGCCGTTCGAGCTCGCGATCAGCTCGGTCCGTGCGATCGGTGCGGATACGAACGGCGGTCCGGCGATGCTCGCCATGCTCAACAAGCTTGGCGAAGTTCCTTACGGATATCAGGCGCCGACCGGCTATCCCGACACGGCCGAAGATTGGGTCAACACGGGTGCGTTGCTCGAGCGTCTGAATTTCGCAATCGCTGTCGCAAGTAATCGCATACCCGGAACGCGCGTCGATCTGAAGAGCTTTGGATCGAAGGACAAGTCGAAAATATTAGACGCGGCGATCGCCGAGATCCTCGACGGTGACGTTTCCGCTGCGACGCGTGCCACACTGATAAAACAAGTCGACCAACCTTTACCTGCGGTAAAGGAAGTTGCAGAAGCGGCTGACTCGAGGGATGTGCCGAACATGCGTGACGGTGGTGGGCCGGGTGCACGCGGAAATCGCCAATCGCGGCTTCTCGCTCCAAGCGGTGATCCCGAAGTATTCAAGATCGTCAGCCTCGTTCTTGGTACGCCCGAATTTCAACGGCAGTAATATCCGCCATCGGCCGGTCTCGAAACGGTTTTTTAAATCTCGATCGGTCCTTTCTCATTTCAGAGAACCGTAGAGCCCGGTGGTGCCGCGCATGTGAGAATCGATGCTGAAGTTGTCCAAAGCAAACGCCTTTGCGCGAGCGGCCAGATCGCGTCGCTTGTCGAGGTTCGCTAGAAGTGACGTTAGTTTTTCACTCAAACCTTCATTGTCGCCGACCAGGAAGACCTCTCCGAACTCGCCGTTGTGCGTCGCTTCGAGCAGTGGTTCGATATCCGAGACGATCAACGGGACGCCGGCGAGCATCGCTTCGGAGACCGCGACCGGAAATCCTTCCTGCCGGGACGAGAAAACAAATACATCCAGCTCGGACAGAATATCCGCGACATCCGATCGTCCGCCGAGAAAGTGAACGTGGTCCGCGATGTCGTTATCGATGCAGACGTTGAGGCAGTCGGCCATCCTGCCTTCTGCACCGTCGGCGACACGGCCCGCGAATACGAAATGAAAATTCGGGAACTGATTGATCACCGCCGGCAGCGCGCGACAGATCGTGAGCTGATCTTTTGTCGGATCGGCGGTAAAGTTTGCGACCATCCCGCCCAGCAGCGTACTCGACAATAAACCTAATTCGGCCTTTATCGAATAGCCGGTCGGAGCGAGGCGGGCGGGGTCGGCTCCGTTGTAGATCGTGTGAAAGTTATCGAAGTTATTGATGCGAGCTTCGGCTTTGAGATATGTGAGCAGCGTGTCGCTGACGGATATGTTCGCGTGCATCCGCGGTGCGATCACCCTTGCGGTGATGCGGTTCTTTCGCCCCGGAATGAATCCCTGAAAACTGAGAACTCGTTTCACGTCCTTTAGCCCACGTGTAGCGAGATAGAGATGTAAACCATCGACGGCCTGATAGCCGTGGACAATGTCGATCTGGCGTTCCTTTACTATCCGGCGCAGCTGCGACGCGAAATAGATATCGACGGGGAGCTTTCGATCGAGACGAATGTACTCGACACCCGACTCGCGAAAATCATTCTCGAGGGTGCCACCACCTGCCGCGACGAGCGTCATTTCGAGACCGTAACGCGACGCGTTGCGACAGATGTCGAGGACCTGCGTTTCGGCACCACCGCGGTTTACGGAATCGAGTAGATGGAGAATTTTCATTCAGGCGCGCGTAAGCTCAGAATATTCGAAAGACACAAGCGTGCGGAGCACGCGACAATAACTTTAGCTACACGCGAAGCGAAGCAAGCGTGTAGCTGGCGGTCGAAATCAATCTAGCGTGTGAAACACGCGTCGTTGGTCGCGTGTTTCACACGCTCAATAGTCGCTTTCCATCCAACCACAGGTTACGCTTCGCTTCACCTGTGGCTAAAGTTGTGATCGCGTGCTGCCGCACGCTAAAACTTCTGTTAACTGAGCGACGCGACCAACCGAACCGGCAAATGACAATCCCTATCAAATATGTTCTCATTTGCTATTGAAATCAGACAGATGGAGTCGCCGGAAACAGAAAAGCGGGCTGAAGTTTTTGCGGTCGTCCCGTCGTATAATCACGCGCCTTTCATCGAGAAATGCCTGCGGTCGATTATAGATCAGACACAACCGCCAAAGAAGCTGCTTGTCATCGATGACGGATCGAGTGATGGTTCCCCGAAGGTGATCGAGAGCGTTCTCCGCGACTGTCCGTTCGATAGCGAGCTTGTTGCGCGTGAGAATCGAGGCCTTTGCTCGACTTTGAATGAAGCTCTCGAGAACGCGTCGGGCGAATACTTCGCGTACCTTGGCTCGGACGATGTTTGGCTTCCTGATTTCCTCGCCGAACAGACACGACTTCTATCATCAAGGCCGAATTCCGTTCTCGCGTTTTCGCACGCGTACGTCATCGACGAACACAACCGCATAGTTGACTCGACCGACCGGTGGAGCGATTTCGCCGATGGCGATATGCTTCCGCAATTACTGAACGGCGTCGTGTTTTCATCGCCGGGTGTTCTGTATCGCCGATCCGCACTGAAAATGCATCGATGGAATGAGACGGCACGGCTCGAAGATTACGAGATGTATCTTAAGCTGGCGCCTGATGGAGATTTTGCTCGAAACGAACGGTTGCTTTGCGCGTGGCGACGACATAGTGTCAATGCAAGTCTGGACCTGCCGCGGATGTTTCCCGAAATGATCGCGGCACAGGATCGCCTCGCCGACCGCCTTGGGATATCGAACGGAGAGCTAAAAAAGAGTCAAACGAAAATGAAATTTGCCGCGGCGGCCAATTTCGTGCGTCACGGATTTCGTCGCGAAGCGGGGCTGATGTTCATCGAGAATTGGCGCGGTGCGGCATCGATAAAAGATCTTCTTAGCACTGCGTTGCGCATCGCCGTGCCCGAAACAATTTTCAAATGGAACCGAGAAAGAAAAATGGAACTCGACGCGGAGCGGTTCGGAAAGATTGACGATATGATCGATAGAAGATGAGCGAAGCAGCGGAAGTCACATATATCAAACCCGGAGGTTCGGTCGCTTCTCTCGATCTCGGCGAGATCTGGAAGTATCGTGAGCTGCTTTATTTCCTCACGCTCCGCGATATCAAGATCCGTTACAAGCAGACGCTGATCGGCGTCGCTTGGGTTGTGCTTCAGCCGGTCCTCACGACCGCGATCTTCACCGTCATCTTCAGCACGTTCGCGAGATTCGATACGAAGAGCGTTCCGTATCCGCTGTTCGCGCTTAGCGGACTCGCCCTTTGGTTGTTCGTTCATACATCGATCTCGCTCGCGAGCACGAGCTTCGTTAATAACACGAGCCTCATCACCAAAGTCTATTTTCCGCGCCTGATCGTGCCGCTTGCCTCCGCGCTCGCGACACTCTTCGATCTACTTTTCTCCCTCGGGATCCTGGTCATCCTGATGGTCTATTTTGGTGTGTCGCTGACAACGCAGATCGTCGCCGCGCCACTCTTCGTGTTTCTCACGCTTGTCCTCGCCGTCGCATTCGGGACCCTGTTCTCGGCGCTCAATGTCCGGTTCCGCGATGTGAAATTCGCGCTGCCGTTTATGCTCCAGGTCTGGATGATCGCGTCGCCGATCTTCTATCCGGCTAGCTTGCTGTCTGAAAAATGGCGGCTTGTCTTTGCGTTGAATCCGTTGACGGGAATTCTCGAGGGATTTCGCAGCGCATTATTTGGTTCGCCGTTCGACTGGCAGCTGATCGGCGTGTCGGGTCTCTCGCTGGTGATTCTAACCGCGCTGTCGCTTTTCATTTTCAAAAAGATGGAGGACAAGTTCGCGGATATTATCTGATGCAGGTTATCAACGCCGAAAATTTATCGAAGCGGTACGCACTCGGCTCGCGCCAGCCATACTCGTTTCGCGAGATGCTCACGGGACTGTTCGATCGCGGGAGCGATGAGAAACGTCTGCTCTGGGCGCTGCGCGATGTCAGCTTTTCTGTCCATGAGGGCGAGACGCTCGGTTTGATCGGACACAACGGCGCGGGCAAATCGACGCTGCTGAAGATCCTTTCGCGAATCACGAAACCGACAAGCGGAACCGCCACGATCAGCGGTCGCGTCGGCAGCCTGCTTGAGGTGGGAACCGGTTTTCACTCCGAGCTTTCCGGCCGCGAGAATATTTTTCTGAACGGTGCGATCCTCGGGATGAAGCGTGCGGAGATCGAGAAAAAGTTTGACGAGATCGTCGCCTTTTCCGAGATCGAAGCGTTTCTCGACACGCCGGTGAAACATTACTCGACCGGAATGTACATGCGGCTCGCATTTTCGGTCGCGGCGCATCTGGATCCCGAAGTCTTGATCGTCGACGAGGTACTTGCTGTCGGCGACGTCGGTTTTCAGCGAAAATGCCTGCGTAAAATGCGCGAGGTCGGCGAATCCGGACGGACGGTAATTTTTGTTTCGCATGATATGCAATCGATCACGCGGCTTTGCCGCCGCGTTATCTGGCTCAAGGACGGAGCGGTGAAAAGCGACGGCGAAGCAAAGCATGTCGTCGGCGAATATCTTCATGAGCAATCACAAACCGGAGCTGAGAAAGTCTGGGAAGATCCGTCATCGGCACCGGGGAACGAAGTTGTCCGATTGCGCGCCGTCCGAGTTCGAGGGGCCGGCGACGCGATCACATCGTCGATCGATATTCGCCGCGAAGTGTCGATTGAGATTGAGTACGAAGTTCTTCAAGGTGGAAAGGTGATCGTCCCGAGTATTCAACTGAACAACGAGCAAGGTGCATGCATATTCGTATCGCATGATTGGAATAGCGACTGGCGTCGGACGGAGCGCGAGGCCGGAAGTTACAAGAGTTCGGTGAAGATACCGGGAAACTCCTTATCCGAAGGAACTGTTTTTGTGACGATCGCCGCCGCTACTCATCAGCCGCATGAAGTGCATTTCAACGAGCGCGACGCGGTGACCTTTAACGTCACCGACAGCCCCGATGGCGATGGGGCCCGCGGCGATTTCGCCGGTCCGATGCCGGGTTTCGTCCGTCCGGTGCTGGCATGGAAGACAGAAATCGGACCTACATAGATTTATAGATAAGGTGTCTGAAACTCCGAAATCCACTTCTAACGAATTTATATCAATGCGGCCGCGGCCGCACAATATGCCGTTTTATACGGCAAAGCGGGCGATCTTCGAGAGCGTATCCGCGGCGGCGAACGCGTTTCATGGGACGGTGCTGGATATCGGCTGTGGTGTAATGCCGTACCGAAAATTGATCGAAGAAGTCGAAGCCGTCGATCGCTATATCGGAATGGACCTGGCGGGATCGGCTCTCTACGGACACGTCGAGCCTGACATTACGTGGGACGGAAATCGAATTCCCTTAACTGACCAGACCATTGATTGCGCGATCGCGACGGAGTTTCTTGAGCACCATTCCGAACCTGAAAAGATACTGATCGAAATTCGACGGGTAATGAAGGACGGCGGGATATTCTTTGCGACCGTCCCTTTTGTCTGGAACCTGCACGAGATCCCGTCGGACGAGTACCGCTACACACCGTATTCACTTCGCCGGATCTTTGAATCCGCCGGGTTCAGGGATGTCGAGATCAAGGCGTTGGGTGGATGGAACCTGGCTCTGGCGCAGATGATCGGGCTCTGGGTAACTTTCTCGAAGAAGAGCCGGCTCCTGCGAAAGTTCCTGAGCATTGCGCTATTTCCCGTATTTCTGCTCCTCGTCAAAACCGATGTCAAGCCGGTGAAGTTCGACGGTCACGAAAATTCCATGTTCACGGGGCTCAGCGTCAGTGCCGTCAGATAGGAGTGATGAAAAGGATCCTGTTTATAGGTCATGAAGCTGAACGCACCGGAGCCCCGATCGTGCTGCTTCATCTTCTGCGATGGCTCAAAGAAAACCATACTGGCATTGAAGCCGAAGTTCTTCTTCTCCGCGATGGCGAACTGCGCGAGGCATACGAACGTGTCGCAAGCGTCTATATCGTTCCGAAAAGCGTGCTTCCGGAGATCGTCACTCGCGGCTTGCAGTTTCTGCGTCGGAAACTGGGGTTGCGGAAGAGACTTTCGATTCCGGATCTTGTTCCGTTTCGCAAGGATTATGATCTGGTCGTTGGCAATACGGTCGGCTCGCTCGAGCACCTCGTATTTTTTAAGAAGCGCGGGCTCCGTACTGTGAGCTGGATTCATGAGATGCGTTCGGTAATAACCAGCTTTTTTCCGGAACCGGGTCGGTTTGCCGAAGTCTCAAAATCGGTAGATCGATTTGTCGTTCCGTCGCTGGCGGTGGAAACTGCGATTCGGGAGTTCGGCGTTACTACTCGGTGCGAATTTGTCCCTGAGTTCTCCGAAGTAGGAATTGTCGATGAAAAAGCGTCGGCCGTCGTACGTAGAGCCCTCGGGATTCCGGACAATGCGTTTGTTGTCGGCGGTTGCGGCACGGTGTCATCGCGGAAGGGGACGGACTTATTTCTGGCCGTCGCGGCGAATCTGAATGAATCGATCAATGATATTTATTTTCTTTGGGTTGGTGGACCGTCGAGATATTCTGCGGCTGAGTTCGACCATTCCCTCAATGAGATCGAACGCCTCGGTTTGGCTCGTGTGATCATCACCGGGACGCAAAAGGAAACCGGGAGTTACTTTGCAAATATGGATATTTTTGCACTGACTTCTCGCGAAGATCCATTCCCGCTTGTCTGTCTCGAAGCCGCGAGTCTTTCAAAACCGGTTATCTGTTTTGCCGGTGCAGGGGGAATTCCCGAATTCGTTGGCGATGACGCGGGAGGCGCGGTGCCGATGGAAGATGTCGATGCCTTCGCCGATCAGATCATGATGTATTATCTGGATCGAGATCGCCTCCACCTTGCCGGTTTAGCTGCTCATCGAAAGGTAAGCAACGAGTTCTCCATCGATTCTTCTTGTCGAAAATTGACCGACCTTCTTCTCGATCTATCAAACTAAACCTTCCGGCCGATCGCGAACAATTTTATCAAGACGAGTCCGGCGATAAATCCGCCGATGTGCGCGGCGTATGCGACGCCGCCCGTACCTGCCGGCGTCATATAACCGACGATCAACTGATAGACGATCCAGATACCGATGGCGACGAACGCCGGCACTGTCGTCATGAAATTGAAGATGATCGCGCGAACTTTCCGTTGCGGAAACAGCAGTACATAGCCGCCCATTACGCCCGAGATCGCACCCGACGCGCCGAGCATTGGAATGATCGAATCGGAGTCCATCACGATCTGGGCGAACGCCGCGGCGAAACCACAGATGATATAAAAGGCGGCGAACCGAATATGCCCCAGCAAGTTTTCGAGATTGTCGCCGAATATCCACAGGAACAACATATTGCCGAAGATATGGGCGATGCTGCCATGCATGAACATCGAGCTTAGAAAATTGAAATAGACGGACAGCGGCGTTGGATAATGTTGGATCTCGCCGGTGTTTCCGAAAGAATCGCGGACGACCTGGATTCCGGTAATATCGATTCCGGTCGTCACTTCTTTTGGTACGAGCGAGAACGCGTAGCTGAACGCGTCATTGCCGCCGAGACCCTGCAACAGCACAAAAACGAGAATATTTATGCCGATGAATATGTAATTGACGATCGGCGTGATCGTCCGGTCCGAGTTGTCGTCACCTATCGGAAACATTCTTTACCTCCGCATCTATTGATGTAAGCAAATGTCAATATCTTCAGTGGATAGTTCGAAGTTTTAAGTGGGCAGTTAAGCCAACTATCAATTATCCACTAACAACTATCCACTGAAGAGACGATCTAACCCAGCCCGACATCTTCCTGAACTTTGAGCAGCTCGTACCCTTCGCTTTTTGCTACATAGGTAGCGGCGGTGATATCGCCTACGACGTTCAGCGTCGTGCGGCACATATCGAGAATTCGATCGACGCCGAGGATTATCGCGATCAGCGCGGGATCGATACCGATCCAGAACAGGATGCCGATGATGAATGGGATCGAACCCGAGGGTACGCCTGCTGTGCCGATGCCGCCGAGAATCGCGAGATAAACGACCGAGAGCTGCAGACCGAGTGTCAGATCCGCACCCGCAAGCTGTGCGAGGAACAGCACGGTCACGCCCTCGTACAACGCCGTGCCGTTTTGATTGGCGGTCGCACCGACGGTCAGCACAAAACTATTGATCTCTTTCGGCACGCCGAGATTCTCGTGCGACACGCGCAATGCGGTCGGCAGTGTTGCGTTCGAAGACGATGTTGAAAACGCAGTCAGTATCACCGTCCGGATGCGTTTGAAAAAGTCGAGCGGGTTCATACCCGACAGGAAGTAGATCGACAGCGAATAGATACCGAAGAAATGAATCGACAGGCCGAGCAGTACGGTTATCACAAACCATCCGAGCGACTGCAGCAGCTCGAGCCCGAATTGAGCGATGTTATTGAACAGCAGACACGCGACGGCGTATGGCGCAAATTTCATTACGATGTCGATGATCTTTGCGGTGATCGCGAAAAGGGCTTCGTTAAACTTGACGAACGGTGCCGATACGGTAGCGGGAAGCAATGTGATCGCGATGCCGATAATGAGCGCAAAGAACATGATGTGCAGCATGTTCGGGCTCGCACCTGAGATCGAATTGAAGACGTTGCTCGGGACGATCGTTTTCACCGCTTGCATCAGCGGCGTGTCGGACTTTGCTGCCTCGGTCGCTTTCTTTTGAGCCTCGGTCGCTGCCGAACCGGCGCTCGAGAATTCGGCCTTCAGCTCAGCCGCGATCTCCGGGCTGATGCGTTCCCCGGGACGGATGGTGTTCGCGAGAGTGAGGCCGATGATGACCGAGATCGCCGAGATGATAAGCGTATATGCAAACGACTTGAACCCGATCCGGCCAAGCTTTCTGATGTCTCCGATCCCCGCGACCCCGACGACGAGCGACGAAAACACAAGCGGAACCACGATCATCAGCAAAACGTTCAGAAACAATTGTCCGATCGGCCGCGTGAAATTTTCGACCGTCCAGACCAGCCATTCATCATTGCCGCCGAGGGTCCAGTTGGCCGTCAAGCCGCCGATAACACCCACCGCCAGACCGATGAATATCTTTGTGTGCAGCGGGATTCCCTTGGGTTTGTCCGGCGTCTTGTCGTCGAGGTCGGTACCGAGTTCGCGTTCGTAATCGTCGGCCGCAATTTGATCGTTTTCGTTTTCGCTCATGTTTCGAGTTCTGCCTTTTTTGGAATGATTTAAGGTAAATCTTCTTGCCGAAGACGGAAAGCTGTGGAAGCTTTCGCATAATGTCTCAAGCCGTGCGCGTGGTTTGAGAGAGTTTAGCAAATAACCCGCAATTTGGGTATCATTTTGTCCAAAGCTACTAGTAGAGGAGTTATGCAGGTACGATCTATCCCACCGCTGTTTGTTTTTGTCGCGATCAGCATTTTCGCATTTCAAGCCGGTGCGCAGCAGAAGTTTATTGCGAATGCTTCCGGTGAGCAGGTACTGCCGGCCAATGCGTCGACGCGACGCATTCTCGCCGACGTCTCGATCAACCCGCCGTTCATACCTGGCAACGCGGCGAACCTCGTGTTCCGTGGACTCGGTGGTTCCGCTTTCCCCGCCGGGTCGACCGCCTCTCTATACAAAGGCGCCGGCGCCGGACAAGCCGGAGGAATTCTTCATCTCCAGATCGGTTTCGCGCCCGAGTCGTCATGGCTCGTCGGATTTGATGTAAGTGCGATGGAGTTGGCCTGGCTGCGGCAGAACCGATGGTACGTGCAAGTCGACTCGCCGGCCTTTCCCGCCGGAGAAGTTCGCGGACAGTTTCATCTGTCGAACGGAACTTACAACGATTACGATGGTGACGGACGGACGGATATCCAGGTCTATCGCAATTCGAACAACACGTTCTATGCGTTGAAAAGTACGACCGGAGCATTTATTGAACAACAGCTCGGCCAGCCCGGCGATTCGGTATCGCTGACAGTCGACTTTGACGGTGATGGCCGCTCCGATTTCTCGACCGCGCGTTACAACGCCGAAGTTTTGTGGCGGATCCTGCCGTCGGCGACGAACGTTTTGCAGGAAACTCGTTGGGGCTCATCCACGCTCGGCGACTTTTTCGCCGCGGCCGATTATGACGGTGACGGCCGAATGGACATTGCGGTCTTCCGAGCGGGCGTGTGGCATATCCTTCGCAGCTCGAACGGCACTTACACTCAGGATTATTGGGGTACGAGCGGCGACGTACCCGCCGCCACCGATTTCGACCGCGATAACATTGCCGACCTGACGATCGCCCGAAGCGAGAGCGGCCAGCGCGTCTGGTACACGCGTCTGAGCACGACGGGGGCGATGCGAGTGACGGCTTGGGGATTGTCGAGTGACGGCTTTTTTACAGGCCGCACGGACTTTGACGGTGACGGTGCGGCGGATATTCTCGTCATTAGAAACGAGAGCGGCCAGCGCGTTTTTTATATTCGTAGGAGCTCCGACGGGGAGTTGCAGGTTATCCCGTGGGGCCTTTCATCCGATGTCGTGAAACTCGGCGACTATGACGGCGACGGGAGGACCGATCCGGCGGTTACTCGTGCGGTGAGCGGGCAGCGCGTTTTTTACATTCTCCAGAGTTCGAATGGCCAGGTTCGGTATGAGACATTCGGGCTTGCGGGAGATTTTTAATCGAGCTTTGTTTGTTGCGTTTGGCAGCGCGTTTTAGCCAACGGTGCGGCCCGTAATTTAGCCAGGGGCAACGCCCTGGGCAACGCCCCTGGAAATGATCGTTTGATAGATCAAGCACCTACGGTGCGGCGTAATGGCCGATTACCTCGCCGCGTTGCGGCTCCGTGGTATCGGCCCGTTCACCAGGGCGATGCCCCATAGGCGCCAAGTTAAGGTCGTAAGCCACGGATTTCGAAGTAAGTTTCGTTCACGATCTTTATGGTCTCGGCCATTTTGCTGTGCAACAGTTTGCGTTTTCGAGGTCGTTCGCGCAGGACTTTCAATACTTCGTCGTCGCTGTGATGATCAAGCTGGTGTGGGAACGCGATCGATGCTTTGATCTCTCGAGCGATGAGTTTCCAAAGTCGCCATTCCACATCTCTTGCCCGCTTTAAGCGAAGGGTTCGTCTTTCGATTATCAGCGAGTAGAGCAGCTTACCCAGTAGGTACACTTTAGCAAGACGAGAGCCTCGACGAGCTCGAAGAGCATCGAGGTCAAGCAACGATTTGAGTCGCTTGATGACGATCTCGACCTGCCATCTTCCGCGATAAAGTTCGCCGACAACTTTCGCGGATGCAATCTCCGGCGGGAGCGACGTGAGAAGAAGTACCCAGTCGACGAGATGAAGCATCTCTTTGCTCACTTTGCCGCCATACTTCTTTTGTGCACGTCTCTTCAATCGTCTTCGTGCTTCGTGTGCTTTTTCCTCTGGTAAGCGATATGCGTGGAGCCAGGCTGGCTGCAAACCGGCTTTTGCGTCGATCATAACGCGCAGGCTTAGCACTTGTTCCCGAGACCCAACTTTCCCGAGCTCGTCGACTACATTGAGACGCTCGCCGCCAGGTAAATACAGGCGAATCTGCTTCGGTGCACACCGCACAACAAACTCTGCCCCACTGGATCTGACAGTCGCAAGCTGATCCGCTTTGGCATATCCGGCATCGGCCAGCACCACGTCGCCCTTCCGCCATTCAAAGAGCTCGAGACTATCTGCAGTCTTGTTGTCCGTCAGTAACAGATCACCCAAACGCTGCTCGCTGTGGTCCCATAAAAGATGCAGTCGGTAGTCAGCCGTCACCGCTCCCGGTGCCTGAATGCACGTCGAGTCTACGATCTTAAATCGCAACTTGCCGGCCACCTTCTCATCTTCCTGTTTCGGCATCATTGCCGACACCATCTCCTTTAGCCACTCCTCGCACGCCGACAATCGCCATCGCACCGCTTCGTCCGACAAACGACAACCATTCTGCGTGAAGTTCGCAGCAACTTCCCGAAGACTTTGATCCAACCCGCTGTACAACAACACTGCTCTCAACAACTCTTCCGCTGTCCGGATCGCACGCTTTCTGGTAAACGCACCAAACTCACGAGCCAACGTACCGACCTCAGCCGGGATCTCTTGAAGTATCTCCTCAAACGTGGTATCTGCTATTACTAGAGATGGCATTCTGAAGCACTCACTCCTTTTCAAGGATTGTTTTTATCAACTTCATTATGTCATCTCTTCCTCTCTTTGAGACCTTAACTTGGCGCCTATGGGGCGATGCCCCTGGCTAAATTACGACCGCACCTTTGGTGCTAAGAATTACAAGACAGCTCAATAGACTGGCGAGACTCAACAGACTCCATAGACTCGAAAGACTCGAAAGACTCGAAGACTCGAGGGACTCGACAGACTCGATAGACTCAGAAAGATGTTTCAATCAATTCACTTCACCTCCAAAGGTCGTGCGACGACGACTGCTTCAAGTCCTGAAGTGATAGCGCGATTGCGCGAGATAGTCGGCGACGAGAATGTTGTCGTTGATCCGGAAAAGGTCGAACCGTACGGCGCCGACGCGGTGAAAGAAAAGTTTCCTCCCGAGGCGGTCGTGTTTCCAGAATCGACGGCCGAGATGGTCGAGATCCTGAAGCTCGCGAACGAACATATTTTTCCTGTCACGGCGCGAGGTGGAGGTGTCGGATACACCGGCGGAGCTGTTCCAATCGACGGCGGTATCGTCATCGGGACCGACCGGATGAAAAAGATCATCGAAATAAATGTCGACGACTTGTACGTCATTTGCCAGCCCGGGTTGACGACATTCGAGCTGCAGCAAGCTGTCGGAGAAAAAGGATTGTTGTTCGCACCCGATCCCGCGAGCTTCAAAGATTCATTCATCGGCGGCAACATCGCGGAGAATGCCGGCGGCATGCGGACGCCGAAGTACGGCGTGACGAAGCATCATGTGCTCGGCCTGGAAGTGGTAACCGCGACTGGCGAGATCATTCGTACCGGTGGCAAGACTGTGAAAAATGTCGTCGGATTTGATCTCACCGGTTTGATGTGCGGATCCGAGGGCATGCTCGGGATCATCACCGAGGCGACGCTCAAATTATTGCCGATGCCTGAGGCCACCTCGACAGTCCGTGCAAATTTCCACTCGATGGAAGCTGCGTGCAAAGTACTGACAAAGTTCACCCCCGAAGGTTTGCTGCCGATGGCGATGGAAGTCATCGACAAATATTGCGTCGCAGCCGTCGAAGAAACTTTTGCGTTCGGATTGTCGCGCGAGGCCGAGGCTATATTGCTTGTCGCGGTCGATGGATCGGAGGAAGAAGTCGATCGCAATGCGCGAATGATCGAGCGGATCATCGGTGAGAACGGTGGATTCGATATCCTTCGTGCGAAGACGAAAGACGAAGAAGACAAGCTCTGGGATGTCCGTCGTGCGATCTCGCCGTCGCTGATGAAATACGGGACGTTGAAGATCAACGAGGATGTTGTCGTCCCGCGCTCGAAGGTGCCGGAGCTGGTCGCGAAGATCGAGGAGATCGGTCTCAGGCACGATACGTTCGTCGCAAACTTCGGCCACGCGGGTGATGGAAATATTCACGTCAACTTCGTCGTCGACCGGGACGACGCTGATGCAGTCGCACGAGCGCGGCAATGCGTCGACGAGACCTTTCAATTGTCTGTCGATCTTGGCGGCACGATCTCAGGCGAGCACGGCATCGGCTACGTAAAATCGCAGTATATGCATTACGCGATCGATAAACCGACGCTCGAGATCATGAAGGGGATAAAGAAAGTCTTCGATCCGAACGGAATTTTGAATCCGGGGAAGATGTTCGTGTAGGAAGAATGGGGCCCGTAATCAAGGGATCAACAGGAAATACTAAACCCCCCAGAGCTTGTTCGATCTCGTTGATAGGTGTTTCGGCGCGATGACAATGCTTTTTTGATTCAGAATAAGTTGATAGGATAGAAAATCTGAAAGGCAAAACATGCAAGGCATCAAGTACGTAACAAACGAAGAAGGCGAGCGAGTCGCGGTCTTGATCGATCTAAAGAAGTACGGCGAGATCTGGCAGGATTTTTTTGACGTGTTGACCGCAAAGAAACGCGCAAAGGAACCTCGCGAATCTCTGGCGTCCGTAAAGGCACGTTTAAAGAAAAACGGAAAACTGAATGCCTGATTACTCTGTTAGCTTCGTCCGATCGGCGCGCAAGGAACTCGAGTCGTTACCCAACCAACTCATTCAACGCATACTTTCCAAAATCGAAACCCTGGAGCGAAACCCAAGGCCAGCTGGTTGCAAGAAGCTAAAAGGCGGCGAGGACCTTTGGAGGATCAGAATCGGTGACTACCGGGTGATCTATTCGATCTCACAGCGGGAAGTACGAATCGAAATAATTACAATACGCCATCGCAGCCAGGCATATGATTAAACTTTCGTCGGCACTCGGTTTAGCCCTCATGACATGGGTGATCCTCTTGATGATATGCAGCTCAGCGGCTGCACAGAAGAAGACGATCATCCTTGTCCGCCACGCGGAGAAAGCGGATCAGACGAGCCAGGATCCGGAACTGACCGACGCAGGTAAGCAGCGAGCCGAGCGGCTAGCGAAGATCGTAAAGAAATATAGGCCGGGTGCGATCTACTCGACGGATTTCAAGCGAACTCGAGACACGGCCGCGCCGATGGCAGCGAGGCGAAAGCTGAAGGTTGAGATCTACGATGCAAAGAAACCGGTGGAGCTGATAGATGCAATCATGAAACGCAAGACGAAGCGATTTCTGATCGTCGGGCACAGTAATACAATTCCGGGGCTCGCTAACCTGCTGGGGAAAAAAGAGCTGTTTCAGAATTTAGACGACGCCGAGCACGGCGCGATTTGGATCGTTCGGATCAAGGATGGACAACTGCGGAAGATCGAGATCCTACCGTACTGAGTGAGTCTATCGAGTCTGTCGGGTCTATCGAGTCTGTCGAGTCTATCGAGTCTATCGAGTCTGTCGAGCGAATCGGGTCTTTGTGTGAGTCAGTGGTTTTCAAAACGAAGAGGCGGGCAATCCCGCCTCTAGACGATCACCGTCTTTTCTTCATTCACCGTTCACAGCTCATACCTACTTCTTTGCCCCCGTCTTCGCAAAATATCCCTGACGATGCGAGACCCGGACTTTTTGTTTTTCCAGCTCGGAATTAACGATCTGAATTTCGATCTTTCTATATGAGCCGTCGAGGGCCCGGTTGCTTGGTTCGTAGGCGATCAGATATTGCGAACGCATCTCCTCCTGGATCTGCTTGAACGCCTGACGCAGCTCGTTCTCGTCTCGCGGAAAGTATGCTCGGCCGCCGGTTCGTTCCGAGATCTTTTTCAGCGATCCTTGGTCGACGCCATCGTAGAAATTGTCGCCGATGCCGATCGAGTAGACGACCGCCTCGGCCCGCTGCGCAGCCTGCACGGCTTCGTCTAATTTCTTTTTGCTAAATGTATCGTAGCCGTCGGACAAGAGAATTATCGCTCGTCTCGTCCTCTCAGGAGCCGGGCCGAGAACGTCGGACGATGTTATCCAGATCGAATCCCAGATCGCCGTCGAGCCTTGGATCTGCTGATTGGTGCCGGAAATAGGCGGCGTCCCGGGAACGCGTCCACTGTTAACTACAACCCCGCCGCCGAGATAACCCGAGGGCGGTATAAACTCAACGCGCTCGATCGCCCGGCGAAGCCGCGAGAGATTGTTCGTCATTCCCTGTTCGAGCGTCGATTCACCCGTGAACGAGACGACGGAAACCTCATCTTTTGTCGGCCTGATTACCGCCTCGAGAAACGAGATCGCCGCAGCTTTTTCTTCTGGTAAGGTACGCTGTTGCGAAATGCTCGTATCGATCAGGATCGCGAGGCTCAGTGGCAGATCGACCTGGCGCGAGAACGCAGAGATCGTCTGCACCTGTCCGTTCTCGAGAACGCGTACGTCTTCAGGTTTCAAAGTCAGGATCAATTTGCGATTGCGGTCCTGCGCGGTGAAGAGGACGTTGACCGATTCAGTCTCGACCTTCTCAATAGCATCCTCTTCCTCAATCGGCGGTGTCGGCGTGGCCGTGGCGGAAGATTTTGTTTCGGTCTGCTGGGCGCTTGTGAACTCGCCGCCGAGAATTCCGGTCACCGCAATTCCAACCAACACCAACAAAGCAAAAAATCCGCTTTTCTTGTACATCTAAAAACTCCGTCTTGCTACTTCAAGCTGTCCCTGATCGCCCGATAACTGGTCTTTGTGCGCAGCTTGTATTTATCGGTTTTCGAAGAATCCGTAAACCGAACCTCGATCTTCCTCTCGCGACCGTCATAATTTTGGTTCGCCGGCCGATACGTGATGATGTACTGCGACCGCAGCTCTTCAGAGATCTTTTTGAACGCACGTTCAAGCGCGAGCATGTCACCGGTAAAAAACGCTTGTCCGCCAGTCTCTTCACAAAGGCGTGTCAGATATTTATCGCCTTTATCCTTGACCGTTCCTGCCTCGACGCCCGGCACCGATCCCAAGAATCCTGCCTTTGTCGAGATGCCGAAGATCGTCGTTTCAGTTCGCTGCGCGATATCGATCGCGTCTTCGAGCTTTGCGCGGCTGAACGTATCGTCGCCGTCGGTGATGATCACGATCACCCGTCGGCCCGCGACGTTGCGAAGCTTCTCATCCGAAAATTGCCACACCGCATCGTAGAGCGCTGTCTGTGAACCAGCCTTCTTAACGGTGTCGATCGATTTCTGCAGCTTATCGAGATTGTCCGTGAAATCCTGCCGCAGCAAGACCTCATTATCGAAGGTCATGAACGCCGCTTTGTCTTTACGCAGCCGCGTCACGGTGTGAATGAAATTGCCCGCCGCTTCTTTTGAAAAACCCAGTTTGCCGGCGGTAGACGGCGAGGTGTCCATGAGAACTCCGACATAGACCGGCGGATTGTTCTTCTGGTCCGTAAAGAACGTTATCTCCTGCTGAATGCCGTCTTCGAATACCGCAAAATCGCCCCGTCCAAGACCCGTAATCAGGTCTTTTTTGAGAGTCACCGTTACCGGAAGCCGGACTTCGAACGTCTTTAGCGGGCCGGTATCGTCGTCCGGCGGAGGCGTCGGCCTCGGTGTTTGGGCCAGCAAAGTGCCGCCAAGAGCGAAGATCACGATAGCGATTGGAAAGAAAGTAGTACGCAAAAAACTGTTCATAAATGAAGATGGAATTCTCAGCAAAGACGCATGTTTTCGATGCCCCGGACGTGTCGATTGTTGCCCGTCCGCGATAACGGAAGAGTATATCAGAGGAAGAATTCAGAAGTCAGGAGTCGGAATTCAGAAGTCCCGAGCCAGAATTCAGGAGAGTGGACAGCGGCACAGCCTGTCACGAGCAATTGTATACGCTACGGCAACTCCGATATTCTGAATTCTGATTTCTGACTCCTGAATTCTCTATTCGTCAATGAACACTCATATCTTCAGGGAATACGACATACGCGGGATTGTCGGCGAGCACTTGACCGATGAAACGGTCACTGTACTCGGCCGCGCGATCGGCACATTCTTTCAGCGAAATGGGGCGAGGACGATTGCCATTGGTTTTGACGCCCGAAAGAGCTCGCCGGGATTCTGCGATCTGCTGACGCGTGGCTTTAACGAGAGCGGCCTCAACGTCGTTCTCATCGGAATGGTTCCGACGCCCGTGCTTTATCACACCGTCTACACAAAGGAAGTTGACGGAGGCGTGATGATCACCGGTTCGCATAATCCACCCGATCATAACGGCTTCAAGATCTGTCTCGGAAAGTCGACGCTCTTCGGCTCGCAGATACAAGAGATCAAAGACATCGCGCTAAGGGGAGAATTCGCGACCGGGGCGGGGACCGTCGAATCGATCGAGGTGCTCGACGATTACTGCCGGGACATTGTTTCGAAAGTTGAGATGGGACAGGCAGAAACCCGACCGGTAGGGAGGGTGTCCGATGGAGAAGCAGATTTCCCGCAAAGTCGCGAAGACGCAAAGAAGAAATTGAAGGTTGTCGTCGACGCCGGTAATGGCATGGGCGGTGTGACGGCCGTGCCGGTTTACGAAGCGCTCGGGGTCGAGCTGATCAAACTTTTCATTGAACCGGATTCAAACTTTCCGAATCATCATCCCGACCCGACCGTGACCGAAAATTTACAGGACACGATCCGCGCGGTTCGCGAGCACAAAGCCGACATCGGAATCGCACTCGATGGCGACGGCGACCGCATCGGCGTGATCGATGAAACCGGGCGAATTATCTGGGGTGACGAGCTGATGATCCTGCTATCGCGCTCGATCCTCGAATCAAAGCCCGGTGCGACGATCATTGCCGAAGTGAAATGCTCACAAACTCTTTTCGACGATATTGAAAAGCATGGCGGCAAGCCCGTCATGTGGAAAGCGGGCCACTCGTTGATCAAGGCGAAGATGAAAGAGACCGGTGCGGCACTTGCCGGCGAGATGAGCGGCCATATATTTTTCGCCGACCGTTTTTATGGATTCGACGACGCGACCTACGCTGGCGCACGCGTGCTCGAGATACTTTC
The DNA here is from genome assembly GCA_041745575.1 of Pyrinomonadaceae bacterium. Taxonomy (GTDB): domain Bacteria; phylum Acidobacteriota; class Blastocatellia; order Pyrinomonadales; family Pyrinomonadaceae; genus OLB17. Next base: position 41,540 of record JBGTIQ010000022.1, read on the forward strand.
CAAAACGGACAAGCCTTTGTCCGAGCTTCTTGCCGACATTCCACCGACGTTCTCCACGCCCGAGCTCCGCGTGGATTGTTCCGACGAGCGCAAATTCGAGATCGTCGCGCGGATTGCGGAACACTTCTCCGCGACCAACGAGGTCATCACGATCGACGGAGCACGAATATTGTTCGAGCACGGCTGGGGACTTGTCCGTGCGTCGAACACGCAGGCGATCCTGGTGCTAAGGTTTGAAGCTGATTCGGCCGAGCATCTGAATGCTATCCGCGGCGCAGTTGAGTTGAAGGTGAACGAATTGATCTCTCCTGCGTAGGACGGACTGTTAGTCCGTCCTCTGTACACGATCCCGAAAGTTAGCTCGAACATTGAACCTTGGGGTGGACGGACTGCCAGTCCGTCCTACGGCTCCGCCGCCCGATTAGCGGAAAAGCTGGTAGGGGATTATGAAGTCTCTCGCGGCTCCGCCGCCCGATGAGCGGAAAGGCTCCGCCTTTCCGTCCGGCAAAAGAAATTAAGGAGGCTGCGCCTCCGAATCACTTCCGCCAATCTATTTGATCTAAATCCACTTTCAGCGGCTCATCCCCCCGCGCCCGCCGATTCCATATCCGAGAACTCGAGTAAATATAATCATCCGGATGCTCGACCAGTCCCGCCTTCACTGGGTTGAAATGAATGTAATTCACTTTCTGCATAAACATCGACTCGCTCGTTACGAGAAACGTATCTGGATGATGTTCCCAAACTGAATACTTGTAGCCACGCTTCTTTTCAACCATCTTCAGTTTTTCCAGCGAGGCAGGCGCATTCGCTTTTAGGTGATCGAGGATCCTCTTCGCGCTGATACCGTTCAAAAATCTTAAGGTGTCGGACGGTTGCCGGGTGCCATCGGTGATGATGTGATAGTGATCGGGCATTATCACGTATGCAAAAATGAGGAAGCCGCCTGATTTTCTCGCTTCATCGAGAGCGTCGCACGCGATTCGTTTTAGTTTGTCTGTTTGGAAGATCAGCAGGCGGTCGTGTGCGACCGAGGTGAAATAATAGAAGGGAGTATCTATTGAAACTCGCATTGTGGGTGCGCAGATTCTAAGCTCAGCCGAGTAGGAAAATCCTTAATTATTCTGAATTCGGAGGCGCAGCCTCCCTATGTCTGGGGTGACTCGGGTGACTCGACGGAAAGGCGAAGCCTTTCCGATCATCGGGCGGCGAAGCCGCGGGAAAGTGAGCGACGTATTAGGGTAGGCCGTCGGAGAGGCAAGCTTTTCCGCTCAACTGGCGTCAGAGCCGCGTAGATTTAGTGGAGATTCACCGTCTTTGTAATCGTCCGGCCGCAGAAACCGCATCCATCGTCCACCGCGGCCGTAATCGAGTAAGTTCCCGGAGCGACTCCGGTGAAATCCCAGGTTACGTGAGGTCCCTTTCCGATGATCTGTCCGCCAGAGACCGTATAACCATAGGTCAAGACGTCGTTCTCAGGATCGGTCGCGATCGTATCAACCGAGACCGTCCTACCGCTTGTTGCGAGTAACTCGGTCGAACTGAGTTGAAGATCGGTAACGGATGCAACAGTGCAGTGCGTCTCCCCCGAGCGATCCTCCAACTTCCGGGTGAACCAGCTTTCGCCCGAATAAAACTTTCGCAAAGCCGTCGCGTTTTTGCATAGATTTTTTGACTTATTAGACGGGGGAAAGAAAATGATCCGATCGACTACGTCTTCACTTACCTCGACCGCGATCCCCTTGGCCTTATCGTGATACAGGTTTCGGTCGGGGTCGTCTCGGTACACCTGTTCCTTTTTGAGCTTTGAGAGACCGATTCCTACTGCTTCTAAGCTAACAGGTTCATCCCAATCGATCTGAATGCGGGTTACGATCCACTCGTTAAGCTTCCATGCATCCGCATCGCCGTCTTCATCAGGATCCTCGGTACACGAACCGCTCGAATATTCGATTTCAATATTCACGTCGCCGTTGGAAAATGTCTGAGAATAACGGCCGTCGTCCGACGCTTCGTATTGGTACAGGATCTGTTTGACGTTGTCACGCGTCGATTCGAGAAGTTTTATCTTCCGTACTTCGTTTACGACATCAGAGGGAAACTGCGCGACGATGCTGCCGGAAAAAAGTAAGACGGTTAATAAAACGATCGGTAGTTTGTTCATGACTAAAGACCAGCAAAGTGTCTCGCTACTTCACCGTGACCGTACGAGTTATCGTCTTGCCGACAATGCCCACACCGTCATCGACGCCGACGGTGATCGTTTGATCACCTCGTTTCGCGTCTGAAAGGTCCCACACCACCTTTGCGCCCGAGCCGATGATCCTGCCGGCAGAGACAATGTAGTTGTAAGTCAATACATCGTTCTCCGGATCGACCGCGATTGTCGAAATATTGACGGTCTTGCCGGTCGTTGCTTCGATCTCTGTCGCGCTTAAGATGAGATCCTCTACATTCGCGTGTTCGTTGATGAGTTCGCAGATGAACCGCTTCTCGAGCGGCCTAGAGAACCAACTCTCGCGGGAGTAAAAATCTCGAGTCGTGGCACTTTCATTGCAGAGCTTTCTCGCATGACCTTGGCCCGGGTAGAAAATTACCATCTCAATGCGATCTTCATACGTTTCAATCGCCACGCCGCGAGCCTTATCGTGATAGATAATCTGCTCGGGCGATCCTTGGTAGCGCTGCTCTTTCACCATCTTCGACAGATCGAAACCGGCATCGCGTGGTGAACTCCGGTTGTTATTCGGCTCGACTTCGATCCTTACGACCGTCCATTCATTAGTTTTCCAAACCGATGAAAAATCATACGGGTGTCGATCTTCGGAACAGGTTCCGCCAGCAAAATATACCGTGACGTCGATTTCTTCGCTTGCGTAGTCTTGTTCGTATTCGTTGTCTTCGGAAGTGACGTAGTCGGAGAGGATTCGCCGAACGTCTTCGCGAGTCGATTCAAGAACCTTAACCTGCTTGATCTTCTCAAACCGTTCGCGAAATGACTGTCCTTCGACGCCTGCCGCGAGGAAGGATACCAAAATCAGGGTGGATAGTAGTCTGACCATAGTTGGATTTGCGACCAGATTAGCACGATTTTGTGGAACACGAACTAACTTTCATTCACCTTCAACACCGCGAGAAATGCTTCCTGCGGAATTTCTACTCGCCCGACTTTCTTCATCCGCTTTTTACCTTCTTTCTGTTTTTCGAGCAGCTTTCGTTTGCGTGAGATGTCGCCGCCGTAGCATTTGGCGATGACGTTCTTGCCCATTGCTTTGACGGTTTCGCGGGCGATGACCTTGTTGCCGATGGCGGCCTGGATCGCGACTTCGAACATCTGCCGCGGGATCAGTTCCTTCATCTTTGCGGTAAGCAGACGGCCTTTCGCGGTAGCAGTGTCGGTGTGCAGGATCAGCGAGAGAGCGTCGACCGGTTCGCCGGAAACGAGCACGTCGAGCTTGACCAACTTGCTCGCCTGATAACCGGACAGATGATAGTCGAGCGAGGCGTATCCCTTAGAAACCGACTTCAAGCGATCGTAAAAATCGAGCACGATCTCATTAAGTGGCAATTCATAGACGAGCATAACGCGATTCGTCGTCACATATTCAAACTTTTTCTGCACGCCGCGTTTCTCGTCGAGCAGAGGCAAGATGCCGCCCAGAAACTCATCGTTCGTAAGTATCGTCGCCTCGATAAAGGGCTCTTCGATCTTTACGATCCGGCCCGTGTCCGGCATTTTCGATGGACTGTCGATCTCTGCGACGACGTCGTCGGTGGTCGTAACGCGGTAACGCACGCCAGGCGCCGTTGTGATCAGTTCGAGGTTAAATTCGCGTTCGAGCCGCTCCTGAACGATCTCCATGTGAAGCAAACCGAGAAAGCCGCAGCGGAAACCAAACCCAAGTGCGGTCGAGCTTTCCGGTTCAAAGAAGAACGACGCGTCGTTCAGACGCAGTTTCTCCATCGCGTCGCGCAGATCTTCGTATTGCGCCGCATCAATCGGATAAAGACCCGCAAAAACCATGGGCTTTACTTCCTGAAAACCCGGCAAAGCTTCGGTCACAGGCCGTGCCGCATCGGTGATCGTGTCGCCGATCTGCACATCGGCGACGGTCTTGATCGACGCAGTTAAGAATCCGACTTCGCCTGGCCCAAGCTCCGCGATCGGCGTCGGACGCGGGCGGTTAACGCCGATGGTTTCAATAAGATATTCGCGTCCCGTGTTAAAGAATTTGATTTTCGTACCTTTCTTGATCGTTCCGTCAATGATTCGAAAAAGGACGATAACACCGCGGTAGCTGTCGTACCAGCTATCGAAGATGAGGGCTTTCAGTGGCGCTTTTCTATCACCCTTCGGCGGCGGTACTTTTGCGACGATCGCCTCAAGTACTTCTTCGACGCCGATTCCGGTCTTCGCCGATGTCAGCACAGCTTCACTCGCATCGAGGCCAATGATGTTCTCGATCTGCTCTTTGATCCTTTCCGGTTCGGCCGACGGCAGATCGATCTTGTTGAGGACGGGAATCAGTTCCAGATCGTTTGCGATCGCAAGATATGTGTTCGCAAGCGTCTGAGCCTCGACGCCCTGCGATGCATCGACGACCAACAACGCTCCTTCGCAAGCCGACAGCGAACGAGAAACTTCGTAACTAAAATCCACGTGACCGGGCGTGTCGATGAGGTTCAGGATGTAATTTTTTCCGTCTTTAGCTTTGTAATCGAGCCGTACAGCGTGGGCTTTGATGGTGATGCCGCGCTCGCGCTCGAGGTCCATATTGTCGAGCACCTGGGCTTCCATATCGCGATCGGCGACCGCTCCGGTGAGCTGCAGAATACGGTCCGCCAGCGTCGACTTGCCATGGTCGATGTGGGCGATTATCGAAAAATTTCTAATGTTCTCAGGATTCATTTCTTCCAAAATCGAAACATAACAATACCAAAACGCTGACCCATACGCATCACGGGTAGTATTCACGGAGCGCTCGGCACCGATGCGCCAAAAAAAAATTTCAAAAGTGAATCTGTCTTGGCTGAGGTAGCGAATGCACAGACATCAGTATCCGAGTGCCGAACTAGTGTCTCCGTGCGGATTCTCACGCGAACTGTGTTTTACCTTGACGATTCGGCTTTTGCGGCCGTGAGGCCATTGTTTTCTCGGCGGTCATCCGCCTGTTTTATTTACCTGGAGGGTTCTTATGAAAATGTCTTTTTTTAAGCACAGCGCGCTAGCGGTGCTTTTTTTGTTTCTCGTCTCGGTTGTCGCTCAGCACACGCTGGCGCAAACCCCGGCGAACTATGTTGTCTTTGGCGTGACGACGGCTAACAGTCTGGTTCGTTTCAACAGCGCTCGGCCCGGAACCATCCTTAGCTCAGTCGCGATAACGGGTCTGCAGGCCGGTGAGAACGTGATCGGTATCGATTTCCGTCCGGCGAACGGACAGCTCTTCGCTCTCGGCAGCACAAGCCGGCTTTACCGTCTCGATACCGTGACCGGTGTCGCGACACAGGTCGGATCAGCCGGAGCGTTTACGTTGAACGGAACGAATTTCGGTTTCGATTTTAATCCGGTGCCGGACCGGATTCGTGTTACATCCGACGCAGATCAGAATCTACGTCTCAATCCGAATGACGGAACACTGTCGGCGACCGACGGAACGCTTGCATTCGCCGCCGGCGATCCGAATTTTGGGCAGAATCCTAATGTTGTCGCGTCCGGCTATACGAACAGTTTTGGTGGGGCGACGTCGACGACGCTTTACGACATCGATTCGAATCTCGATATTCTCGTCACTCAAAATCCGCCGAACAACGGAACACTCAATACGGTTGGAGCCCTTGGCGTTAATGTCTCCGGCGTGGCGGGCTTTGACATCAATCCCGGCAACAATACTGCGCTCGCGGCACTGCAGCTCGCAGCCGGCGGATCCTCGTCACTTTATCGAATAAGTCTCACAACCGGTGCGGCAACCGTCGTCGGAGCGATTGGCAGCGGTCTTACGATCCGTTCTATCGCAATCGGCAGAAGTACGGCCAGCAGCTCATCAACAGCGACGATAGATTTCGACGGTGATGGCAAAACGGACTACGCCGTTTTCCGCACGAGCACGAACGTCTGGTACGTGCATCGGAGCTCGACGAATACGGTCACGATCGTGCAGTTCGGCCTCGTTCAAAACGACGTTCTCACGCCCGGCGACTACGACGGTGACGGGAAAACCGATATTGCAGTGTGGCGCGCGACGGACGGAACATTCTACGTTCTGCGAAGCTCAGACGGCGGCGTGTCGATCGTTAAATGGGGAAGCCCGGGTGACGAACCTCTTGCACGCGATTATGACGGCGACGGAAAGACCGATTACGCCGTAGCTCGACGCCAGGGCGGTTCGCTTGTTTGGTACGTCCTCAACAGTTCGAACGGCAGCGTTCGCATCGAGCAGTTCGGCCTCAACTCCGACATAGCGGCACCGGCGGACTATGACGGCGACGGCAAGGCCGATCTTGCCGTTCACCGCGGACAGCCGGGTGAAGCAGCGACCTTCTTTGTCCAGGGAAGCACGCAGGGATTCTATGCCGTGCGATGGGGACTCGGAGGCGATCTGGTCGTTCCGGGAGACTACGACGGCGACGGCAGAGCCGATTTCGCGGTCGTCCGCGAAGGTTCGCCATACACGTGGTACGTGCTTCGAAGCTCTGATGGGTCCTTGCTCGCAGACAACTTTGGAAACAAACCGCATTTCACCACACAGGGTGACTACGACGGCGACGGGAAGACTGATTTCTCGACGTACGCTCAGATAGACGGAATTTTTTACACGTTCCGTTCGTCGAACTCTGCGACAACGCAGTTTGTGTTCGGGCAAAACGGTGACTACCCAGTTGCGAATTACGACACGCACTAAAGCTGTGACGCTTCGATGAGTTTTGTGAATTTCGTGGTTGGTTTTGCGAAAAGCCAACCACGGAAATCACAGAACGAACCGCAGCTCACTATTAACAATAGGGAGATTATAAATGAAGAACTCAATTAAAAAGATTATCGGCGCGTTTGTGATGACGTCACTCACGCTGATACCCGCAATGGCGTCTAGTCATGGCGAAGCCCCGCTAATCAGCATGGACCGCTTCGCCGATAACACGGACACCTACGCGTTTCGAAGCGTCGAGCCGGGCCGCGAAGGCTTTGTCACGCTGATCGCGAATTACATTCCTCTGCAAGAACCATCGGGCGGACCGCAGTGGTTCCGATGGGACGATTCGGTTCTGTACGAGATCCGCATCGACAACACCGGCGACGGTGTTGAGGACATAACCTATCAGTTTCAGTTCACGACACAGACGCTCAACAACACCACGGTGCTTGGACATACGGCGCTCAACGAGAACGGCCGGATAGATTATCTTGACGACCCCGATTACAACATGCCGCAGACATATTCGGTCACCCGTGTCGACAGCTCGACGGGCCGCCGCGGACGTCTGCTCGCGGGTGGGTTACGAACGCCTCCTGCAAATGTCGGCCCGCGCGTGACACCGAATTACGAAACGAATCTCGGCCAACCGGCGGTCTATCCCTTGCCGGGCGGCGGCAAAGTTTTTGCCGGCAATCGCGACGAGTATTTTTACATCGATCTCGGTGTGTTCGATGCGATCAATTACCGGACGCTGACGATCGAAAACGGACAATTTGTCGGCAACGGGATCGATTCAACCCAGGGCTATAACGTAAGCACGATCGCGATCGAAGTTCCGATCCAGGACTTGACGAGCTCGCGATCTGTTCCGTCGGGACCGACCTCATCGGACGCCGTGATCGGTGTTTGGGCAACGGCCAGCCGTCGAACTACGCGGGTCATTCAGAATGGCGGCAATCGTGTTACCGCTGGTGCATGGCAGCAGATATCCCGTCTCGGGAACCCGCTTGTCAATGAAGTTGTTATCCCGTTGAATCTGAAGGACGCGTTCAATTCCCTATCGCCGCAGTTTGACGCGGTTGCAGCTCCGGCCGTTCTCGATCCGGAGATCCCGAAGATCATCCAGGCGGCTCTTGCCTTATACAGCGGAATCAGCATAAACATTCCGCCTGCTCCGCGAAACGACCTCGTGTCGATATTCGCAACCGGCATTCCGGTAAACGCCGTCACCGGTCCTAACTACACGACGTTTCTTTCGGACGGTCAGCCGCATGAATATCTTCGGCTGAACGTCGCGATCCCGATCACGCCGATCGCGAGTATGAATCGCCTTGGCCTGCTCGGCGGTGACGTCGCCGGATTCCCCAACGGACGCCGCCCGTTCGATGACGTGACGGACATCGCACTGCGTGCGGTGCTCGGGGGAACGCCGTTCACACCGACTTACAACGTCGCTCCGAACAACGTTATCGGCGACGGTGTAAGCGCCAATCCGGAAGGGCCGCTTCTGACGCGGTTCCCGTATCTTCTTCCGCCAAATCCGGGCAACACGCCGCGAACGTCAAACATTCGGCCGGCGACCGGTTTTTACGAAGACGGTGGGAAAGGTCGGAAGGTCGAGAAGCCCTAGCCCTTACCCCTGCAGAGAACGAGTCGGGGTCCTTTTGGGACCTCGGCTCGGCTCGGTAGCGGTGAGCAGTGAGCGGTAGGCAGTTGGCAGTTGGCAGTTGGCAGTTGGCAGAAGGCAGAAGGCAGAAGGCAGAAGGAGCGACCATGAGTTCGATCAATCGATTTCTTTTTATATTTTTTTTCGGGGTGTCTAGCGTTTTCCTCGCGGGCTGCGGCCGTCAGCAATCAGCTGCAAGCGTGTTTCCGAATTCCGATTTTGCAAGAGCGCAGTATGAGATCGACAAAGCTCCCGACATGCCGCTCGGCTACGCGAACCTCGCGATGCTTTATATGAAAGAGGCGCGAAAGTCGGGCGACTTCTCGTTGAATGAAAAAGCGGCAGCGGCAGTACGACAAGCTCTCGAGATCTCTCCGAACGACATTGCGGCGCGCAAGCTCGAGTCGTCGCTTCATCTCGCTTATCACCGATTTAGCGAAGCCGTGGAAGCCGCAAAAAAATTGCAGGCCGAATTACCATCCGATCAATTTGCATACGGCGTCCTGACTGACGCGTACATGGAGCTCGGCGAGTACGATAACGCGGTCGAGATGGCCCAGCGGATGGTCGATCTCAAACCGAATACTGCATCGTATTCGCGTGTCGCACAGCTTCGCGTCCTTCATGGCGATCATAAGGGCGCGGTCGAGATGTTCAAACTGGCGGCGCGGACGACCGACCCGTCCGACCTCGAAACCCAAAGCTGGTGCCTGGTCCAGCTTGGCGACGAGCTCTGGAGAAATGGCGAGTTTGCTGAAGCTGAAAAAGTTTACGACGAAGCGCTGCAGAACTTTCCCGGCTATTTTTTGGCGATCGCCGCGAAGGGCCGGGCTCGCGCGACCGTTGGCGATTACGCCGCCGCGATCCCATTGTTGACCGACGCGCAGAACCGCGTCCCAAATGCCGACACGATAGTCCTGCTCGGCGATATCTATACGTTGCAGGGCAACGCTGAGAAAGCTGCGGAACAATACAATCTGCTCGAAGTCGTAGAGCAGAAGCTCGGCTCGGCCGGTGATCAAAAAAGGCTCGCCCTTTCGTGGGCCGACCGCGGGATCAAGCTCGACGAAGCACTTTCGATCGCAACGGACGAGTATGAAATCCGGAAAGACATTCATACCGCCGATATTTTGGCCTGGACCTTATTCAAGAAGGGAAACATTGCCGAAGCAAAAGTGAAGATCGATGAAGCGATGAAACTGAAAACAAATAACGCCCGAATGCTTTTTCACGCAGGCATGATCGCGAAGGCAAGTGGTGACATTGGCGAAGCGAAGCGTCTCCTGGGCCTCGCATTGAAACTGAATCCGGCTTTTGATCTCGTCAAGGCGAGCGAGGCAAAGAAAGTGCTTGCCAGTCTGGGGTAGAGCTATGGAAAAGTTTCGAACTCTTTTAATACTCGGGTCAATATTCTTACTAGCTGCACCGATACTGGCGCATCCTCTGGGGAATTTCAGTGTCAATCAATACACTCGGCTTGAGGTAGGGAAGTCCGAGATCAAGATTCGACAGGTTCTTGATTTGGCGGAGATACCGACGTTTCAGGAATCGGCCGCGATCGATAGCGATAAGGACGGGTCGATCACCCAGTCTGAGCTCGACGCCTACGCCGAACGCCTGACGCCCGGCTATCTGTCGAAACTGGCCTTGATTGTGAACGGCGAATCGTTGCAGTTTCGGACAATCGAAACGGTGGCAACACTCGCCCCGGGCTCCGCCGATCTCAAAACGCTTCGTATTGTTTGGGATCTCGTAGCGAATCTCGCTCCGACAGATTCGCAAAATAAAGTCGCGTTCACGAATGAGAACTACGCCGAGCGCGTCGGGTGGCGCGAGATCGTCGTGAACCGCACCGCCGGAGTCGAGGTCTATGACAGCAATGCATTCGGCAACAATGCGAGTGATGAATTAAAGAGTTTTCCCGAACAGATCCTTTCCTCGCCCCTCAACGAAAGAGCCGCCGAGTTCTCCTTTTCCAAGGGTGCCATTCCCGATAATGTCAGCCCGCTGCAGAATCGTGACGGACATCTAACGACTGCCGTGCAAAAAGACCGGCTGGCGGAGTTGATCGCCGTTCCCGAGATCACACCGGTGATCGCCATTCTCGGCTTGATGCTGGCTTTCGGCCTCGGGGCGATGCACGCGATGTCGCCGGGGCATGGGAAGACCGTCGTTGGTGCGTATCTGGTCGGATCGAAAGGTACGGCCAAGCACGCCGCATTTCTCGGGGCTACGGTAACGATCACACACACGCTGGGAGTTTTCGCATTGGGGCTGCTGACACTTTTCGCTTCGAGCTATATTTTGCCCGAAAAAATAATGCCGCTTCTCAGTTTCGCGTCGGGACTGATCGTCTTTTACATTGGCCTCACGATGTTCAAGTCGCGGTTGTTCGCCCTCCTCAAGCTGGACGGGAGCCGCCATCATCATCACGGGAATCATGCCGATCACGCCGATCACGATCATACGCATACCGGCGAGCACTCTCACACGCATGACGGAGTTACGCACACGCACGGCGGAAAGCCCCATTCGCATCTGCCGCCTGACGATATCTCGTGGAAAAGCCTGCTCGCCCTCGGTGTATCGGGCGGCCTGCTTCCGTGTCCGTCGGCGCTTGTACTAATGCTGTCGGCGATTAACCTGAACCGGGTAGGCTACGGCCTGGTCCTGACAATCGCATTTAGCTTCGGGCTGGCCGCCACGCTGACCGTGGTCGGGCTGATCTTCGTCTACGGCGGGCACGTTTTTAAGGGCCTGCGGCTCGGCGAAAACCGGCTTGTTAAGGCCCTGCCTGTGATGAGCGCCTTTGTCGTCGCCACTCTTGGGGCCATTATTTGTTACCAGTCGTTCGCGTAGTACGCCCTGTCCTAAATCCTAAATCTTTGGTATAGTTGTGGTTCACGGAATTTTAGGAGAATTGCTATGAGAAACGAATACGACAGAGAAGATTCGAGTGTTACGACAAAATTGACCTATTTGCTGATCGGTGGCGGGATCGGAGCGGTTATCGCCCTTCTGTTTGCCCCAAAATCAGGCATTGAGCTGCGCGAAGACATCGCCGACGTGACCCGAAAGGGCCTCGAAAAGAGCAAGGAAGCTGCCGCGCAGATTCAGGATCGCGCCGGTGAATACTACGAGGTCGGTCGCGAACGAGCGGGCGAGATATATCAGACAGCTCAGGAAAAGGCCGGTGAGTTGACCGAGAAGGCAAAGAGCGCAGCGGCTCGGACGGCAAACCCGTTTACCGCGGCGGTCGAGGCCGGCAAGGACGCTTACGTCGCAGAAAAGCGGCGCAACGAAGCCAAGTCGATCACCGAAGGACGACCGAGCTATCCAGTCGAAAACAAAGAAAACAACTAGCGTATGAACGCGAACGAGCCGCAATTTTGGATGATGATCGCGTCGATCGTGATCGCGGTGTGTTTTATCGTGATGGCCATCGCATTGATAGCCATCGCAGTTGTCGTTCGTCGTGTCACGAATACCGTCAGCCGGCTTGAAGAGCGCTTCGATCCACTGATCACAAAGGTCAACGCGATAAGCGTGCAAGGGAAAGAGATCTCGGTGCATTTCACTGAGATCTCTGCGAACCTTTCAACGGCGACGCGCCATCTGGCCGAATCGACCGAGTTGATCAAGGAAGAGGTTGCCGAGCTGCGGGTGCTGGTCGGTGAAACGGCTATTACTGCTAAAGACAAGGTTGCGATGGTCAGCAAGACGATCGATCGCACGCATGATCAGGTCGTCGACACCACCGAGTTTGTCCAGAAAAAGATCGTCGAGCCGGCACGCGAAGTCGCGGCCATTATGGCAGGCGTGAAGCGAGCTCTCGAGGTGTTATTTGCTCCTGCTCCGAAGCCGCTCGACCGGGCTTATATGGAAGACGAGTTGTTCATCGGGTAGCTAACATTCAGAAACAAACGAATAAAGAGGCTGTCTGAAAAGGCGGCCTCTTTTTTTGGCGCAAATCAGGAGTAATGGCTTTAAAATATTGTTTATGAAGAGGAAGTCAGAGCCAGTGTTCAAGAGATACGACCAGAAGCAGCCGATGCTGATACCGCCGAGCT
>JBGTIQ010000023.1:0-10046 GCA_041745575.1 Pyrinomonadaceae bacterium
CGACTTTGCGGGAACACTAACTTAATTTCCCGCAAAGTCGCGAAGCCGCAAAGCAGAGTTTTTGTTCCCGCAAAGTCGCAAAGTCGCAAAGAAACAGCCGCGTTTTGCCAACCAGACGTTATTCACGTAAAAATCTCACTAACAAAAATATGACGGCAACTTCATCAGCAGACCTCGGCGGGCTCTACAACGATCGGATATCGAAGACAAAGATCTGGCAGGTCATCGGCGCGTCGTCGGTCGGGACGATGATCGAGTGGTACGACTTCTACATCTTCGGCAGCCTTGCGGGAATCATCGCACCGCTTTTCTATCCGCCCGGCAACGACACGTTTGCATATATTGCGTACCTCGCGACGTTCGCGGTTGGTTTTGTTGTGCGGCCGTTCGGAGCATTGTTCTTTGGACGCATCGGCGACATCGTCGGACGCAAATATGCGTTCCTCGTCACGCTGCTGATAATGGGCGGAGCGACGGCTCTCATCGGATTTCTGCCGACGTACGAACAGATCGGTATGGCCGCTCCGATCATTCTTCTCCTCATTCGCATTCTGCAGGGCCTCGCTCTCGGCGGCGAGTATGGCGGTGCTGCGGTTTACGTTGCCGAGCACGTTCCCGACGAGCGACGCGGATTCTACACCTCGTTCATACAGATCACGGCGACGCTCGGATTGTTCATGTCGCTGGCGGTGATCCTCATCGTGCAGAACACGATGAGCGCAGATCAGTTCGGCGGGAAAACGGAATCGATGGGCGGATGGCGGATCCCTTTTCTGATCTCGATATTCCTCGTCGCCATCTCACTCTACATACGCCTGAGAATGAAAGAGTCACCGATCTTCCAGCACATCAAATCAAGCGGGATGACATCTGCAAATCCCCTCGTCGAAGCTTTCACGAAATGGGAAAACCTGAAACGAGTTCTCGTCTCGCTGTTCGGCGCGACCGCCGGACAAGGCGTCGTTTGGTACACCGGCCAGTTCTATGCGCTGTTCTACATGCAGTCGATTCTGAACGTGAATACGACATCGGCGAACTACATCATCGCCATCGCGCTCCTGATGGGTATGCCGTTCTTTGTTTTCTTTGGCTGGTTGAGCGATCGCGTCGGACGAAAATGGATAATCCTCGCCGGATGTCTGCTCGCGGTCCTTACTTATTTGCCGATCTATAAGGCGATGCAATCCGTTGCGGGATCGAACGTCGTCACGGCGACGTCGCAAAAGCATCCGGTGACGGGTGCGATCACCCTGACGCCGCAATCGATCGACGACGCCGGAGCGCTCATTTCCGCGCCAAAAGTTTTGCCCTTCACTTCGATCCGCGATCTCGTGTCGAACCCGACCGCATGGCTATTGATCTTGCTGATATTCGTTCAGGTACTTTGGGTAACGATGGTTTACGGCCCGATCGCGGCGTATCTCGTTGAGGCATTCCCGGCGAAGATCCGCTATACGGCTCTGTCGCTGCCGTATCACATCGGGAACGGTGTCTTCGGCGGGCTATTGCCCTTGATAGGATTGTCGATCATCGCGCAGACGGGAAACATCCACGCCGGTCTCTACTATCCGATGATCATCGCGAGCATCACGTTCATCGTCGGTGCGATCTTTTTGAAAGAGACTCACGGACATAAGATCTGGGAGGAGATTGATCAACGCTAAAGAGATGTTTGCCGCGGATTGACGCGGATGACGCGGATCAGCCTTTCTCATATCCGCGTCATCCGCGCTAATCCGCGGCTAACTTTTCTCAGTCGCCACGGCCCTTGAAAGCAACTCCCATACTTTCACCAAATGCTTCTCCTCAACTCTTATACTTCCCACTGATAATCGCAGTGTAAACTTTCCGTCGAGTTTCGTATGAGATAGATAAGCTTCGCCCGATGCGTTGATGTCGTTCATCATCCGCTCGTTGAGCGCGTCGAGATCATCGACGCCGGATGCGCAAGCACGAAAGCAGACAAGGGCGAACGGCACCGGAGCGAGCATCTCAAACTTATCAGACTCTTCAACCCACGACGCGAAGAGACGCGCGAGCCGGCAGTGTTCGCGAATGCGTTTGACGAGGCCTTCCCGGCCGAAGTACCGCATCACAAACCAAAGCTTCAGCGCTCGGAAACGACGTCCGAGCTGGATCCCGTAATCCATCCCGTTTTTCACCGAACTTTCATCGCTGGTTTTTAAATATTCGGGCACGAGCGAGAATGCCTTTTTCAGCCCGCCCAAATCACGACAATACAAAACTGATAGATCGAACGGTGTGAACAACCACTTGTGCGGATTGGTGACGATCGAATCGGCACGTTCCCAGCCGGCGAATAACGGCTGCATCTCAGGCACGATCGCCGCCGAACCGGCGTACGCCGCATCGACGTGCAGCCAGATGCCGTGCTTCTCGCAGATGTCGGCGATCGCATCGACCGGATCGACGCTTGAGCTCGACGTGGTACCGATCGTCGGGATCACGCAGATCGGCATGTACCCGGCTTCGGTATCCTCCTCGATCGCATCGGCCAGAGCTTCGGCACGCATTTCAAATCGATCGTTGACCGCGATCTTGCGCAGGCTTCGAGTTCCGAGGCCGAGCGTGATGACGGATTTATCGATCGACGAATGAACATGCTCCGAGCAATACACGCGGAGCAGTGGCAGATCGTCGCGGCCGCTCATTCCAAGTTCGCGAATATTCAAATCTGCCCGCTCGCGCGCGGCGGCAATGGCATGCATCGTCGAGACGGATGCGGTGTCGTAGATGATCCCCTCGAATTGCTCGGGCAGGTTCATCATCTGCCGCAGCCAGTCGAGGACGACGTCTTCGAGCTCGGTGGATGCCGGCGATGTTCGCCACAACATCGCCTTCATATCGAACGCGGCGGAGAGCATCTCACCGAAAACACCCACCGACGACGTCGATGTCGAAAACAGACCGTGAAAATTGGGATGGTTCCAATGTGTGACGGCGGGCAGGATCAAACGGTCGACATCCTTTAAGACATCGCCAAAATCTTCCCCGTTTTCCGGTGCGGATGTCGGCAGATTGGCCTTCAGCCAATCGGGCTGAACCTGCGACAGAACCGGATATTCCCCGATATGCTCGAAATAATTGGCTATCCAATCAACCACCTCATATCCGTACCGGCGAAAATCATCTGCCGGCATATCGCCGAACTCATTTGTCGATCTTTCTGTCATATTTTAAGTGGCAATATTCTACCAGCCCCTCCCCAGAACGGGGGTAAGCACCGGCAACATCGCGATCTTACGCTTTAAGCCTGCCATTTACTCGACATGCGGTTTCAATCGGGTATAATGCACCATTGTATCGATATTGGAGTTACCAGCCGCAGACTTAAACTTTCCCTGCGAACCGGCGTATTAGTCCGGACAAGCGGCCGCGTAGATCCGATCCAACGCAAATCAACCGGAGAAATTTTTATGACAAGAGCTTTTTTAACTTTGGCTTTGATCGTCTCGATCTTTAGCTCGTTAGCCTGTGTGCAGAAGGGCGGGGATGGCGGTGCGGCAGACACCGGCGACACCATAAAGGTCGGTGTTTATGGCGATCTGACCGGACAAACGTCCAGCTTTGGACAGTCCACCAAGAACGGGATCGAACTGGCGGTCGAAGAGATCAACAACGCGGGCGGCATCAATGGCAAGAAGATCGAGCTTATCGTCGAAGACGACCAGGGACGCCCCGAACAGGCTAAGACCGTCGTTTCGAAATTGATCAATCAGGACAAGGTCCGGGCGCTGCTCGGCGAGGTCGCATCGACCAACAGCCTGGCTGCCGCCCCGGTCGCGCAGGAAGCGAAGATCCCGATGATCACGCCATCGTCAACGAATCCGAAAGTTACGGAGGTCGGTGACTACATTTCCCGCGTCTGCTTTATCGACCCGTTCCAAGGTTCTGTGATGGCGAAGTTCGCCGCAAATACCCTCAAGGCAAAGACGGCCGCGATCCTCGGCGATGTTAACTCCGACTACAGCAAAGGCCTGACACAGTTTTTCGAAGAGGAATTTACAAAGCTTGGCGGGAAAATTGTTGCGAAGGAAGCTTACACACAGACCGACCCCGATTTTAAGGGACAGCTCACCAAGATCCGCAACCTGAATCCGGATGTGATCTACATTCCCGGTTATTACGGCCAGGTCGGCATTATTGCTAAACAGGCCCGTGAGCTCGACATGAATATGCCGTTGCTCGGCGGCGACGGCTGGGATTCGCCCGAGCTTTGGAAGCTTGGCGGTGACGCTCTGAAAAACACATACATATCGAATCACTATTCGGCGGAAAATCCCGCACCTGAGATCCAGAATTTTGTGAAGGCTTACAAAGCAAAATTCAATGTCGAGCCCGACTCGCTGGCAGCTCTTGCATACGACGCGGCGAAGGTCTTGGCGGATGCGATCAAACGTGCCGGCGGCACCGACAGTGCGAAGCTCAGGGACGCGATCAACTCGACCAAGAATTTCGCCGGAGTAACCGGCCAGATCACGATCGATTCGAGCCGCAACGCGGTTAAGCCTGCGGTAGTACTTGAACTCGATCCGGCGGCGGGTAAGTTCAAGTTTAAAGAAACGATCGCACCCGAGGGTTCCGCACCGGCTGAATCTGCGAATGCCAATTCGAACGGCAACTCCGGGACGACCGCGTCTACGAACTCAAATTCGACAAACTCCAACACGTCGGCAAGCTCGAACGCGACTAAATAGTTTTCGTGTTCCAGGTTCCGGGTTCAAAGTTCCAAGTCCGAGGTCGTTAAGGCCTTGAACTTGGAACTTAGAACCTGAAACTTTCATCCCTATGGACACTTTTGTTCAGCAGCTTATCAACGGCCTGACGATCGGATCGATCTATGCGCTGATCGCGCTCGGATACACGATGGTCTACGGCATCCTGCGTCTGATCAATTTCGCCCACGGCGACATTTATATGGTCGGCGCGTACGCGGGATTTATGATCGCGACTTCGCTCGGGTTTGCGGCGAATCCGTCGGCCCTTGGCTTCGGAGTAACGCTTCTCGGTGCGATGGCGATCGCCGGCGCTATCGGCATGGCGATTGAGCGATTCGCGTACCGCCCGGTTCGTAAATACTCGAAGATGACGACGCTGATCACGGCGATCGGCATGTCGCTCTTGATCGAGTATCTTTTCGTCTTTATTTTTTCAGGTACGCCGAGATCGTTCCCTCAACTGCTGCCGAACGAGAACATCACGCTTTTCGGAAATGCGACGATCTCGACATCGCAGATCCTCATCTTTGTCGTGTCGATCGCTCTGATGGTGGTGCTGCAGTACATTATTTTTAGAACAAAGATGGGTAAGGCGATGCGAGCAGTTTCGTTCAACATCACTTCGGCGAAGTTGATGGGCATCAATACCGATTTTGTGATCGCATTTACGTTCGCTCTCGGATCGGCATTGGCAGCCGCAGGTGGCGTGCTTACGGCACAGTACAACCCGAAGATCGAACCCTTGATGGGAATTATGACTGGCCTGAAAGCGTTTGTCGCCGCGGTCCTCGGCGGTATCGGGAACATTCCCGGAGCCGTTCTTGGCGGGCTGCTGATCGGGGCTGCCGAAACGCTCGTTGTCGGATACGGCAGCTATGTCGGCATTCCGTCGACCTATCGCGATGCGGTCGCATTTGCAATTTTGATTCTGGTTTTGTTACTGAGGCCGGCGGGATTACTCGGTTCGAACGTTCAGGAAAAGGTCTAGCGATTTTGGATTTTAGATTTTGGATTTTGGATTGTAAGAAAGAAAGACTCTTGCTATTCCAAATCCAAAATCCAAAATCCAAAATCTAAAATGAAAAAGATGCCTTCGTGGGTTAAAAGCTTAATCTTAGGGATAATCGTGATCGTGGCGCTCTACATCGTTAACGCGATGATGAGCGCGACTGGCTTTTTCGGTGTCGGCGTCGACGATTATCAGGCGAGGCTGCTGGTCTTCATCGGCATCAACATCATCCTCGCCACATCGCTCAATTTGATCAACGGCTTTACCGGCCAGTTCTCGATCGGACACGCCGGATTCATGGCCGTCGGTGCCTACTCGTCCGCATATTTTTCAGTAACCTACGGACGTTCGATCGAAACGTCGCTCGCCGGACTCGGTGATTTTGTTGCGTCGAGCGTTGTTCTGCTGATCGCGATCGCCATCGGTGCGGTGGTAGCGGCAATGGCTGGTCTGATTGTCGGCATTCCTTCTCTCCGATTGAAGGGCGACTACCTTGCGATCGTGACGCTTGGTTTTGCCGAGATCATTCGCATAGTGATCCTCAACATCGACGCTGTCGGCGGCGCCACGGGTTATCAGGTCCCGGGCTATGCAAACTTTTTGTGGATCGGGGTCTTTGCGGTGATCACCGTCCTCGTGATCCATAACATCGTAAAGTCCGATACGGGTCGCGCACTCGTCTCGATCCGTGAGGACGAGCTTGCCGCTGAGGCGATGGGCGTCAACACGACGCGCTATAAGGTGACATCGTTTGTTATCGGCTCATCATTCGCGGGCGTCGCCGGCGCGTTGTTCGCACATTACAATAAATTCCTGAGCACGAATGATTTTCAATTCATCAAGTCGTTCGAGATCATCATCATGATCGTCATCGGAGGAATGGGTTCGATGACCGGCGCGATCCTCGGCGCGATCATCGTTACGCTTTTGCCCGAGCTTTTGCGCGGCTTGCCCGATCTTCAGGTTGGCGCGACAACGTTTAGGTTCGCAGATCTACGCCTCGTCATTTTTGCTTTGATACTGATCCTGACCATGATCCTTCGCCCGCAGGGCATTCTGGGAACGGCCGAGATCGGCAGTTTCTTCAAGCGATTTCGACGGGCAGACAAACCGACCGGAGGTATGAAAGCATGACCGACGGAAACGGAAACCACATTCTACAAACAGATAAAGTTACGATCCGCTTTGGCGGGCTTATCGCCGTAAATGAGCTGACAATGGATGTTCGGCCGGGTGAGATCTACGGATTGATCGGCCCGAACGGAGCAGGCAAGACCACGATCTTTAACCTGCTGACCGGTGTTTACGAACCCACATCCGGAGATATTCATATCGCGGGAACACGCGTGAACGGGCTCCGCCCTTATGAAATTTCGCGGCTCGGTGTCTCGCGCACGTTTCAGAATATCCGACTGTTTCCAAGCATGACGGTCCTCGAAAATGTCATCACCGGCTGTCATCGTCATGCCAAACAAAATCTTGCGGACGCCGTGTTCAGGCTGCCGCGCTTTCACTCGGACGAAGCGGAACACCGTGAATTCGCACTTGAGCTTCTGCGGATCTTCGGTCTTGAAAAATATAAAGACGAAGGCGGAACGTCTTTGCCGTACGGAAACCAGCGGCGGCTTGAGATCGTCCGGGCGCTCGCCACGCGTCCGCAGCTTTTGCTGCTCGACGAACCCGCTGCTGGTATGAATCCGTCCGAGCAGCACGACCTGACCGATCTGATCAAAGAGATCCGCGACAAATTTAACCTGACTGTCGTTCTGGTCGAGCACAATATGCGAGTCGTGATGGGCGTATGCGACCGCATTCAGGTTATCGACTACGGAAAATCGATCGCACTCGGATTGCCGCAGGATATCAAGAACGATCCGAAGGTGATCGAAGCTTACTTGGGAGATTGACCATTTTGGATTTTAGATTTTGGATTTTGGATTTCTTTTTCCGACGATCCGAAATCTCAAATCTAAAATCTAAAATCTAAAATCCAAAATCGGAACATGCTTACATTAGAAAATGTATCAGTGAACTACGGGGCGATCGAGGCGCTCACCGGCATCAACCTTCACGTTGAGCAGGGCGAGGTCGTAACGTTGATCGGCGCGAACGGTGCCGGAAAAACTACGACGCTTCGGACCATCACCGGACTGCTCGAACCAAAGGCCGGCCGCGTTCTCTACGAGGGTAAACAGATCAGCGGCATCTCAACATACAAGCTTGTATCGATGGGGATCGCGATGTCGCCCGAGGGCCGCGGAGTTTTTGCAAATCTCAGTGTTCGCGAGAATTTGGAGATGGGTGCTTTTATTCGAAAGGATAAGAAAGGTATAGCGGACGACATGGAAAAGGGCTACACGCTGTTTCCGCGTCTTAAGGAACGCCAGCAGCAAAAGGCCGGAACGCTTTCCGGCGGCGAACAGCAGATGCTCGCGATGGCCCGGGCGTTAATGTCGAGGCCGCGTCTTCTGCTGCTTGACGAACCTTCGCTTGGTCTTGCGCCGCTGATCGTCCACACGATATTCGAGGCGATCGAGCGCATCCGCGATGAGGGAGCGACCATACTTCTGGTCGAACAGAACGCAAATGCTGCGCTGCATCACTCCGACCGGGCCTATGTTCTGGAGACGGGACGGATCGTTATGGAAGGCGATTCGAAAAAACTCGCGCAAGATCCGAAAGTTAAAGAAGCGTACCTCGGCGAATAAGGTTTCGATCGTTTTGAAAACGAAAGCGGAGGGTTGCACGGCCATCCGCTTTTTTTGTTTTTGCGTGGTGGTGTTCGGCCGATCTCAACAAACAGATGGATCGTAACAAGATCGTAAAGTGGCTGATCACGATAGGCGTCGGTTTATTGGTCGCGCTCTTGCCTCGGCCCGAAGGTGTAACGCGTGAGGCTTGGACGCTGCTCGCGATCTTCATTTCGACGATCGTCGGCTCGATCGTCCAACCATTGACCGGAAGCGCGGTGGTTATGCTCGGCGTGGTCGCAACCGTAGTCTTCGGTGCGCTCAAACCGACCGACGCGCTGAATGGATATGGGGAACCTGTCGTGTGGCTGGTTCTGGCGGCATACTTTTTTTCCTGCGCGTTCATCAAGACCGGCCTCGGCCATCGCATCGCATTGCTCTTCGTTCGCGCGGTCGGAAAGAAAACGATCGGCCTCGGCTACGGACTCGTCGCGACCGATTTCGTGCTTGCATCGATGATCCCGTCGAACGGCGCCCGCAACGGCGGCATAATTCTCCCGATCGCTCTAAGCATCAGCGAAACTTACGATTCTCGACCCGACGATGGAACAGCGGGCCGCCTCGGCACTTTCCTCATCAACCTTTTGTACCAATGCGACGTGATCATCTGCGCGACGTTCCTCACCGGGCAAGCGTCGAACTTCATCATCCGAAAACTTATCCAGGACAATACCGGCATCGAGCTTACCTACCTTTCCTGGTTTGCCGCGGGAATTGTGCCGGCTCTCGTGTCGCTCGCGGTTATCCCATTCCTGATCTACCGGCTCGTCCCGCCCGAAGTGAAGGAGACGCCCGAAGCGTCCCGATTCGCCCATGACGAGCTGACGAAACTCGGGCGTATCAAACAGAGCGAGATCATCGTGCTCGGTGTTCTCGCAACCGTGATCTTTTTTTGGATCACCAAAGACATTCTGCATCCGGTTGACACCGCGTTCGTCGCGCTCGCGGGCATCGGTGTGCTGCTGCTTGCAGGCGTCATCGAGTGGCGCGACCTGATGGGTGAGAAAGCAGCGTGGTCGGTTTTCATTTGGTACGGTGGGCTCGTGAATATGGCGATGTGGCTCAGCGAGACCGGCTTGACGAGATTGTTCGCCGAGCGGATGGGATCCCTTACGACCGGGATGACTTGGGTTGCGGCCCTCGCGATCCTCGCACTTGTATATTTCTACTCACACTATCTTTTCGCGTCGATCACCGGACACGTACTCGCGATGTTCGTTCCGTTCCTGCTCGTCACGCTTGCCGCCGGAGCCCCCGCAGGTCTGGCCGTTCTGATGCTCGCGTACTTCTCGAATCTCAACGCCGGCCTGACGCATTACGGGACGACGCCGGCACCGATCTACTTCGGCGCGGGCTATGTCAAACAGCGGACGTGGTGGACCGTCGGCCTCGTTGCCTCGGTCGTGAACATTCTCATCTGGTCGATTGTCGGATTGGCGTGGTGGAAGCTTTTGGGGTGGTGGTGAGAGCTCTGTCAGAACCGCGAGCGGTAGCGACCGGGTTTCCCCTGAGATTCGAGGTCTCCGACGGGAAACCCGGTCGCTACCG
>JBGTIQ010000024.1:0-8965 GCA_041745575.1 Pyrinomonadaceae bacterium
AGGTTGACCACCGACCACCGACCACCGACCACCGACCACCGACCACAGACCACCGACCACCGACCACCGACCACCGACCACCGACCACCGACCACCGACCACCGACCACCGACCACCGACCACCGACCACCGACCACCGACCACCGACCACTGACCACCGACCACTAAGCCGCCGACCGGCGCATCTCGGGGGCGGGGAGCAGCGCCGTTATCTCATTTATGATCTGCTCAGTTGAGTTCGGAACCGATAATGAGGCGGTCGCGGCCTTCATATCCCGATAACGGAGTGAATCGCCGACCAACGATTGTATCGTCGGCACAATATCCGAAGCTTTTTCAAGAAGAATGCCGGCACCACGTCTCGCGATCAGACGGACGGTCCCCGCTTCTTGAGGCATCGGCGGTGTCGTTGTATCGGCAATAATCGGAAGACGGCACGCAAGCGCCTCGAAGGTTGTCAGGCCGCCGAGTTTCGACACCATCACATTGGCCGAGTGCATGAGTTTTTCGATCTCGTCCGAATAGCCGATGACCTTTACCGGAAACTTTGCGCTTTTTGCGATCTCTTCGGCCTCGAGTCGGAGGCCTTCGTTCTTTCCGGCGAGGAATATCGCCTGGACATCCAGCTCGCCGCGGACAAGCTCGCGGAAGATGGCCGGAATGTTCCCGCCGCCGATCCAGCCGGCGTTTACAAAGACGGTGAACTTATCCGGATCGAGACCGAATGCTCGCCGTGCGTTCTGCGCGTCGGCTTCGGTGACTTCCTTAAATTTCGGATGGAGCGGCAGACCCGAGATCTTTATCTTCTCCGCCGACACCCCGTAATCAATCAACTGTTGTCGAGCGTCGTCGTTCGCGACAAGATAGAGCGAGACATCGTCGCACGCCCATCCTCTCCAAAATCCGTAACAAGGATCGGTGACGACCGTCACCAAAGGAATCTGTTCGGTGAGATTCAGTTCGCGAAGTATGCGTCCGAAGATGTGCTGCGTGAGAGGGTGAACACTTACGACGATATGCGGACACCACTTCTCAAACGCGTCGCGGCAAAATCCGATACAGCGGCTTTGGAAGAATTCGCGGGTCTCGGGCCGAAAGCGGTTGATCGCCCAGTAGAGATACTTCATCCAACCCTGCTTGTGGCGAAGCACCCAATTATAGACGCCGACCAGCTTGTCGGTGATGTGATGCGATTCCTCGACTGCCTTGATCACGCGAACCGCGATCGACTCACCCTGCCAGACACGCTGCAGCCCTTCCGACAAAGCGACGGCGGCCGAACGATGGCCGCCACCGGTATCGGATGAGATTATTAGGATCTTTGGTGCGTTTTGCTGCATTTATGGAATTCTAATTTCCAACTGCTTGCAGATCTTGGTGACTGTGTATTCTGCGATCTCTTTGTGCCGCGGAACCGACGTCCGCTTGCCCGTTAGTTTGTTCTCCCAAATCGAATGGCTTCCGCCTTCCCGCAAAAGCCGACATTGATTTGCCTCGAGGTGGCGAACCAGGTCACGCCGCTTCATAAGACACTTCAGGAACGACCTTCACCCGGCTGGAAGCCGTGAGTATCAGATGAATAGGTTCCTCGAGATCCGCGTCAACATCGCTAAGCGACGCGTCTGGTCCCGGTAAAGCCTCGCCCATACTTAGGTTCGTCTCAGCCATATCCACTAAGGCACCAGCAAGAAGACGTCGTGCTTCTTCCAAATCTTTTCCGCAGGTAATAGTTCCCGGAAAATCCAGAACCTCGCCGTGAACACCGTCGGGAAGAAACTTATAGGTGGCCTTATACGTCAACATGATTCGACTACGCCTTCAACGCGATTTCTCTCGCCGCCGCGAATCCCATCTCCTTCGAAGCCTTTTTCATCTGCTTCTCGAGCTTCTTGATCTTGATCAAGTGGCCCGGATTGAACGGCAGCGACGGATAATAACAGTTCGATTCGTGCGTGCAGAAACAGCCCGCAGCGGCTTCTTTGCGACGCTCCTTCATGAGATCCGTATTCCACGCCGACTGGAAGTTCCAATCATAATCCCGAAGATTCAAAACATCGGCCTTGTTCTCGCACGACGAAAGCACACCGTTGTCGTAGATCACCGCACCGGCACTGCCGGCGTAGCATTTGAGCTGGGCCTTGTTCTCTTCCTTGGTCTTTGCGATCAGATCGTGCATGTAAAGATCGACCGCGGCCTTAAAGAAACCCGAATTCCCGCCGTAGTTATTCTTGAGAGCAGCGTTCTTCGTGTCGTCGAGGATCATCTGCGACAGTTCTTGATATCGCTTGTGATCGAACTGAAGCTCGATGGGGTCGGCCGACGGAGGCCGAATGTAATTGATATTCACCTTGTCGGGCTTGAGGTCGTTCTTCAGAAAATCGTACCAATCGAAGATCGTGTCCTCGTTCGAATGCATGACGCATGTGCAAGTCTGAATATCGAGCTGCGGATACTGCTCGGCCTTCATCTGCTGAAGCGTACGCGCCGTATGGATCGCCTTGTCCCAACTTCCCTCTTTGCGACGGATCTTCTCATGCGCATCCTTCATTCCGTCGATGCCGAGGGCGATCGTGACATTCAGGTTCGGACATTCGTCGAGGATCCGCGTGACGTCGGGAAAGATCCGCTGATGGATCTGGCCGTTCGACATGAGATAAACCGAATCGAGTTTGTTATTTTCGTAGAACGACTTGACGATCTCCGGCAGGTCCTTTCGCGTAAACGGCTCGCCGCCGGCGAGCACTAGAACACCGAGATTACCGCCGAGCGTCTCCGAGATCTTAGCGATCTCATCCGCCTTCATCTGCAGCTTCTTTCGCGGACGGTCGTCGAGCTCTTCTGTAAAAAAGCAGTGCGTACACCGCATGTCGCAGACGCTCGTCACCAGAATGTTCAGAAACACCGGCGAGATCGGACGTCCGACCATAATGCTGGCATAGCGTTTAAAAATCTCTTTTGTAGCAAAATCCATTATTAATACCTTATCTATCAGGGTCCGGCTGATTCGATGCTGTCGAACCGGCGCGGGTTTTAATTTATCGCATTTAGGCGATATACAGCAACAAGGTCACGGATATCCATCACCGGCTCCGAGGCGAAATCTAGTCCGTGGGCGATCTTTCCCAACGTCGAAAACAGCGTCAATAGGTGCGAAATAGCCTTGGTTTTCCAGACGATCGACTCGGTGCAGACAACAGTCGAAAGTACTGGGTGACTCTGAATCGAAGGGCTTCGCGTAGCCACGCTGTTTACGGCGTGGGTCGGGTCGTGATGGATCTCGAGCCCGTTTTAACGGGCTTCCCGCTCGAAGGGCGTTAAAAACCCTGGGGATTTTCTCAGCAGATCCATCTCAAGTGCTAAAGCACGCGACTACGCTTGAAACATGATCTACGTCGAATTTTCAGAACCAACTGATTTCAACGAAAAAATACCTTGTAAACTTAGCCTGATTTGTCGTAGAATTCCGGAACTCAACACGCAAAGAATCCTGACGCATTCCGTCATTTATCCGTAAATTCCATAGTCAACCTTTAGGAGGAACAGTGTAGTGAGCAAATTTTCAATCTTTAGCCTTGTTTTGCTTGTCGCGGTCGCTGTAGTTGGTTTCAGAGGCGACGCGCGGGCCGACAAATCATCAGACAATAACAAGATTCCCGGTATCGGAGAACGATACTGTCCGGTGCACCCGTCTGACGCCGAGCAGGCCGCAATGGAAGGGGACTTCGCTGCCCGTTACAAAGAGCTGGCGCGTGCCGGTGTCTCGGAAGCGACCGGCGGCGTGATCAACGTCTACTTTCACGTGATCAACAAAGGCACGGGCGTCGCCAATGGCGATGTCACGACCGCGATGATCAACGACCAGATGAACGTTCTCCGCTCAGCGTTCGCATCGACCGGATGGTCCTTCAACCTCGTTACGACAACTCGGACGACAAACGCTGCGTGGTTCGATGGCTGCTACAACAGCTCGACCGAGACGCAGATCAAAAACGCTCTGCGTATCGGCACAGCGGACGATCTGAATATCTATAGCTGCAATCCGAGCAACGGCATTCTCGGCTACGCGACATTTCCTTCGAGCTATGCGGGAAACCCGAAACGCGACGGCGTGGTACTGCTCTACTCATCGCTTCCGGGCGGAACGGCCGCTCCGTATAATTTAGGTGACACGGCGACGCACGAAGTCGGCCACTGGATGGGTCTCTATCACACATTTCAGGGCGGATGTAATGGCGGCGGCGATCTGGTGGACGATACCAACGCCGAAAAGAGCCCGGCTTACGGATGCCCGCAGGGCCGTGATTCATGCCGGAACAGGTCCGGTCTCGACCCGATCGAGAACTTTATGGACTACACGGATGATGCATGCATGTTTTTGTTCACATCCGGACAGGACGCCCGCATGGACGCACAATGGACAACCTACCGCGAGGGTAAATAACTCTCATTTCACCCTAAGCAAAGGCCGCGTGCCTTCGTCTATTAATAAAGCCGGGCTTAGCTCGGCTTTATTTTTTACCTTGAACCCGCGGCTTCCTCGTGATCAGTTGCCTCCGGCTTCAGCCGGAGGTACCGGTCCTAATAGGCTTCGGCTTTCGCCGAAATCCTGTCTGGGAACTCGGCCCGGCGTTTCGTCCAGATGCCGTCGTGAAAATTTTGGCTAAAGCCGAAATACTTTCTCACCACAACCTCCGGCTGAAGCCGGAGGAAATTCAAAGTCCCCGCTTCTTGTTCCGTCCGCACCACCGGTTGCGATAGAATGACCACATGCTCCGCCGGATATATCTCGACAACAGCGCGACAACGCCGATCGCACCTGAGGTGCTCGACGCGATGTTGCCGTACTTAAAAGACAAGTTCGGCAACGCATCGAGCATTCACTTCTTCGGTCAGGAAGCGCGTGCCGCCGTAGATAAAGCGCGTCACCAGGCCGCTGCTCTGATCAACGCACGCCCGGCCGAGATCATCTTCACATCGGGCGGCACCGAATCCAACAACCTCGCCATCCGCGGTCTGCTCGAATCGCAAATACAGAAGCCCGACCAAAAGGCGGGGCGTTTTTTTGACGAACATGGAGAGACGAAGCACCACATCATCACCACCGCCATCGAGCACCCCGCCGTCAAGAGCGTGTGCGAGGACCTCGAGAAACTGGACGGTTACGAGATCACATATCTCCCGGCGTACGAGAACGGCATCATCCGTATCGAAGATCTAAAAGAAGCGATACGAGCCGAGACCATCCTCATCTCGGTAATGATGGCGAACAACGAGATCGGTACGGTGCAACCGCTCGAAGAGATCGGACAACTTGTAAAAGAAATACGGGCCGACGGGCGGAAGACCTACTTTCACACCGATGCGGTGCAGGCGGCGGGAAAGGTGCCGGTCGATGTCGAAGCCATCGGGTGCGATCTGCTTTCGATGTCGGGTCACAAGATCTACGCACCGAAAGGGATTGGCGCATTGTATGTCCGACGCGGCGTGCGTCTGCATGCGCAGAACATCGGCGGACGCCAGGAGCGCGGGACGCGCGGCGGAACCGAATCGGTCCCGAACATCGTTGCGTTCGGAAAGGCGTGCGAGCTCACGGGTGAAGAGCTTGCGGAAAGTGCGATGCGAATCGGGGATCTTCGCGACCGGTTCGAACAGGGCGTCTTCGAGCTTATCGACGAAGTCAATCTAAATGGCGATGCCATCCATCGCCTGCCAAATATTTCAAACCTGTCATTCGCACGCATCGAGGGCGAGGGCCTTTTGATCAATCTCGATATGCAGGGCATCGCCGTCTCGACCGGTTCCGCATGCTCGTCCGGATCGCTCGAGCCGTCGCCTGTCATACGTGCACTCGGCCGCGACGACGAGCTCGCCCGCGGTGCGATCCGCTTTAGCTTTGGACGATTCAATTCCGAAGACGACCTCACACGCATCCTCGAAGCCCTTCCCGTCGCGGTTGAAAATCTGCGAAAGCTCGCACCGAAAACAAAGATCGCCGCGGCGGAAAAGTCTGGTAGCATTCCCGAAAACCAACGTAGCAACTGAAACAACGGGTAGGGTGGGTTTCTTGAGTGCTTTTCATTATGTAATTAAGTAATTAAGTAATTAAGTAATTACTTAATGAAAGAGTTTTTATGTGGGCGGAGTGAGGCGGCTGATCTATGTCGGTGAGCACAGAAAATCGGCAGAGAGAACTTTAAGCGGATTCCCGTGCCTTCCAGTTCTCTCAGCCGATCGTCGGGGAGAATAATCCTTTTTCGTCAAACTACTGCGAGCAGTGGGCGTTCGTGCTCTCATCTGACTGTAGGATGAGATAAGGCTACACCCATCCTTGAACCACGTCTTTAAGCGTGTTTGATTTTTCTAAATTATTCTAAATCTTGAACAAAGGGGCGTACAAGCGCTGGAAATTCTGTTAATATTCACCGTTTCCTATAATCCAGACCTAAAATCGATCTGAGGAGTATACTCGAGTTCCCATGCGTGTCTACAAGTTCCGTGACTGTCTCTTGAATACGGCTGAGCGTTCCGTTATCAAGGAGCGCCAGCACCTGGATTTAACCACTAAAACCTTTGACGTACTGGAATTTCTTATAGAGAACGCCGGGAAAGTAGTTACGAAGGATGAGATCCTGGGACATGTCTGGAACGGTAATTTTGTAGAAGAAAGTAACCTGCCTGTTCACATTTCAAAGCTTCGTCGATTTTTGTCGGAAAGCCGCGACTGTCGTTTCATCGAAACGGTCCAAGGCACCGGTTATCGCTTTGTCGCGCCTCTCCAAACGGTTGAGGACGACGAGTGGCAAGCGGCATCTTCAGCTATCCGCGGCTTTCCCTTTGTCGAATCGGTTACCGACATAAAGGCTAGTCACTCAATTGCCGTCCTGCCCCTTCAGAACGAGGGTGGTGATCCAGAAATGGAATATTTAGCTGATGGTTTGACTGAGGGTTTAATAAACGGCCTGTCACAAGTCAGCGGTCTGAGAGTCATCGCGCGGAACACGGTGTTTCGATTCAATGACAATAGCGTTGACCTAAAGAAGTTGGGCGCGCTACTTGAGATTTCTCATGTTTTGACGGGACGAGTAAGAATTTCTGGCGAGGAGTTAGTAGTTAGCGTTGAGTTGACGCGTATAGGTGACGAGACTCAGGTTTGGGGTAGAAGATATTGCCTGGGTGTTGCTGATCTGATGCGGGCGCAGGAAGAAATCATCTTCTCAGTCGTCGAGACCCTAACATCGAGGAAGATTCTTACACGCCGATTTCTTGCGAACTCGCTAACACAAGAGGCGGAATCGTATCGCTTGTATCTCAAGGGACGATATTTCCTCGAAAAGCACTCCTCGCACGACATTTACAAAGCTGTCGACCTTTTTGACCAATCCGTCTTAGTGGACCCACAGAATATTTATTCGCATGTAGAAAAGGTGGAGTGCTATCGCTCACTCCATACATTCGGTTATATTTCGCATGAAGATTTCCTCGGTAGTGTCAAATCTTTTGTGTAAATGATCGTTCTTGGTTTTTATTCTGCCTTTTCATTTTTATCCAGTAGCAGCGGCTGTGGGAACGGTGGAAAAATGTTTTTTATTTTTCCACGGTTTCCACAGCCGGGGGTTTTGTATCAGTTGATCGGCACCCGATCTTCGTAGATGATTGCGAACCGGTTTAGGGCGGCCTTCCAGTTTTGGACGGGCATCGTCCATCTCTTTTCGATGTTCCGAAGAGCAAGGTAGAGCAACTTGAGCACGGCCTCGTCGTTCGGAAACGAGCTGCGGGTTTTCGTCACTTTCCGCAAAGACATGTTCAGCGACTCGATGGCGTTGGTCGTATAGATCACCTTCCTGATCTCCTTGGGGTGAGCAAAAAACGGGATCACTCTTGCCCAGTTCGCACGCCAGCTCTTCGAGATCGTCGGAAATTTCTCGTCCCATTTCGCGGCAAATTCTTCGAGCCGGGTTCCGGCCTCCGCTTCGGTCGCCGCGGTATATATCGTTCGCAGATCGGCGGCCACGTCCTTCCGCTGTTTCCATCCGACAAAGTTCAGCGAGTGCCGCACCATATGCACGATGCACAGTTGAACTTCGGTCTTCGGGAACACCGTCTCGATCGCCTCCGGGAAGCCCTTCAGCCCGTCAACGCAGGCAAAAAGGATATCTTCGACGCCCCGGTTCTTTAGTTCCGTAACGATCTGCAGCCAGAACTTAGCTCCCTCGGTCTGGGCTATCCAGATTCCCAGAACCTCTTTCATCCCGTCGAGGTTCACGCCGATCGCCAGATATACCGCCTTGTTCCGGACCCGTCCTCCGTCCCTGACCTTGAACTGCAACGCGTCCATGTAAACGATCGCGTAGAAGCTCTCCAGCGGCCGGTCCTGCCATGCCCTCACCTCGTCGATCACAGCATCCGTAACGCTCGAGATCAACGCCGGCGAAACCTCCACCTGGTAGATCTCTTCCAGGTGCTGCTGTATCTCGCGCGTCGAAAGCCCACGTGCGTACAACGAGATTATCTTGTCGTCGAACCCCTCAAACCGCGTCTGATGCTTGCCGATGATCTTCGGCTCGAACGTCCCGTCCCGATCTCTCGGAACCTCGATCGGCATCGTCCCGAATGTACCCTTCAGCGTCTTCGTTGAACTCCCGTTCCGCGCGTTCCCGCTCTCTGCCGCCCGCCGCTCATGCTTCTCGTATCCAACGTGCTCAGTTAACTCTGCCCCAAGCGTTCGCTGCAAAAGCCTCCTTGTCAGCTCTGCCAACAATCCGCCTTCACCGATCACATCCTCCGGCGACTTGTAATCCTTCAGCAACTTGTCAATGAGCTGATCCGTCTCGTCCGTCTCGCGACGCTTCCTCCGCGGCTTCTTCGCGTCCTTATTCGTATTTCCTATGGTCATTTCTTCTCCTTTGCCGAACGATAACCCATCCGGCTCGCGATGACCATTTACACAAAATTATTTACACCCTCA
>JBGTIQ010000025.1:0-24146 GCA_041745575.1 Pyrinomonadaceae bacterium
GTTTCGAAGCGTATGGAGCAGAAGACAGGTGCTCTTGTATACTCATCTCGGATGCAAACCAAAACTGCACCTGAAGATCCAACCTATTTAAAAAGGATCCGCCCAAATCCGCCTAATCCGCCCGATCCGCGTTCAAAAAAAGAGTAAGGGTTTCGACACGTGTGGAGCAGAAGACAGGTGCTCTTGTATACTCATCTCCGATGCAAACCAAAACTGCAGCTGAAGATCTCCAAAACTACCTGACCGACGCGAGCAACATGGCGGGTGGTCATGCCGAGAAATTGGTTGTGCCGGAAAGCGCCGATGAGATCGCCGAAATTCTCCGCGAGGTGAACTCGGAAAAGATCCCGGTGACGATCTCGGGGGCGCGGACGGGAACGGTCGGTGGTGCGGTACCGTTTGGCGGATATGTCATCTCGCTTGAACGCATGAACAAGATCAAGTCGATCGATCGCGAAACTATGACGGCGGTGGTCGAGCCGGGTGTGATACTCGGCGATCTTCAGAAGGCTGTCGAAGCTCAGGGATTGTTCTATCCACCGGATCCGACGGAATGGAGCTGTCAGATAGGTGGAACAGTCGCGACAAATGCATCGGGTGCGAGAAGTTTCAAATACGGAGCGACGCGGGAGTTCGTTCGAAGGCTCGAGATCGTGCTGGCCGACGGCGACCGCATTAACATTTCGCGCGGACAAGAGATCTCCGCCGACGGCGAGCCGATTGAACTTACCACCGAGGGCGGAAATCCGATCGTCGCGAGAGTTCCAACTTGCGAACTCCCCGACGTTCGAAAGAATGTGAGTGGTTTTTATAACGCACGCCCGCTCGATGCGATCGATCTGTTCATCGGGAGCGAGGGAACGTTGGGAGTGATAACCGAGATCGAGTTGTCGCTCCGCAAGAAGCCCGATGGGTTTTTCAGCGGGATCGTGTTTTTTAAGAGCGAGGGCGACTTGTTGGCGTTTGTGGTTGATGCTCGAGAGCTTTCATTTGCATCAAGGAGCAGATCATACGAGTCAGAACCGCGAGCGGTAGCGACCGGGTCACCCGATGGCAAAATCGATTCTGATTCGTTGAGGGGAAACCCGGTCGCTACCGCTCGCGGTTCTGACAGGACGAGCACCCCGGCCGCAGGACTCGACGCAACGCTTCTCGAGTACTTCGACTATCGGGCACTCAAATTTATCTCTGAAAAATTTCCCGAGGTCCCGGATGGTATGGCCGGTGCGATCTTTTTCGAACAGGATACGACCAGCGAGAACGAAGACGCATTGTTCGAACAGTGGAACGCGCTCCTCGAACAACATAATGCCGACATCGACCGATCGTGGTTCACGACCAGCGAACAGGACCGCGAAAAGATGCGCGAGTTCAGACATGCTCTGCCGGTGTCGGTCAACGAGTTCATCACCCGGCATAAACAGCGTAAGGTCGGGACCGATATGGCGGTGCCGGATGATAAGTTTCCGGGATTTTTGAAATTTTACAAACAAACTCTTGATGCCAGCGGCATAGACTATGTGATCTTTGGCCACATCGGCGACTGTCATCTGCATGCCAACTTGCTTCCAAAAAATGACGAAGAAGCCGACCGTGCACGTCACATTTACGGCCGGTGTATCGCTCAGGCGGTGATGCTCGGCGGTACGGTTTCGGCGGAACATGGTATCGGCAAACTGAAATCAAAATACTTGAACGTGATGATGGGCGAGCGCTATATAAGTGAAATGGCGGAGCTGAAACGCGCGTTCGATGCGAATGGAATTCTCGGCCGGGGGAATATGTTTGACCGGAGCCAGTCTTAACGCAGAGATCGCGGAGATCGCAGAGGGAAATGAAAACCTCTTCTCTCTGCGTCCTCCGCGATCTCTGCGTTAAGCTCCCCGCTAAAGCCGGGACTCAAAACGCGTGCTAAAATAATCCAAAATGATCAAAGCACTACTCTTAGATTTCAACGGCGTCATTATCGATGACGAGCCGATCCAGATGCGGGCGTATCAGGAGATCCTGGCGGCCGAGGACATTGCCCTCACCGATGAGCAGTATTACGAGTGTCTCGGGATGGACGATCGTTCGTTTGTCGAAGCGGCGTTCGAGCGCGTCGGACGAAACCTGGAAACGAACAAGGTTCTCGAATTGACACAGCATAAGACGCAGAAATGGCGCGAGATAATGGCCGATGGCGTGCCGCTTTTTGAGAATGTCGAAAATTTCATAAGGAAGATGGCGGATGAGTTCTCGCTCGGGATCGTAAGCATGTCCGGTCGGCCGGAGATCGACCTGGTGCTGGAACAAACCGATCTGGCCGGCTGTTTCGATGTCATCGTGAGCGCCGAGAACGTATCGAATTGTAAGCCCGACCCCGAATGCTATCGCATAGGTTTTCGCGAGCTCGACCTCGCTCGAACACAAAAGGGCCATCTGCCGATGATCCACAGCGAATGCGTCGTCATTGAAGATTCGCCGCCGGGAGTCCAGGCCGGAAAGGCGGCGAATCTTCCGGTACTCGGCGTGACGAATACGGTCGATGCCGAAATGCTACGCGCGGCCGGCGCGACGTGGGTTGCAAAGGATCTCAACGACTGGTTTCCCGAGTCTTTTCGAAAAGCATTCGCCTAAATAGTAGTCTTGGAGCCGCAGAGGTAAATTTGCCGCGGATGAACGCGGATGACGCAGATCAGAAAATCAGCTTCTTGCTTAATCCGCGTTATCCGTGTTCATCCGCGGCAAAAATCTTCCTCGATTCCATAAATTAAAACGATGTCGGAACATTTCATTTCAAGGCAGGACGCTGAGTCAGATCTTCTCTCCG
This sequence comes from Pyrinomonadaceae bacterium, assembly GCA_041745575.1. Lineage (GTDB taxonomy): Bacteria > Acidobacteriota > Blastocatellia > Pyrinomonadales > Pyrinomonadaceae > OLB17. The sequence goes on from JBGTIQ010000025.1 coordinate 2,813, forward strand.
CCGCCGCGTATCTCGCCGAGCGCATTACCAGCGTCGACGGGCACGCCGAAGCGATGACGGCGGTCGTCCCTCTTTTTCTCCAAAAAGCGAATGTCGATCTCGCCGCTGAACTTTCGAACACGGTCGACGATCCGTTTACTCGGGATCGCCTCCTGATACTCGTCGCCGAAAAATGCGCCGAGATGGCGGATGACGAGTATGCGATGCAGCTTGCTGATGCGGTTGAAGATCATGGGTTGCGAGGTCAGGGGTTTGAGCGACTCGCGCTTCGCCAAGCCGCGCGTGGGGATTTTGATCTGGCCCGTGAGATGTCGGACAGACTGGATCATTCGGATGGCGTATTAGCCGGTATCGCCGTCAACCAGGCCGCAAAAGGGCTCGAATCCGAGGCGAACCAAACTATCGAAGAGATCGGTTTTCCGGGGGCGGCTGTCACTGCCTTGCACGAAATTGCTCTCGACAGCCTGCATCGTGGCGAAGCCGAGAAAGCGGTGGAGTATCTCGTACGCTCGCTGGGAAAAGCTCAGGACATCGAACAAGCCGAAGAAAAGGCAAGGGCATATTGCGATATCGGAAACGGGTTCATCGAAACTGGCCGGAAAGACAAAGCGATCGAGACATTCGATAAGGCGAAGTCAACGGCGGAAACGATCGACAGCATGCACCGCGACGGATTTTTGGCGCTCGCGGCGCTGGGTTTTCTTCACGCGGGCAGTGTCGAGCTCGCCGATCGTGCTCTCGATCTTGTCGCGGACAAGACGCAGATCGCATCGTGTCTTCTTGGCTACTCGCGCGAGCTGTGGGGCAAGGATGAGCGAGACGAAGCGATCGAGTCGCTGGAAGAATCGTTGGCAATACTTGAGTCGCAGCACGAGCGCGAGACGCGAGACAGCCGGGGCCGCTTTAAATTGTTCACGCAGATCGCGGCGCAGTTTGCGGGTTTCGAAAAGGCAGAACGGGCAATAGAGATCGCGGAAAAGATAAAGGACGAGACAGAAAGGATCTCGGCGCTGTCGCAGGTCGCGGCGATCCTCACAATTCGTAAAGAGGACGAACAGGCGCGAGTTGCATTTCGTGCGATCGACGGCGATGGTGATCGCGTGTTTGCTCTTATAGGAATGAGCGACGCGAAAATGAGAAACGACGACCGCGAGGGTGCCCTCGCATTTTTGACCGAAGCTGCCGAACTTGCCGAATCGGTACCGCAGTTTACTTTTCGAACCTCCGGCTATTACGAAATCGGGCGACGTCTGATGGCGCTCGGTGAAACATCCCGTGCCGCGGAAGCGTTCCGGAACAGCCTCGATACGATCACGCAGATCCGCGACAGCAGCTCACAGGCAACCTCGCTCGCGGCGCTCGCACAGATCACTAACGAGACAGGGTTTGTTTTTGACGAGTCGTTCGGTCCCGTCCTGCAGACACTCGCGGCGAGGGCCGGTCACTAAACTCAAGTGCCCAACGCATCCAAAAATCCGTGCGACCAGACCATTGTTCATGGTCCACGAAAGGATGAGTTGCCTCCGGCTTCCGAAAGGGCGACGGTGTTTCGAAGTAATGATTAGGACGGGTTATTACATTGAAGAATCAGTTATATCTTCTTCGGAATGCGATCGGCTGTTGATTGAGCTCGACTCGTTTCCGACACAGGGCGGCCGTGCGGGAACTCGCAACCTTATGAGCTGCGAACCTGTCAGGGAACTGGCGACCGATCTGCGTCTGCTGCGGATTGTCGAAAAGGTCCATGGGTCTGCGATGCTTCCGTTTAAAGCGACCTTGTTCTCGAAATCGGGTAACGCAAACTGGCTCGTTTCGTGGCACCAGGACCGGGCACTGCCAGTTGAGCGTTTCGAAAAGCGGGAGCTCTGGGGCGCTACGTCGAAAAAGGCAGGAGTTCTATTTGCTCAAGCTCCGGCTTCTGCGCTGTCGAAAGTTCTCGCCGTCAGGATACATCTCGATGCGTCAACGCAATCGAACGGTCCCTTACGCGTTCTGCCCGGATCAAACGGTATGAGGATTCTTGGCAGCCGAGAAATCGATGAGATGGCGCACACGACAAGTAGCGTTGAATGTCTCGTTGGGCGCGGAGGCATTCTGGCAATGAGTCCGCTTCTACTGCATGCGTCGTCGAAATCGGTATCCGACGAACCTAGGCGAGTCCTTCACATCGAGTACGCGGAAACACGCGACCTCGAACCGGGAATTCGTCTTGCGATCGCGTGAGCGTCAGGGCGTATCGCACGCGATCAGATCATCGAACGTCTCGCGCTTTCTTATTACTTCAGTTGACCCATCCGATTTGATCAGTACGACCGGCGGCAGGAACCGCCCGTTGTACTGTGACGCCTGTGCAAGCGAATAAGCGCCGCAGTTGAGGAGCGCGAGCACTTCGCCGGGCTGGACATTATCGGGAAGCATGCGATGGTCGGGCAGACGACCGTGTCCTTCGATATCGAAATACACATCGCCGCCATCGCATAGCGGACCCGCGAGTTTGTATGGCGTCACATGTTCGTCACTGGCCCGCTCGGCAGAGATCAGATGGTAGTACCACTTGTACGTTTCCATCGAGAGCAGGATGTTGAAGCCGGCGTCAGTCAGCAACCAACTTTCCATTTTGGATTTTGGATTTTGGATTTCAGCCGAAACAACGGGCCTCTCCTTTCTGTTCCGCACGGTAGTGAGGCAGATACCGGCATCGGCAATTATGCTACGGCCGGGTTCGAGAAGAAGAGTTAAGCCATCTAGCAATTGCGATGCATTTGAATCGTCCGCTAGTTTTCTGACCGCCGTCCATGCTTCGGCTATCGCATCCGATGGTTCGAAATCCGCGGCGAACATCTCGCGCTGCTCAGGCGGAAACGCGGCCGATTGCGAACGGTCGCGGAGATAATTAACCGGAAAGCCGCCGCCTAGATTTATATGTGCAAGCTGAATACCGGTCTCTTCATAAACGCGCACAAGCGTTCTGAACAACATCTCGAAAGCTTCGGCATAGACACTGGGTTCGGGATTTTGCGAGCCGATGTGAAGGTGGATGCCGCGAAGCCCGACGTGGGGCGAATCTTTGTATTTGCGGAACGCCTCGAATGCTTCGTCGGGCATCATTCCGAATTTCGATGTCAGGAGCGCTGTCTGCAAGCCTGAATGCGTTCCCGTCTCGATCTCGGGTACGAGCCGCAGGCTGACGTTTGCAATTTTCTTCAGACGCTTCGCCGTCTCTTCGATCAGTTCGAGTTCATAAAGCGAATCGACCTGGATCGCATAGATGTCGGCGTCGATCGCGTTCTCGATCTCCCAAACTTCCTTGCTCGTGCCGTTGAAAATTATCTGCTCGCCGGTGAATCCCACCTTTAACGCTTTCCAAAGCTCGCCGCCGGAATTGACCTCGATATCAATACCGGCGTCTTTTATGGCTCTGAGAATTCCGAGTGTCGACATCGCCTTCGCGGCGTAGCAGATCTTCAACGGACAATCGATGACGGATGCACTTTTGTGAAGGCGATCGATGTTGTGACGGATGCGTGATTCGCTGTAGATGAATAAAGGAGTGCCATTTTCGCGTGCGAGTTCGACAGCATCGACACCGTCGATGTGAAGATGATTCTCGCGAACGTCAAGGAAGTTCTGTAATTCCCAGGCTGGGGTCATAAGAAAGAATTAGCCGCGGATTTTCGCGGATGACGCGGATAAGAAAGAGGGATTGCTTGATCCGCGTCATCCGCGAAAATCCGCGGCAAAAAGTTATTTCTTCTGCAACTGAATTCCCGTCCCGCGCGGATGCAGGCCCGGAAGCGTGATCGGCAAACGACCGGTGATTTCCTGCGTCCCGAGGATCGCACGAGCCGCGGCGCGTTGAAGCGAAGGCATGTCGCCGTATGCGACGACGTACGTTTTTATCTCGGGAAACGAGCCGAGGACGTACGGGTTGCCAAAACTAATACCGATCACTTTTTTGTTCGCCGCGAGAGCTTCACGCAAAATCGCGGCACCGTTCTCGGGAACGCCGACGCTATTTTTTGCACCGGATCGGACGCGGCCGTAAAGACCAACGACTACCACATCCGCTTCAGCGATCGCTTTCCGAGCCGCGGTCACCTGTTCCTGCACAGAGTTCTCCTGAATATACGCGGCCGCAAATCTAAGCCCGTTCGCTCGTAGTGTGCCAACGAGCGGGCCCATCACCGACCCGCCGTCAAATCCGTTCGAGATCCCTACGACCGCGATCTTCTTCGTGCGATCGAGCGGTAAAGCTCCGTCCTCGTTCCGTGCCAGCGTGATCGCCTTCGTCGCGATCTCGTCCGTCAGCGCGATCGTTTCAGCATTCGAAACGATACCGTCGATCGCATCAAGCGAGGTCATTCGCGCTTTGAAAAGACCGAGCTCATGTTTCCACGCGAGCTGTCGCCGGACCGAATCATCCAAGCGCGACATTGGGATACGTCCGGACTTCACGGCGTCTTTCAAACCGCGGAGCATCGCATCGACATCGGCAGGCTTCTCGAGAATGTCCGTTCCTGCGAGAAACGCGCGAACGCCCGCTTCTTCCTGTGTGAAATAGATCGTTAAACCGCTCATCGACATCGCGTCGGAAACGATGAGGCCCTTGAATCCCAACTCGTTCCGCAGGATGTCTGTCTGAACTTTCGCTGATAAAGTCGCTGGGATCGTCGCGGATTGGTTGACGATCTCGGCTCCGTGCTCGGCGTCGCCCTGTATGAAATTCTTGAGCGGCTTTACTTCTTCGGGATCGATCTGCGGCAGAGCGATGTGAGCGATCATCACCGCACCGATGCCCGACTCGACCGCTTTTCGGAACGGAACAAGCTCGGTTTTCTCGAGACTCTCGCGCGAATGATCGATGATCGGCAAGCCTCGATGTGAATCGACGGCTGTATCACCATGTCCGGGAAAATGTTTTGCGGTTGCGATGACGCGCTGGCTTTGGATGCCTTCGGCGAACGCGATGCCGAATTTCGCGACGTCTTCCGGCGATTCGCCAAAGCTGCGGACGTTGATGACCGGGTTTGCTGCGTTATTGTTTACATCGAAGACCGGTGCGTAGACATGCTGAATACCGATCGCACGAGCCTCGCGCCCCGTAACGACGCCGACACGACGCGCATAATCCGGATCGCCCGTTGCCGTTACCGCCATCGCCCACGGAAAGTTCGTCGCGTCCTCAAACCGCATTCCGATACCCGTTTCCGCATCGAGAGACATGAGCAAAGGAATGTCGGCGAGCGCCTGCATACGGTTTGCAAGGTGAGTCGTCTCGTAGATCGGAGCTCCGAAAAAGATGACGCCGCCGATCTTGTTCTCGACGACATTACGTTTCAGATCTTTGAAGAACGCGCTGTCCTGATTTGCAAAGCGTGCATTAATGCCGACATGGATGAGCTGCCCGACCTTTTCGTCGACGGACATCTTCTTCAGCCGCTTGTCCGCGAAGTCCCAGGATTTTTTCGAGGGCTCGAGTTTTTGCGACGCGAGTTTGTGCGACGCGGGATTTTGCGACGCGGAGAGGAGGAGACGCGGGGACGCGGTGAGCGGTCCACTCTGCGCCAGTAAGATCGCGGCCGCCAGAGCGCAGCGGATCACTCCTTTGCCAAATAGGGTATTAAGAGTTTTCATTTTCAGAACTCGGAATTATCAGACTTGCGACATACGCAACGATGAGCGTCGTCATGCTGCCGATCAGAGCGTACCACGGCCATGCGATGACCGGACCGGCGACGATCTTATTGGATGAAAGAAGAATGAAGGTCATGAGCAAAATGCTGACCGTCATTCCGACGAGGGCGTGGATCTCTTTCGCACGCTTCAGGAACGCACCGACGAGGAACACACCGAGGATCGGTCCGTTGATAAGCGATGCGACAGCGAGTGCAAGCCCGAGAGCCGAGCTGTTGACATCCTTCAAACCAACGGCGATCGCGATCTGCACTATGCCGACGACAACGGTCAGAATTCCCGCTATCCGCATCAGATGTCGATCGGACTTATCCTTGGCGAACGGCTTGTAGATGTCGTTTACCGCAGTCGCGGCTATCGAGTTCAGAGACGACGAAAGAGCGGCGGCAAAGATCGCCGCGACGACCAGTCCGGCCAATCCCGTCGGCATTTTCTGCGTGATGAAATCGGGGAAAACTTTATCGCCGCCCGTAAATGGGAAAGCTCCCGTCGCCGTGTCATATCCCGCCATCGAAAACGGCTCGTAGAAGGCAAACAACAACACGCCGATAAAAAGGAATCCGATAAATTGCCCGAAAACGACCGCACCCGAGCTCATTAGCGCCGCGATGGCTGCCCTAGGTTTGTTGGTGCAGAGGTAACGCTGGACGAGAAACTGGTCGGTGCCGTGAGTCGACATCGTCAGGAAACATCCGCCGATCAGACCGCCCCAGAACGTGTAGGTCTTTGCGAGATCGAAACTGAAATCGAAGACGTCGAATTTATCGAACTGCTGTCCGATCGCGATCACACCGCTGAATCCGCCTTCAATGTTTTGGATCAGCACAACTGCCGCGGCGATCGCTCCGGCGATGTAGATCACGAGCTGCACGACCTCGATCCAGATCACCGCCTCCATTCCGCCGTAAAATGTGAAGATGATCATCACCAGCCCGAGCAGCACGATCGAGCCGACGATCACGATCGTCGGATCCGTGTCCGGTTGAAACGCCGTGTAAACCGCGGCGAGGACGATCGCTGTGAGCAAGAGGCGAATACCATCAGCGATGTTTCGCATGATCACGAACAGACCCGACGCAAGCATCTTTACCCGTCCGCCAAATCTTTCACCCAGCAGCTGATAAACCGTCTGCAGTTCGCCGCGAAAATACATCGGGATGAACACGAGCGATATCACCACCCGCCCGACCATGTAACCGATCACAAGCTGCAGGAACTGGAAATTGCCGCCCTTCGCGAATGCAAAACCCGGCACGGAGATAAATGTGATCGTGCTCGTTTCTGTCGCGACGATCGACATTGAGATCGCCCACCAAGGCACGCTGCGGTCGCCGACGAAATAATCCTCTGTCGTCTCCTGCTTTCCGGCGTACCAGATTCCGAAGACGGTGATTCCGATGAGGTATCCGAAGATAATGACGAGATCGAGTGTTTGCATCTTATTTAAGTACGGCTATCGCGCGTTCAACGACAAAATCCGAGTCCGAAAGCGCCAACCGCGCACTCGGCGCATCGACACTTGCCTTGTGCATCACAAGAGCGATTCGAAGATCGCCCATGGCTTCCTCAAGCAGTTCTTCCGCGGCTGATCGTGAGAGGGCCGCTTCTTCCATCAAAATACGCACGGCACGATCTTGAAGTTTTTCGTTCGAGGCCTTCATGTTCGTCATGCGATTGCCGCACACGTATCCAAGGCGGATCATCGCGACCGTCGAGATCATATTCAGGATCATCTTTTGCGCCGTGCCGGCTTTCATCCGAGTCGAGCCGGTGATCGCTTCGGGGCCGACTACCGGAACGATTGCGATCTCAGCCGTCTCGGTAATTTTCGAATCCGGATTACAGACGATGCAGGCCGTAAAGCATCCGAGCTCACGAGCGTATTTTACCGCACCGATCGTATACGGAGTGCGGCCCGAAGCCGCGATCCCAACGACCGCGTCCTTAGGCGTTAAACCTCTTGTCTTAAGATCTTCCGCTCCTTGTTTCGTATTGTCTTCACTCGATTCGGTCGCTTTGTGCAAGGCCGCAAAGCCACCGGCGATCACGCCCTGAACAAGATCGTACGAGACGCCATAAGTCGGCGGGATCTCCGTCGCGTCGAGCACGCCGAGCCGCCCGCTTGTTCCCGTACCGATATAAAAAAGCCGGCCGCCATTCTGCAGCCGTTCGATGATCTTGTCGATAGCGACAGTGATCTGAGGCAGCACTTTCTCAACCGCCGCGGCGACCAGTTTGTCCTCGTCATTGATCATCCGAACTGCGTCGAGAGTCGAAGCAATATCGATCTCCGACGTGTTCGGGTTATCGGTTTCTGTTATCGGAATCACTTTCTGTATAAGCAAATACCTCGATCAAAAAGTCAAGCTACAGTTTTCTCGCGTCTCTCAGCGACGATGCCCGTTTGTAGAGGATCGGTACGCCATCAATGCCGCCGCGTGCGCCGGTGGCATCGCCGGTTCGGTGAGAAACGCTTTTGCGGCGCACTGACGAACTTTCTCAAGCATCGGTTCTGTGAGCAGCTTGCCGGCGTTAAAGATGCTGCCGACGCATCCGATCGGAACTTTTCGATTTTCCAGTTTCAACTTCTCAATAACCGCACACGCCGCGAGGCCAAGTTCGTAACCTGCGTCTTGGAGGATCTCGATAGCGATTTTGTCGCCGTCCTGCGCGGTTTCGACGACGAGGCGGGCGAATCCGGCGATGCGGCTGTTATCGACCTGCGGCGAATAGATCGCGACGATCAGATTCTCAGGACCCGACGCGCGGAAGTATTCCGCCGCTCGCTGACTGAGTTTCGTGGCAACACCTCGGCCGTCTGAAGCTTTTGCGATGTTGTGCAATGCCTGCTGCGCAATTCCGACACCGCCGCCTTCGTCTCCCGCTAACGGGCCCCAACCACCCGATATCGCCATGTCACCATCCTCATTTTTTCCGAGGCAGACCGAACCGGTCCCGGCAATGACGACAAGCCCGGGCTTCCCCTGTGTCGTTGCGTAGAGAGCGATCTCGGCATCCGTTACGACTTCTACTTTTCGAATTCTCAGTCTCTTGATAAAACTTTCACGTACGCTGCGCTTTAGGTCGGCACGACGAACACCGGCGAGCCCTAAAGTTACGGAAGCAATGTCGCCACGCGAGACGCCGTCGCGATCGCACGCTTCGTTGATCGCCTTCGCGATGTTGGTGACAGCCGTCTCGACGCCTACGCGGAGAGGATTCGATGGCCCGGCATGACCTTCGCACATGACTTCCCGCGCCTCATTCATCAGCGCGATCTGGGTCTTGGTTCCGCCGCCATCGACTCCAAGATACAGCTGGTGCGATCTGTGCTTTCGTATGTCAGGTGCGGAGTTTGCGGCCATGCAAAAATATTCTTGGCTAAACTTGACTTATAATCAAACTTAAAGGATTTTATGTAAGCGATAAGAATGTGTGATGTAAGAAATGCGGAACGGGGAGCGCGGAGTGCGGAATTCGAGTCGCGCAGTACCGGATTCAACTAAGTGTTTTATACACCGCGGCGATGCTTACTCGGAATTCCGCATTCCACAATCCGCATTCCGCATTGAGAGAAGATGGAAATCAGACAGCTAAAGGCGTTTTTGGCGATCGCCGAGGCGAAGACGTTTACGGCCGGGGCGAGGCGCGTGAACGTGACGCAGGCGGCGATTTCGATGCAGATCAAGCAGCTCGAAGAAGAGGTCGGTTTGCAGCTGTTCACACGCACCCCGCGTCGCGTGATCCTTACCGAAGCGGGCGAATATCTGCTTGAGCGAGCCAGAAAGATACTACGTGAACATGATTCGGCGCTTGCCGAGATTGCCGAGGTCGCCGGCGCCGAATATGGGCGACTCCGGATCGGATCGGCATCGGGTACGTTCGCGATGCATCAGTTGCCGGCCATCATGCAGCAGCTCAGGATCAAATTTCCAAACTCCGAGCTCTCCGTCGCATCCGGAACGAGCCAGCGGCTCGTTGATCGCATCATGCACGGCGAGCTCGACACGGCGTTTATCTCGCTGCCTGTCGATAACACTAACGTCACGACCGAATCCCTGTTTTCAGACGAGATCGTAGCGATCGCGCATCCGAAACATCCGGCCGCGAAAGAGAAGTACATCAGCGCCGCGACGCTTGCGGGCGAGAAACTGATTCTCGGCGAGCGCGGTGGGAATACGCGTCGGATGATCGACGAATTTTTCGCGGCGGCGAACGTCAAGCCGAATATTTCGATGGAGCTTTCGCGGCAGGAGGCGATCAATCATATGGTCGCGAACGGGTTGGGTGTCGGTATGGCGGGTGCGAAAAGCGTCTCTCGCGATATCCGTGCGGGCAAGATCACCTCGTGGTTCATCGAGGGCGCCGAGATCAAGTGGGAGCTGGGACTCGCACGTCTCCGCGGCGGACATTTCTCACCGATCGGGAAGGAATTTGTACGCCTTTGTAAGGAAAGCTTCGTGGAGCGAGAGAAAGAACTGAAAGCCCGAAAGTGATTTTCACCGCAGAGACGCGGAGACGCAGAGAAGAAAGATTGTTTATGTCCGTTACCAACTTATTGTTTTTTTCCCGATTTAACAGATCAATACCTGACCTTTTCTTTTCCTCTCTGCGTCTCTGCGGTGATTCTATCCCTGGTCGCGGGCGCGCAAGGTCTTCCTATTGCCTCGCCGCAGTCCGTCGGGATGAACGCTGCGAAGCTGAATCAAATTGAGCAGCTCGTCAACGCCGACATCGCCGACAAGAAACTGCCTGGAGCCGTCGTCATCGTCGGGCATCGGGGGAAGATCGTCTACAGAAAAGCATTTGGCAATCGATCGCTTGTGCCGACGGTCGAGAAGATGACCGTCGATACGATCTTCGATGTTGCATCACTGACGAAACCTGTCGCGACGGCGACATCGATCATGATCCTCGTCGAACAGGGGAAGCTTCGCTTGAACGACACGATCGGGAAGTACATTCCCGACATCGATGACCCGGAAGCAAAGAAGGTTACGATTCAGCAACTGCTCACACACACCTCCGGTTACGCGCCAGACTTCGACCTCAAAGAAAAATGGACCGGCCGCGAAGGCATGCTCGCGGCGTTGAAGAAAGAAAAGCTGCGAAGTGTGCCGGGGACGAAATTCGTCTATTCGGATATCGGATTCATTGTGTTGGGGGAATTGGTTCAACGACTATCCGGAGACGAATCAGCATCTTCTAGTTTCTATGGTGACTCCCCGGGCTTGGACCAAATCCCAAAGAATAACGGAAGCATAGCGAAATCATACGGAGTCTTTCCCTTCGAACACGTCTTCGAACCGCTGGCCATGCGCGACACGAGGTTTTTTCAGCCTGGCTTGATTTGGGCGTCGACAAGCAGTGGATTTCGCCTTCCGGAACCCGCATTTAGAACTGAACCTACTCGTTTTCAAAACGTTGCTCCCACTGAGAGGATCCGAGGTCAGCTGGGATATCTGGGCAGCGACTTTGAGGGGAATGAGGAAGTTGGGAATAGAGTATTACGGGGGTTTGTACATGACCCAACCTCATACCGCATGGGTGGTGTCGCCGGCCACGCCGGACTATTCTCAACTGCCGACGATCTCGCACGCTACTGCCAGATGCTGCTCAACGGTGGTGTCGCACCAGGCAGAAACCCGACCGGTAGGGAGGGTGCCTCTTCAAATGCGGAACGCGGAACGCGGAATGCGGAATCTGCAGGGAATGCGGAACGCGGAACGCGGAATGCGGAATCAAGACGTGTCCTGTCGGCCCAAACCATCGCGATGATGACACGGCCCTATGTCGTCTCCGAGGACGGTGCGACGCGCGGGCTCGGATGGGACATGAACACATCGTTCTCATCCAATCGCGGCGAGTTGTTTCCGCTCGGATCGTTCGGCCACACCGGCTTCACAGGGACGTCGATCTGGATCGACCGCGTATCACAGACGTTCGTCGTCTTCATGTCGAATCGCGTTCATCCCGATGGAAAAGGCGATGTCACCTCGCTGCGAGCAAGGGTCGCGACCGTCGCTGCATCCGCGATCGAAGACACGCCGATCGAGAAGTACAAACAGGCCGAGGCTGAATACAACGCCGCCGTCGCCGCACAAATCCCGAAATTCAAAGCCCAGATGGATGCGGCTAACCGAACGAATTCCGCAATCCGCAATCCGCAATCCGCAATCGTTCTTAACGGAATTGACGTTCTTGAGAAAGACGGTTTCAAAGAACTCGAAGGCAAACGCATAGGTCTCGTGACAAATCACACGGGCCGCAGCTTCACAGGCAAGCCGACGATCGATGTTCTCTTCGGAGCAAAGAATCTCAAACTCGTTTCGCTATTCGCACCGGAGCATGGCATCCGCGGCGAGCTCGATGAGAATGTAAGCGACTCGAAGGACGAGAAAACCGGTTTGCCCCTCTATTCGCTCTACGGCGAGACGCGGCGACCCAAGCCGGAGCAGCTCAACGATCTCGACGCGATCGTCTACGACATCCAGGATATCGGCGCACGTTTCTATACATATACGGCGACGCTGAAGAACGTCATGGAAGAAGCGGCGAAGGCGAAGATACCGGTTTACGTCCTCGATCGTCCGAATCCGATCAAGGGCGCTGTCGAAGGCCCGATCGCCGAGGAAGACAAGCTTTCGTTCATCGCAGCTCACACAATTCCAGTTCGCTACGGTCTGACAATCGGCGAGCTCGGGATGATGATGAACGCCGAACGAAAGATCGGAGCCGATCTTCGCGTTATTAAGATGGAGAACTGGTCGCGGTCGATGTGGTTCGATGAGACCGGGCAGACGTGGATCAACCCATCGCCGAATATGCGGAGTCTTAATGAGGCGACACTGTATCCGGGAATCGGTCTGCTCGAGACGACTAATGTCAGCGTCGGCCGCGGTACGGACACGCCGTTCGAAGTGGTCGGTGCTCCGTGGCTCGACGGTCAGAAATTGGCGAATTATCTGAATGGACGAGATCTTAAGGGCGTCAGATTCGTGCCGGTAAGGTTCAAGCCAAACGCTTCGGTGTTTAAGGACGAACAGCTCGGAGGCGTGAATATCGTCGTCACCGATCGAACCTCGTTCGAACCGGTGCGGACCGGGATCGAAATCGCCACCGCCTTGCGCAAGCTTTATACGAAGGAATGGGAAGTTGATCGCTACGGTCGACTGTTGGTGAACGCCGAAATTCTCGACATGGTTAAGAACGGCGAGTCGCCCGACGCTATTGTGGGTGCATGGCGAAAAAGTCTGGCTGCCTTTGAGAAACGCAGGGCACCGTATTTGCTTTACAAATAGCAGATTTAGAGTTATAAAAACTCACAGCACGCACTTTTTGTAACAACCTGTTCATTTCAAGGATTTAGGTAAAGAGTCTCAGTTTTTCTGTGTCGCGAACGATAACGAAAATTTGGATAAACTTCCGAAAACCTAAATTATCCTTATACCTGCAATACTGAATTTTGAACTTTTTGAAAGAGGAAGGAACACTATGACAAGTAAAAAAACATGGACCTCGATTCTGTTTGCGATGGCGATCTCGGTCTGCCTGACAGGCATGGTGATCGGCCAGGAGATTAACGGTTCGATCGTCGGCACGGTGAAGGACTCGGCCGGTGCCGTCGTCCCGGGTGCTACCGTGACGGTAACGATCCCGTCAAAAGATGACCTCGTTGTCCGAACGGTGACGACAAACGATAACGGAGAATTCACGGCGGCGAACGTACCGGTGAATGTATACAACATCTCGGTCGAGGCACCGAACTTCAAAAAGTCGGTCAGTACGAATGTCAAGGTGGATGTCGGCCAGCGCCGCAACGTCGAGATCGCATTGACGGCCGGAAACATCTCCGAGGTGGTCACGGTGGAGGCTGATCGCGTTTCGGTTGAGTTGAATACCCCAACGGTAGGTACCACGATCAACGGTGATCAGGCGAGGGAGCTGCCGATCAACAACCGAAACTGGGTGCAGCTTATAACGCTCGCACCTGGAGTTTCGAGCAATCTCGCCGATCAGGTCTATGTCGGAACAACGAACCCTGATGGCCAGGCAAATACGATGCAGATATCTGTCAACGGAGCTCGGTCAAGCCAGAATACATTCACGGTAGACGGAGCCGACGTAACTGACCGCGGTTCGAACCTCACGATCCAGGCATACCCAAGTGTGGACTCGATCGGCGAATTCAAAGTTCTCCGCTCGCTGTATCCGGCAGAATCCGGACGGAGTGGTGGCGGTCAGGTAAATATCGTTACACGCAGCGGCGGTGACAAGTTCCACGGAAATTTCTTTGAGTTCGTTCGAAACGAAAAGTTCAATGCCGGAACGTACTTTAACAACCAGACGCAGCCCCGCGACTCGAACGGAAAAGCGATCCGGCCTCCGTTCCGATACAACAACTATGGACTGACGGTTGGCGGCCCGATCTACTTTCTTAACTTCGGAAACCTTGAGCCGGATGCTGGATATTTCGGCAAAATGAAGCGGACGTACTTTTTCTACTCGATGGAAAATCGGGATGATATTCGATTTCCGACGCTCAATTCGACTGTCCCAACGGCGGCATTGAAGCAAGGAGTCTTCGATGTGCCGATCTGCCTGCAGGCGAGCGGAACGACTTGCACTACGATATTGCCAGCGGGAACGCCGCTAGGCAGCGTCGCAACGATCAATCCGATCTCCCAGCAGTACATTCAGTATATCTGGAACAACGTCCCTACCCCGAATAATCCCGGTTCAGGTCCATTCGCCCTGAGCTACCCGACGCGCGGAGTCTCAAAATTCAGACAGCAGATGATCAAAGTAGACACAAGCATCACCAAAGATTTCTCGGCATACTATCGTTTCCAACGCGACAAGATCCCGACCCAGGATGCCAATTCTCTGTTTTCGAGCGGTTCGGGCCTCCCGGGTGTATCGCTTACCGAGACCAACTCGCCCGGCAGAACACATACACTGAACTCGACATATGTTGCATCACCGAACCTTGTTTTCGAGGCTGGCTATACGTTCGGTTTCGGAGCGATCCTCAGCAAAAATATCGGATTGATCGCCCTTGCAAATTCGCCGATCACGCCTCCGCTTCCGTACCCAGTCACGCGCGACCGCGTGCCTACGGTGACCGGGACTGGCTTTAGCAACCTTCAAAGCTTCGGTCCGTACGACAATTTTTCGTGGAAACAGAATTTGAGTGGAAATACCACGTGGATCAACGGCAATCACACGATAAAATTTGGAGCCATCTACTCGCTCTATCGCAAAAACGAGAATGCGCTGGCCGGAAGCAACGAAGGCATCTACAGTGGCTTCAATACCCCTGGAGGTACCAGTGCGGTGATCGCACCGGGCGGAAATACACAGCGGCAACAGTGGGCGAACTTCCTGGTCGGCACAAACGCGACATTCACGCAGGCCAGCTTCGACTACACGGCGGACCTCAGACAAAAGACCTTTGAAGCTTTTGTCCAGGACGAGTGGAAACTCAGACCGAACCTGACCCTTTACGGCGGTGTCCGGTATTCGTTCTTTGGCTCGCCTTACGATAAAAATGGCCGAATAACCAACTTTGTTCCCGAGTTGTTCGATCCCGCACAGGCACCGCTTGTTACAGGCGCCGGCGCCCGGGTTGCGGCCGCGGGCAAAAACTTCTGCAATGGAATCATCGCAAACGCGCAGAACTACATTACCGGCCCGTCTAATTTTAACTGTACGCCGATTCCGTCTCCGTTTGGTAAGTTCGTGGTTGACGCACCGAAGACGGATTTTGCTCCACGTGTCGGTCTCGCGTGGGATCCGTTTAAGCGAGGCGATACATCAATTCGAATGGGTTACGGTATCTACCACGATCAGGTCCTCAACGGAACGCTGTTGCAGCACATCGGATTGAATCCTCCTTATCAACAGACGTGCACGGTGACGGGCATCAATATCTCCAATCCCGTACCGGGCGGCAATTGTTCGGTCGCGGCGTCAACGACCGCTCCGAACGTCCGAGCATTGCAGGCGAATTGGAAGACGCCTTATTTGCAGCACTGGTCACTGGACGTCCAACGTCAGTTGATGAAGAACACGCTGGTCACGGTCGGATACTACGGCTCGAAGGGAACGAACCTGATCGGCGCGTTTGAGCTGAATGAACTTCGGCCGGGCGATGCGATCGCACGAGGAGCTACTGGTTGCGCAGTCGGTACATCAACGACTCCAACCGCGCCTTGTCAGGTCGCGGGCGTTGCGTTCCTTTCATCAGCTGCATCCTTTATTTTGGATCAGATCCGACCCTATCGTGGATATCGTTCGATCAACATCGTACAGCCCAAGTATAATTCCGATTATCACAGTCTGCAGGTGTTCGGGCAGCACAGGTTCTCCGGCAGTTCGCAGGTAAACCTTGCTTATACATGGTCGAAGAACCTTTCGGACAACCAGACGGATCGTTCAACGGCTCCGCAAAATTCTTATGATATCAAGGGCGATTACGGCCGGGCGGCCCTCGACCGTCGGCATATCCTGACCGCGAACTGGGTATATGACCTGCCTTTCTTCGATCACGCTCGCGGAATTGCCCGGCTCCTGCTCGGTGGATGGCAGTTCCAGGGCATTGCAACCTATCAAACGGGTCTGCCGCTTACTGTGACAACATCGAGCTTCGATCCTGCGGGGCTTGGTTTCATACCAGCACTTATAGCGGGTGGGCGACCGGTCATTATCTGCAATCCAAACGCGAATGCACCGCACACGCAGCAGCAATGGATACAGCCGGTTTTTGTGACGGGCAATTCGGGACCCTTGAATCCGAATGGATGCTTCCAGCCAAATCCGACAACAGCTCAGAACGTGGGAATTCCGGCCGTGGTCGGCACTTCGCCCCGCGGGATCGTCGAGGGGCCGCCAACCCGGCGTGTCGATTTTACGATGTCGAAGAATTTCAACTTTACGGAGCACATGCGGCTGCAGCTCAGGGCCGAATCGTTCAACGTATTCAACTGGACCAACTTCACGACTGTGAGTACAAACGTGACCGCTGCTAACTTTGGAGCGGTCCTTGGTGCTCGCGATCCGAGAACAATGCAGTTCGCCGCGAAGTTCTACTGGTAGAACCCGGCACTGATTATCTTGCCCGCGCGTCTTACAAAAGATGCGCGGGCTTTTTTGTTTGATAAGATAAAAACTTCATGTCCACTACACATCTCATCAATGCGTCGGCGGTTCTTCCGAACGGTGTCGTCAAGGACTCTTCTATAGGTATCTCCGATGGCCGGATAGATTCGATCGGTTCAGCTGTCCTCCGAACAGAAGAGTCCATCGATTGCACGGGCTTGACCCTCGTGCCCGGTTGCATCGATGTTCACATTCACGGAGCGGTAGGCGTGGACGTGAACGCAGCGAATGTCGATGGATTAGTTTCGGTAGCGAGCTTTCTCGCCCGAAATGGTGTGACGGCATGGATGCCGACGCTGGTTCCGGATTCGGATGAAAATTATGCCCGGACGATCGCGGAGATCGATCGGCTCATGGAAATTCAGGAGGCCGAGCCGATCGCTCAGGCTGTGGGCGTCCATTACGAAGGCGTTTTTGCGAACGAGAAAATGTGCGGGGCTCTGCGACCGGAGTTTTTTAAGAAGTTTACTGGCGGCGAACTCAGCGAACTGCCGCGACTCAAACGCGGGGTCCACATGACGACGTTTTCTCCGGAGATCGACGGTGGAGCTGAGCTCGCGAAGGAACTGACGAGACAAAGCTGGATCGCGTCGATCGGTCACACAAAGGCCGATGTCGACACTCTTACGAATGCGTTCGATGCCGGGGCCCGTCACCTTACACATTTTTACAACGCAATGACCGGCCTCCACCACCGCGACGTCGGAGTAGTGGGCTGGGCCCTGACGAATCCCGGAATCACGTTCGACATTATCGCCGATGGTATCCACGTCGACCCGAGAATGCTCGAATTCGCATGTCGGATAAAAGGTCCGGGCAACGTCTCTCTGATAAGCGACGCTGTGGCTCCGACCGGTTTAGGTGATGGCGAATTCGAGATCTGGGGTGAGAAGGTGACGGTCGAAAAAGGACGAACGCAGAACGAACGGGGCAGCATCGCGGGCTCGGTCATCACGATGCTCGATGCTGTGAAAGGAATGTTGTCGATCGGCTTCACCCAATCGGAAGTGTCCGGCATGTCTTCACTGAATCCGGCAAAGCTACTGAAAATTGACGCGGACCACGGCTCGATTGTGCTCGGAAAGCGGGCAGACCTCGTCGCACTCGATTCAAAGGGCGAGGTAAAGCTGACCGTTATCTCCGGTAAGGTCGCTTTCGACGGCAGATAGTCAACGGACTGGAGAGAGCATGACTGGAGCGCAGGCATCCCTGCCTGCAACGTCGCGTCTTACGCGGCGTCAAACGATCGTGATCCCGAATCAAAAACATTTTTTCGTGCTTCGCGCTCATGCAGGCAAGGATGCCTGCGCTCCAGTCATGCGCTCCACTACGTGTAAAGAATTGTCAGACCGCGGTGAATCACTCCGGTTTTGACGTACTATTTCTATAGATGAACAAGGTTCTGATTATCGACGACGACGTAGAGCTATGCGACCTCGTGTCGGAGTATCTGACGGCTGAAGGCTTTGAAACAACCTCGCTTCATGACGGTGAGACCGGACTCGCCGGTGCTCTCTCGGGTGAGTATGATCTTGCGATCCTCGATGTCATGCTTCCGAAGGTCAATGGCTTCGACGTCCTCAAGAATTTGCGCGAAAGATCGGGCCTGCCGGTGTTGATGCTTACCGCCCGAGGCGACGACACCGAGCGCATCGTCGGGCTTGAGATCGGAGCCGATGATTATCTTCCGAAACCGTTCAATCCGCGCGAACTTGTCGCGAGGCTGCGGGCGATCTTGCGGCGGGCCTCGGCTGAAAGTGGAAGTCCCGCATCGGCCGAAAAGATCGCCGTCGATGATCTTGAACTATCAGCGTCGTCCCGTTCGGTCAAACGAAATGGAGAGGATCTGCCCGTAACGTCGGTCGAATTCGATCTGCTATCCGCTCTGCTCCGCGAGGCAGGTACAGTTGTTAAAAAAGAAGATCTGAGTGAGAACGTGCTTGAGCGGCGTCTTTCGCCCTACGACCGAAGTCTCGACATGCACATCAGCAACGTGCGAAAGAAACTTGGCCCGCGAGCGGATGGTTCCGAAAGAATAAAGACCGTCAGATCGGTTGGATACATCTATACAGTGCCATGAATCTTTTCTTAAAAATATTTCTTTGGTTTCTTGTCGCCAGTGCTGTCATGGTCGGCGTTGTGATGTTCCTTAACTGGACCGTAACGACCGAGCCGGTCGTCAGCCGTTGGCAGAGCTCCATCCGAAATCAGACAAATCTTCACGCCGCGACGATAAGTCAGATTCACAGCACACAGGGAGACGCCGGTGTCCGCGAGTTTTTGGATCGAATTCGAAACGTCGAAACCGTCACCGAGGTCAATGTCGTTCATCGCGACGGACGCATCTGGCTGTCCGATGCGAACGATGTTTCAAATTATCGTGGACTGATCGACACAGCTTTTGATACGTCAGGGGTTGAGCTGGAGCTCAGCTCGACAGATACGGCGCTGACGGCGAAGAGTTTCCGGCTCCCAAACGGCGAAGAGTATACTCTCGTAATTCGTTGGGACAGACTACGGCCGGTTCCGTTTTTCGGGGAATCGCAGCTTCGATTGATACGCTACGCGGCCCTTTTGCTTACGGCGCTATTGGTGTGCTACGCGCTGGCCCGATATCTTTCGTCGCCGATCCAAAAGATACGACGGGCGACGCAAAAGCTTGCCGAGGGAGACCTGAGCACACGGGTCGGCGACGAAGTCGGCAACCGGCGTGACGAGCTCGCCGTACTCGCGAAGGACTTTGACGTGATGGCGGAGCGGATCGAATCGCTCGTCACATCGCAGCAAAGATTGTCTCGGGATGTGTCACACGAGCTACGTTCGCCGCTGGCACGCATGGCTGTTGCGCTCGAGATCGCGAAACAAAAATCTAATGGAGATGCTTCACCAGTGTTCGATCGGATCGAGGCCGAAGCGCATCGACTTAATGAAATGATCGGACGGCTGCTGACGCTTTCGCGTCTCGAAACCGGTGCGCAGGATTTCGAGCGGGCCGCGATCGATCTAAAAGCGCTTGTCGAACAAACCGTGTCCGATGCGGATTTCGAAGCAACCGCGGTTGGCAAATCCGTCCGAATCACGAATGCCGACAAATGCAGCATCGTCGGCAGCGACGAATTAGTCAGCAGCGCGGTCGAGAACGTGCTTCGCAATGCGGTCAGGTATACGCGTGACGGAACCACCGTTGATGTATCGTTGACCAGCAAAGATGGAAAGGCGACGGTTACCGTTCGCGATCACGGTGGCGGCGTTCCGGAGGATGAGCTCACAAATCTTTTTCGACCCTTCTATCGTGTCGGCGAAGCGCGAGATCGCGGTTCCGGCGGTACGGGTCTCGGACTCGCCATCGCCGAGCAGGCGATCAAAGCTCACAAGGGTCGGATAGCGGCCAGGAATGAAGACGGCGGACTTATTGTAGAGATGAGCTTTGATTGTAAGTGAATGGTGAATGGTGAATGGTGAATGGTGAATGGTGAATGTGCGGGCAAATGAGATAATTTCACACTTTCAAAGAGGATATTGCCCGGACTTTAAAGTTGACTCTGTCAAAATTGGAGTTAGCAGAATCTGCGATCGCTCATTGACTCTCATCCTCATTCAAAAGAGATAACCACCTAAGACGTTACTTGAGCTCGCCGATGGTGTTCGGCCACTCAGGCTCGGGGAAGTGGTCCTCGATTAAGTGAAACTCAGATAGCGACGTCTCCACGCATCCCGGGCATTCAACATTCTGACCTATTGATTTATAAAACTGATCGGTGACGATGTGACCGCACTTCGGACATTTCCATATATCGCGTTCGCCCATAAATTAATCCACCTCCACGATCTCAAACGAATAATTGAATCGATACGTGACATCGCTGCCTTGTTCGCGGATGGGCGAGGTGAAGCGGCATGTCACTTCTCTATAAGGATAGTAGCGATAATCCCGGTAGACAAACTTGCCTAAAGGATAGTGCTGAGCGTGGAACGCCTTCGCGGCCAGGAACTCTTCCTGCTCTCGCAGCAGGAATGGCAGTTGATACTGGCCTTTGAATACGCCGCGTGTCAACGCCTTGGGGTCTCCGTCGTACGGCTCGCTTAGATAGTTCTCCTGGTCGATCTCGACGGCCGTGGTCTTATTAGGAATGAAAGGGAAGACATAGAGTCCGTCTGCATTCTGCTGCCAAACCCAGTATCGCATTGCGAAATACCGGTAAGCATTGATGACGCCGAGCTCGGGCTGTATGACGTCATAGATCAGCTCATCAAAAAACCAGCCTTTCCAGTCCCGAGCTCCTGAGTCGAGGGTCCTTTGCTGGCCGATCTGAATGCCGTCCATAGGAATGCCGGCTGTATGGGTCAGCTCGATCACGGCCGCTTGGTTGTTCATCGGAGCCTTCTGATTGTTTTCAGCAAACGCTACGCCATTCTTTCGATATTGAAAAGGTGAGCCGTAGCCGAGATTAAAGAAGGTGTCGCCGGAGCTATTGCTGAC
>JBGTIQ010000026.1:0-2809 GCA_041745575.1 Pyrinomonadaceae bacterium
ACCACCCCGTCAGCCGAAGCGGCTGCCACCCCTCCTATCCAGGAGGGGAGTTTTTATTGGCGATCACATCTCACATCTCCCTTCTCCCTTGACGGGATACAAGATATTCTAGTGTAGTGAAAGAGGATATTTGGTGGAATTTAAATATATGAGGAGTTTTCCACAGGAGGAGATTTTGACAGAGTCAACTTTAAATTCCGCGCGGTATCTCATTTTGGTTAAGTAAGACCTCTGCTATTTGGCGATAGTCTTTAAGTGGATACTTCCCGCAGACGGGGCAGAGAAGTGCCCTGTCAACAATTTTCGACATCAGTTCTGTCGTTACCCGGTGGTTGCAGCCCGGGCAAGCAAATCCGAGAATTTTTATGACCACGCCGACTGGGCTGTTGTTGATCGCTTCCTTCATAAGATAATTATAGTATGAAAAGGTGGTCGAATTGTCGAGGATTTAGTCATTCCCATCTCCTCCGATTACGTTCGGAAAATTGCCGCGGCACCGCTGAAAATAGATCGATTGCATGATCGGCTTTAGCAGCTCCTGAGCCGCGCTCATTTTCTCGTAAGGAACGATCTCACCATCCAAAGCGCGGTTTGCAAGATCGATCGCCTTGTCATAGATTTCGTCAGCATCCATTTTCGTTTTCATTTACCAGAGATCCTCCGTATAGCGAAACCCCTGGAAGCCTTTGCGAAAAAGTTTCTCGGGCGGTCGGCTCACCGGAGCCGAGCAAACGGCCCAATATTTTGGTTGCCGGATTGTGGAATCCCAACAGATCTCGGCGGAGCCTGGCACGTATTCGACGATATTCAATCGCACGCGGATCTGACCTTCAATTAGGAGGTACATGTGAAGTACCTCGATCTTCGGAAGCTGAGCCATCGCGATGTAGATTACCGGAATAACTTCTTTCTCTAGCTCGCGAATCGATCGAACGTATCGGCGATATCCAACGTTTCCCCTGTCCTGATAAAGGGAGGGTAGAGTTCGTATAATCCCGGTTGGTCTATTCATTTGATAACCTCACATTGCGGAGCAAGTCCGGTGAATCTAACACCATCAGGTCGCAAATAGGTACGGAGGCGTCGGTGAATCCTGACGCCGACGATCGCGATCGTTTCCCGCTGCATCCCGCAATGAATGCACGAGCCGGCGTATCCTCTCTTGTCTGTCCATCGGTGCCGAATTCTCATCGATCAACCTCCGGCATTTCGTCCCAGGTGCGACCGTCGAGCTCGCGGCCGGCAGCTTTCTTTCCGATTCGCAAGTAGGAAGCGTCATCGGCACCGTATTCACGATTGAACATGATTGCCTCGTGAGGATCCATCCACTTAGCGCCCAGGAAACTGCCCGGTTCGAAACCGTTCTCGAGAAAATTCATTCCATGGCTGTCGTATTCGACGCCGCTCCCACAATCACGGTAAAAGGGCGGCTGGCCCGTTTCTTCAAATGGCAGCCACTCACCCCACTGCTTGAAAAAAAACGGGACGCCGTCGGCGACGCACTGATCACGAAGAGATCTCGCCCAGTCCGGGTGCATCGGACGGGCGTGCTTACCTGACTCGCCACCGACGATGACCCAGTCGATCTTGTTGTCTTGGCCCTGAAAATCCGGGGTATAGACAACCTCACGTCCGTCACTGAGGTACTCGCGGCCCGTCAAAGCGTTCCACCAGACGCCGTCTACCATCGGTCTTTGTGTGAGGTTTATCGGACCAAGGAGTGGCTCAACCGAAAGCCAGCGAATTGCCGCTTCTGTCTCGAGCAATATCGGGATGCGCTCGTCCGCTGTCGCCTGGTCCTCGATGGATACTCCCAGCCAGACGTTGGGTAATGGCCAGTCGACATTCGCGTTAGGAAGATTGAACTTTTCGGACAATCGAGCGCATGCTTTAGCGATCGCCATCTGATCTTCCCGAGAGATGTATTCTGCCATTTGCTCTGGCCGTTTCGTCAGGACCTGATAAGTGTGCTGCGGGGTGAGGGCCATGATCGCGAATGCTTCGTCGCGCCAGGCGTCGGCTTCTTCGATAAAGAAATCGCTCCAGCTGCAAGTGAAGATCGTCCGTGGTTCGGACCACTTGAGCGGATCGTAAAACTTCGTCTTTGATCGAACGACGACATTCGGGTCCTGGCCGTACCTCTTCTTGTCGCGGAACATGTAGCAGTTCTTGCACCCGGCCGAAACTTTGTGACAGCCATGCCACGGATTCCACGTCGCCTCGGTCCATTCGATCTTGCTCTTATCTCCCATCTATTTCCCTCTTTCTTTCCGCCAGGCGGCGTATCGTTCCGGGCTGCATGTCGGGCAGGGCCAGTTTTCGAGATTTCCTTTGATCCATCTCTCGTTTTTGCAATTCGTACAGTCCGGGTCTGTCATCTTGATCGGCACGGCTTCGCGTTCGTTGTCGAGCCATTTCAGCAGTCGACGGCGAGTCGGCGTCTGACCTTTCTGCTCGCACCAGCGGAGCATGCGTCGGTAGAGTGTGCGGACGTTCAGGTCCTTATTTTCTGGCAGCCGCTCGATCAGCTTTAGCCAGGACTCGTCGTCGAGATCCGGACGGGTTTTTAAGTTTTGTGCACGCTCTTTCTTCATTCCTCGATCGAGGAACCGGAGCGGTGATAACCGATCCGGTTCCAAGTAGCCATTACGCTTCGGCCAAACATTTCAATAACTCGTCGCGCCAAATTAAGGCCAGAGCGGCCCGAGCGGCCAGAGCGGCCCGAGCGTCCAGAGCGGCCCGAGCGGCCAGAGCGTCCAGAGCGGCCAGAGCGTCCCGAGCGGCCCGAGCGGCCAGAGCGTCCAGAGCG
>JBGTIQ010000027.1:0-5488 GCA_041745575.1 Pyrinomonadaceae bacterium
ATCTCCGTCGTAGTCGCCCGGAGTCGGGATGTCACCCGAAGATCCGAAACTGGTCGAAGTGTGACCACCACTACTCTTCGAAATCCACCATGTGTTCGTCGATGGCCGGTAGATCGCCGCATCTGTCGTCCCGTCTCCGTCATAGTCGCCGGCAACCGGAATGTCACCCGATGTTCCCCACGAGATTGTTTGTGCACTTGCCGTCGGACTTGTCTTGTACGTCCACGTTCCCGCGCTGAAGGTCGCCGCGTCCGTCTTCCCGTCACCGTTGAAATCACCCGGCGAGATTGTTGCAGTCGATGGACCGGAGCCGATCGTAAAGACGGAGTCCGATCCGCCATTGCTGTTCTTGACCTTGAACTCCGCATTCGCTGAGTGCCATCTACCGATGTCCGTCTTACCGTCGTTGTCGAAGTCGAAATCGACGACGCTCGCAGGTTGAGACGGAGCCATGGGCGCAGCTCTTGTAGAAGGATCGGCAATGGCAAGGACCGATGAAACAGAGTTATATGCAGATTCGAATCGCGTCGGTATCTTTGCATTTGCAAGACCTGCCGGAGCTTCCGGGCCTCTCACAACAGTCGCAATGCGTGCTCCAATATTCGCCACAGACGCAAATAATCCGGACATTGAGAAAGAAGGAGAGTAGATAAGGAATGGCTCGGGCGGCGCAGTGACCGGAGCTGGTACAGAGTTAAAGCGCATTGCTTCAACGCGCTTCAAGGGCGCGACCAATGCCATCGGCACTACGAGCGCAACGATCAATACGGACGAAGCGGCTTTGAAGCCAAACGGCAATGCACGAGCGGAAAAATTCCCCGGTCGGAGGCGGCGGGCGAGAGAACTTCTGAACATGGGATTCTCCTGATCAACGGCCCGATAGGAGTCGAGGCCGGGTCAAAAGTTGTTCTAACAAAAAATGGGGAAAGAAACGATGGAACCAACTTATACCTTAGGAGTAAAAACAGTCAAGGATTTTCCGGAGCGCCGGAATCAAAAAGCGACCAACGCTGCGCAAAAAGGCGGACCCGATGTCGAGCCCGCCGTGAAAAACGTAAGTTGTGAATTTACGGATTTACTTCAGCGAATCGCGGGAGCGAAATGGCTTGGTTCAGGATCACGCCGAACTCGGTTCCCGATCGCACTTCGGCATCTTCGCCTTTCGTCATACGCTCGCCAAGCAAGCCCGCACCGGCACCGAGCAGACCTCCGATCAGAGCGCCCTTGCCGCCGGCGATCGCACCGCCCAGAACTGCACCGCCTGCACCGCCGCCGCCGATAAAGATGATCTTCCGATGTTTCATTCGATCACCGGTGGCCGTTCCCTCGGCAGTGCTTTTCGCATCGTCGCTATCGAGATCGGTCAACGAACCGTTTATCCGACGCTTTACTCCGTTCGGGAGCTGCACCTGGTAAAAACTGACGTCGATAGTACCCGGCTTGCCGCCCTTTCGCGAAGCGACAACCGCATCGACGCGGCCAAAAACTTCGCTTCCTTCGGGAATGACAACCACACCATTGCTCGAATAAACCGATTCGGTTATGTTCGCGGTAAACGTGTCGCCGACCCGCGCGGTCTTTGAGCTAATGGTCTCGTTCATCCGCGCATGTATGCGCTTTCCGCTCGCGACTGTATAGAGCCTCGCCGCCGGTACTGTCCTTTTGACTACGGCTCGCTTACGCGCGACCGGACGTCTTCGTGTCTGGGCCGACAGATCGTCGACAAAAACGGTCATCAGCGACAACATCACCGCAACTATTGAAACTTTCCACAGCTTTTTCATATTTTCCTCCAATCACCGATGTTCGATGAACGCACGGCACTAGGCAGCGCGGACATTCGACGCCGATTCAACCAAAATCGTTGTAAAAACTTCCTCTCCGTCAGTAAGTAACTTAAAGCTTAGCATTTCGTGCATTGTTCGAGGAGTAGAAATCTCAGCCAAAGTTTTCCTTGAAATAGGAAACTGTTTAGACATATTATTGGAGCATTACAGTAGCTTGTTTCGTTTCAAGAGGCCCCCGACCCGGGCAACCTTGCTATGCCCCTTTTGGATCGAATTGGCACGATTTACTGAACCTGGGGATGATATGCACCTATTTCGTGAGACGTTTCTTTTATTCTCACTAAACCTTCTCGACGCGATCTTAACTATTATATGGGTCCGTAATGGTGTGGCGACTGAGGGTAATCATCTGATGGCAAGGCTTCTCGACTCCGGCGACGGCACGTTCCTGGCCGCAAAAATCGCCATCGGTACCATAACCGCAATCGTGTTGCTGCGTTGGGGTAACAGGACACTTGCGAGACATGGCCTGACGCTTGCTCTGGCGGTTTATATCAGCCTTATGGGAATCCATGTCGTCACCGGGCTGTCGGCGTTCGGTTATATTTCAAAGACAGCTTTCTCGGATCTTGAATCGCTTACGAATGGTTTTCTCGCGATGATCATATGATCTAATCGATCTCGCATAGATATCGAGCCTCATGTTTCACGCGAAACACGAGGCTTTGTTTTTTCGTAATCACTACGCAACGCCGCTTTGAATTTACGGCATCAAAAACGTTGCAATCACTTACAAAAAGGAAAAGTCATTATGGCAAGCAAACCTATTTATCAAGTGTCGGCCCGTCAAATTATTCTGCTGGCTTTGGCCGCAGCTATTGCCGCCGTCGGGGCGACCGTCCTCGTCTATTCGCTGACAAATTTTCTTCATGATAAGGATCGTTCGATGGTCAGCCTTGCCGAACAAGCACCGCAGGGCATTTCGGATCCCAATGCCGTCAGCGATGAGCAGAACAGCATCGAGGTTTATAAGTCTATCTCGCCGGGCGTTGCGTTTATCAACACGACATCTGTCCGCCAGAGTTTCTGGGGCACGCAGGAAGGTAAGGGTAATGGCTCCGGCTCTGTGATCGACAACAATGGCCACATCCTGACGAACTATCACGTCGTGGAGGGTGCCCAGCGTTTGACGGTCAGCTTCGGCGGCGACAAGACCTATCCGGCGCGGTTCGTCGGCGGTGATCCGGATACGGACCTGGCGGTGATCAAGATCGATCCGCCCCCGGGTCTTCCGGTCGTGCCGCTCGGCGATTCCGACAGCCTGTTGGTCGGTCAGAAAGTTCTGGCGATCGGTAATCCGTTCGGCCTTGACCGAACATTGACAACCGGCGTTATCTCCGGTCTTCAGCGTCCGATCCGGGCTCGGAATGATCGTCCGATCGATGCTGCAATTCAAACCGATGCATCCATTAACCCCGGCAACTCGGGCGGTCCGCTGCTCGATAAATTCGGCCGGATGATCGGGATCAACTCGCAGATACTCTCGCCCGCGGGCGGGTCGGTCGGTGTCGGATTTGCCGTTCCGGTAAACACGGCGAAGCGGGTCATTCCTCAGTTGATCCAGTTTGGCGCGGTACGGCGTCCGAAACTTGGTGTCGACGCTCTTTCGGTCGAGGATCTCTCGGCGAATATGGATCTGCCGGTCGCGAAGGGCTTGTTGATACGTTCGGTTTCCACGGGTGGCCCGGCTGACGCCGCGGGGCTGAAGGGTATTTCGCGTGGGGCCGATGGCGGACTCTTCCTCGGCGATATCATCACCTCGATCGAAGGACAGCCGATGTCGACCCTCGATGACTTATATCGCTTCCTCGACCGGAAACAGATTGGCGATACCGTACGTGTCGAAGTATATCGTGACGGAAAATCGACTTCATTCTCGGTTCGCTTAACGCCGCCGGCTCAATCGGCAAGACCTGCGACGCGACGAGTTCAGTAGTCGCTGCATCCACAAAAATGAGGCCGTCTGGAAACTAGTTTTCCGGCGGCCTCTTTTTTTCATTTCTATTTTGGAGCGCGGTTCGACCGGAACATTTAATGCCCGGTCGTATTGCTGAACCGCTGGAGATTGTGGGCCATCGCGATGAGTCCGATCTCGATATTCACTTTCTCGATGCCTCTTAGATAGAACCTTCTGAACCCCTTGTTCTGTTTTATATTCCCGAACACCGCCTCGACCTGCCATCTTTGTCTTCGTTTCTCTAACCCTTCTTCGCTTCTCAGCAACTCGCGGACACGTTGTCTGTGCCGGTGAAGGTCGGGCGATCGCTGAACTATCCGATTGCCCGTCGCTTTGTGACAAGGTCCTCGCATCGGACAGCCTTCGCAGTTTAGTGCCTGATACATTCGGTGGATTTGAATAAAGCCGCCGGCGGTTCGTCTTCTCTTGTCGCCAATGTAGTGCATCGGCTGCCCGATCGGACACGTCAGCGTATCTCGCCCCGCATCGTAATGCAGATTGTCGGAGTGAAACGCGTTCGGCTTTTTCTCTTTCTGCTCCCGGTCGAAGTAGTTGTATTTGACGAACGCCGTGACACCTTGCTCTTCAAGGAATGTGTAGTTCTCTTCGCTCCCGTATCCGGCATCCGCCGTCAGCGATTCAGGTGATCGGCCATAGCTCTCGATATGCTCGCCGATATGATCCTTCAAAAGAGAAGTGTCGCTTGTCGTCTGCCCGAGGGTGTAGTTGATGATGTATTGCTTCTCGGTCGAGGCCTGCACGTTATAGCCCGGCTTAAGCTGCCCGTTCCTCATGTGGTCTTCCTTCATCCGCATGAACGTCGCATCCTCGTCGGTCTTCGAATAGCTGTTCCGGCCCCGTAAGATCTTCTCCTTCTCGTCGTACTCAGCCAGCTTCTGCGGCCAGTTCTTCTCAGCATACTTCAGCTTCTGACTCACCTTGGGATCTACTTCCTTTTCCTTCAACGCTTCATTGATCGCTCCGATCGTTCGTCGAACCTTCTCAGGATCGATCGCTTCAAAGCTCGGCTCGTTCGGCTGCTGCTCTTCGTCCTGATATACCCGCTCGACATATCCCCACAGCTCTCTCAACTGCCGCTCGATCCGCTCCCGGCTAACCTTTATCGCCTTCCCCCACACGAACGTGTACCGGTTCGCATTCGCCTCGATCTTCGTCCCGTCCAGCACCACTTCTTTCAGCGAGACTGCTCCCTCTTCGGCCAGCAGCATCACCACCTGGTTGAAGATCTTCTTCAGGTGCTCCTTCAATCTTCTCGATCGAAAGTCCGCGATCGTGTTGTGGTCAGGTGTCGCTCCCCCTGCAAGCCACATGAAATGCACATTCTCATTTACTGCCTGCTCCAGTTTGCGTGACGAGTAGATGTTCCTCACGTACCCGTACACTACTACCTTCAACAACATCCGCGGATGATAACTCGACGTCCCGCCTCCTTTGTAACTCGCTTCCAACCTCCTGATGTCGATCCGGTCTATCACCTCGTTCACCACCCGCACCGGATGATTCCGTGGAACCAGATCGTCGTAGCTCGGCGGTATCAGCATCGGCTGCTTCTGGTCGTATCTCTTGAACACTGGCTCTGACTTCCTCTTCATAAACAATATTTTAAAGCCATTACTCCTGATTTGCGCCAAAAAAAGAGGCCGCCTTTTCAGACAGCCTCTTT
>JBGTIQ010000028.1:0-71751 GCA_041745575.1 Pyrinomonadaceae bacterium
CCGTCAGATCCATCGCAAAATAACGAATTATTTGTCGAAATTTCTTCTCTGCGATTCGGGAACGGCGATAATACCGGTTTACTTGTTGCACTTCAGTAGCTTAGCACCTGCGAAAATGTGCTTAACTACTCTAGACCCTTAGTAATTACGAATTACAGGATTAATAATTACTGGCAGAACAACCGCCGGGTATTTAGCTTTGCGGTTGTTTGTCGAGTGTAATTATTCATTCGGTAATTAGTAATTTTGTAATGAATCTAAACCAGGTCACCATCCACACGCGCAAATCGGACGCTACGGCCGAGTTTTTTAAGAAGCTCGGTCTTCGCGTTATCGTCGACTCGCTTCCGAGATACGCACGTCTCGAATGCCCGGACGGCGATTCGACCCTGTCGATACAGGACGCCGAGACTGCAAACTTCAGGTTGCAGGAAGGTGCGTCAACGTTAAATTTACCGACCCCGATAGTCCTCTATTTCGAATGCGATGACCTCGACCAGACGGTCGAGGCACTCAAATCAAGAGGACTCATTTTCGACGAAGACCCGGCCGATCGTCCCTGGCTCTGGCGGCAGGCATATTTACGAGATCCCAACGGCAATAAGATCTGCCTCTTTCACGCTGGCAGGAATCGCAAAGATCCTCCATGGAAAGTTCGTTGACCGGCACCCTGCTACTCGCTATCTATCATCGCCATTTTCCTCGATGAACGCGCAGCGTTTCTTGCAATGCGACCGCTCTGCGCGTATTTTTACAGAACCATCCCGTCGGAATGTCATCTGTCTTTACAACTATCGTGGAGCGACAACCCTGGCGGGAAATTATCGATGTGAGCCGGAGTCGAGTCAATGAAGCATAAACATCTACTTGCATTTTCTTTGAACATAACCTGGTTTTTAGTACTGTTGGCGATCACGGGAGTTGGCGTCGGCCATATAGTGCACCGTTCGGTAGGGGCCGAGGTACGCGAACCGGCGATCAGGCACTCGAACCCGAAAAGCGCGAGCTCGACGGTCGTTAAGATCGCAGATAATCCCTCGCCGTGGATAAAAATGCGCCAGGGCAAGGCGCTCGACTCGATATTTGTCGGGTCGGACGCGGCGATCGAACGCTTCGAGAGCGGGTCGCTCCGGCCGACGACGCTCGTGCCGACCGATTTTAATTTCGACGGTTATCCGGATCTTGTCAGTGGGTTCGCCGGCCCCGGGGGCGGCGTGATCTCGCTCCATAGAGGCTGGAAAGAAGCATTTGCTCCCGAAGCACCCGAGGTACTTGCGGGCATAAGAAACGGCGATTTTCCGGTGTCGTTTGAACAGGACGCCCGAGTTCTCGAGGTCCCGACCTCGCCCGATTTTATTTTCGCGGGAAGATTTTTGCAGAACTCGACGCTCGATCTGGTCATCGCTTCGCGCGGTGGCCGTTCCCTCTTCATTATGACTTCCGATGGAAAAGGGGGATTCAGTTCCCCGCAAGAGATCGCGCTTTATGGCCGGATCACCGCACTCGCTTCGGACAGCCTTGACGCCTCCAAAATGTATGCGGGTCTGGTTGTCGCGATCAGTGGCGAAAACTCGTCGACCGTTTTGGTTTTTGACGGCACGGAGGAACTATCTAAAGCTACGCCGCGCGCATTTCAGATGGACGGCGATGTCAGCTCGCTACTTTTGGCAGATCCAGGTGGCGCGGCTCGGGGCAAAGACGTATTCGGTGTTGCAGACGGCGAAATTTTCACAATGCGCGGCGTCGGGAACCGGGATACTTCGGTAAGCAAGGTTGAAACTCCGTTTCGGGCCGCAGATATAGCCGTCGGTGAATTTATTCGCGACCGCGAGGCGTTGGCCGAGATCGCAGTCTTATCTGAAGACGGCGGTGTTTCTTATCTCACGCGCGGAGCGCTCGACACGCGACCGTTCACGACCGAAGACGCTCTCGAATCCTGGAGAGAAAACGGCGGGCGGGGGCGCGGTACGTTAACAACTAAAGCTACAACGGATAATTTGTCGAACAATTGGGCGATTGCCGAATCGCATCAGCTCGGCGTCTATTCTTTGGGCGCAAATCCTGCGCGAGCATTGCAAAAAGCCTATATCACCGGAAACGAAACCGATGATCTGCTCGTCACGGATTCGAACAGCAATCGAGTACAGATTCTTTTTAAGGAACCGAACTACGACGCCGACAGAACCGCATTCACCGGCGAAACCAAACTTCAAAGCCTGTACTTCGCCGACGCTCCGGTGGCCGTCTCGCCGATGCGTCTGAACGTGATGGGACAGCAGGGCTTTGTCTTTTTCGGTAAAGGAAGTCTCGAACCGACAGCCGTGATGGTGGCGCCGAATGCGACCTTTACGGTTACGAAAACTGCGGACACGAATGACGGGACGTGCAACGCCGATTGCTCCGTGCGCGAAGCGATCAACGCCGCAAATGCGGCGGCCGGCGCGGACATGATCGCGTTTGGGTTGAACGGGACGTTTCAACTGACGATCGACTTAGCGGGAACGGAGAACGCGGGTGTCGAAGGCGATCTGGATGTTACTCAGGCTTTGGCGATAGTCGGAAACGGTACGGGCAATACGATCCTCCAGGCAGGAACGAATGCGACCAACGGAATTGACAAGGTGATCTCCTTCAATCCGAATTTCAACGCGGCTTTTGCCTCAAGTCTTTCCGGCGCAACAGTCCGTTTCGGGCGAAACCCAAGTACGTTTGCGAGCGACGGGTTCGGAGGGGGGCTTGACTGGGACGCAAATTCCACCGGAACTCTAACGATCTCTAATGTAATTGTCGACCAAAATGGTACCTTGGACGGCGACGGCGGCGGCGTTGTGGCAACAACATTTCCGCTTTCGGGAAGCGGTTTTGTTTCGATCACCAACTCGACGATCTCGAATAACGATCCCGACCGTTCGCCGGTATCGTCTTCACCGATCGGCGGCGGAATCTTTGTCGGGACGGCTACAACCTACCGGCTGACGAATACGATCGTTTCAAACAATAACGTAGTCGAATCAAACAACATGGGACAGGGAGGCGGAATTTACGCCTTCGGTCCGGCGAGCACGGCCGGCAAATCGTTTTTAACCGGTTCGACCGTTTCCGGCAATATCGCGCCGAGCGACGGCGGCGGCATTCTCTCGACACAGCCGATAGACTTTAACGCGCCGACGACAATTAGCAACAATCAGTCAGGCAGATTCGGCGGCGGACTTTGGATCAATCATACCAATGGGACAACCGTTATCAGTGAAGCCACGATCACGGGCAACTCGGCAACAACGAACGGCGGCGCGATCTATCTCGCCAGCTCGACGACGGCGAATGTTCTCAACATGAGTTTCTCGCGCATCGCCGGCAACACTGGAGGCGGATTTAGAGGTTTAGCCGTTGACGGTGGGACGGGGTCAGTTGAAAGCAACTGGTGGGGATGCAATACCGGACCCTCCGCTGCGCCGTGCGATACGGCGGGAGTTATCGGGACGGGAACGGTTGACTTCGACCCGTGGCTTCAGCTTCGGCTGACGGCTTCGCCCAACTTGACCCCGGTTGTAGGAGAACCTAGAACATTGACCGCTTCTTTCCTGCTTAATTCGGCAGGCGGCGCGGTTGCGGTAGGCAATCTCGATGCTCTGATCGGTCTTCCCGTAACGTGGAGCGCGTCCGGCGGAACGATTTCCGGCGCGCAGGTGACGATTCAGGCAAGCGGCACGGCGACCGCGACATTTACCGGGACCGCCGCCAGCCCGCCGAACAGAACGGCGACCGCGCAGGTTGACAGCGGGCCGGCAACCGTCAATTTCACAGTCGGTCAGGCGGCAACGACGACGACCATCACTTCGGATAATCCCGACCCGTCGGTCAGAGGTCAGACGGTCACCGTTACTTTTACGGTGACGGTCAATCCGCCGGGAGGGGGAACGCCGACCGGCAACGTGACGGTGTCCGATGGTGTGAACAGTTGCGTCGGAACGGTTGCCGCCGGAAGTTGTAACGTTGCTCTGACAACCGTCGGAGCGCGTACATTGACGGCAACTTATGCGGGCGATGCCAATTTCGCGGGCAGTGTCTCGGCAGGCGTGCCGCATCAGGTCAACAAAGCCAATACGACCACGACGATCACGGCTGAATCGGCTGACCCGACCGCTCAGGGCGAAGTGTTCACCGTGTTCTATACTGTCACGGTCAATTCGCCCGGCGCGGGAACGCCGACCGGAACGGTGACGGTAACGGACGGCGCGAACAGTTGTATGGGAACGGTTGCCGCCGGACAATGCAGTTTGTTCCTGAACACTGCCGGCGTTCGCACTCTGACGGCGACGTATAACAGCGACGCGAACTTTAACGGCAGTGTTTCGGCAGGCGAAATGCACACCGTTCTGCCGATCGTCGCCGCTTCGGTTTCGGTCAGCGGTCGCGTTCAAACGCAAACGGGACGCGGCATTCCGAAGGCGAGAATCATTCTGACCAACCAGAATGGCGAAGTTGTCACTGCTCTCAGCAACGGCTTCGGCTATTATCACTTCCAAGGCATTCAGGTCGGCGAAACGTATTTCTTCACTGTTCGTCATAAGGAATATCAATTTACGCCGCAAGCAGTAACGATCAATGGCGACGTGCAGGGTCTCGATTTTACGGCGCTGGAGGGATCGGGGCGAGATCGAAAATTGAAAAACAGGCGATTCGCTTTTTGACGTGGTTGCCTGTTTTTACCTCTTTGAGCGGCGTTGCAGAATGAGAATTGCTTTTGTTCAATCTGTCAATTCTAGAGAAGATTTTCTTTTATTGAAGAAAACGCTTGCGTCCATTTTTTTGACAATTTTTGTTTTTTCACAGCATTCGGCCTTTTTGGCGCAAAATAGCCGTGGGACCGTAAATCTTCCCAAAATTTATAAAGTTCACGGTCAGCTTGGATATATCAGCGCCTTTTCCGACGGCAACGGCGTCTGGCTTCGTTTTCAAACCGAAAACGATGCCGATGTGATCGGTTACAATATCTATCGAATCGAAGGAACGTCCGTCCTAAAGGTCAATCCCAATATCCTTCCGGGCGGATATTTTAGTGCCGGACAAACCAAATATGCCGGAAAAGCACATACATTTTTTGACCCCAAAGGCGATTTTCCATCGGCATATGTGATCGGACAAATCGACGTCAGGGGGCAAAGCAAACGATCCGATCCGGTTTCTACGCGTTTTATCGGCGATTTACGAGCCGTTGCGGGGGAATCGTCCTGGTTTTTGCAGAAAGCAGCGTTCGATGCGCAGCCGATTATCGAAAAGACGTCGCTAGTTCTGCCAAAAACTTCTAAAAATGAAAATGCTCGAACCGATTCGCTTTCTGACTCGAACACGCAAAAATGGGTGGCGGCCCAGCCGGGCGTGAAGATCGGCATAAAGGAGGAGGGAATTTACCGCGTTTCGCGCGCCGATCTTGCCTCCGCCGGGTTTGATGTAAGCGCCGCGCCGGATCTGTGGCAGCTGTATCTCAACGGTGTCGAGCAGGCGATCAATGTCGAAGTGAACGGCAATTACGTTGAATTTTACGGACGCAACGCGATCGACAATGTTGACAGCGGAACGCAGATCTATTTTCTGGTCGCGGGAACGAACGACGGAAAGCGCATTACGCCAAAAGTCGCCCGCCGAATCAGCTCCGTCGTAAAAGCCCCGACCTATTTGCAAACTCAATCAAAAGAAGAAAGGCTGACCTATCTTCCGCAAATTCTCAATGGCGATGCTGAAAACTTTTTCGGAACATTTATCGGCACGACTCCCGCAGATATTGCGTTTAACCTAAAAGGTGTTGACCACAGCGTTCCCAAGACTCTTGTAAAGATTTCCGTTCAAGGAGCAACCGTAACACCGCACACCATTCGCGCAGTGATTAACGGACAGGAAATCGGGACGATGAGCGGGTCGAATCAAAGTCTTATGTCGCTGGAACTTGAAATCGCTTCCTCGATCTTGCTTGAAGGCGCAAACACTTTGCAATTGACATCGCTCGCCGGCCCGTCTGACTTTTCATTGTTTGATTCGATCACGGTAACGCTTAGGCGGAAATACGTAGCGGACAATGATCAGCTTTCTTTTTATTCGCACAATTACCGCACGAGCGACATCTCGGGATTTACCTCTAACGATATTCGCGTTTTCGATTTAACATATGCCGACACTCCGCGACTTTTGACCAATCTGAATGTGAATAGCTTAGGCGGCAATACGTTTGGCGTAACGATCCCGTCGCATCGCGCTATGGTAATGTATGCCGCGACCGGTGCCGCGCTCAAACAACCCGTTTCCATCGTCGCCAACACGCCCTCGACAATTTCGACGGTCGCGCACAACGGCAAAATGATTATCGTTTCCCATAAAAACTGGCTCCGCGAAGCAAACGATTGGGCAGCTTACCGGAGAGCCGACGGAATGTCGGTCGAAGTAGTAGAGATCGAGGATATCTACGACGAATTCAGCTACGGCGTAAGAAATTCGACCGCGATTAGAAGTTTTTTGCAGTACGCAAAACTAAACTGGGACACGCCGCCCGATTATGTTTTGCTGATGGGCGACGCTTCCCTTGATTCGCGTAATTATTTCGGACACGGAGATTTCAATTTTGTTCCGACCAAGATAGTTGACACCACGTACACCGAAACCGGCAGCGACGACGCGCTGGCAGATTTCAACGATGACGGATTGGCCGAGATCCCGATCGGCAGGCTTCCCGTGCGCAGCGGCGCGGAAATTACCCATATTTTGAACAAGGTGCGAGTTTTTGAGCAGACCGCCGAGCAGGGATTGACCCGCGGCGCTTTGTGTGCCAGCGACTTGCCCGATGGCTTTGATTTTAGTGCTTTATGTATTCGCGTGGTCGAGGAATTGCCGGTTTTGGTAACAAAAACCTACGTCAATCGCGGAGATCCAAATGCTCCGGTTTCTCTGCAAAATGCGCTGAATTCGGGGAAATACATCGTAAATTATGCGGGGCACGGCGCGCCGACGATATGGGCAAGCAAAGACTTTTTCTCTTCCTCGACCGCATTCGGATTGACCAACGGTGACAATTTATCGGTTTTTACGATGGTTACCTGTCTGAATGGCTATTTTATTGATCCAACCGTCGTATCTTTAAGTGAAAGCTTGCTTAAAGCTCCGAACGGAGGCGCGGTC
Organism: Pyrinomonadaceae bacterium; assembly: GCA_041745575.1. GTDB lineage: Bacteria > Acidobacteriota > Blastocatellia > Pyrinomonadales > Pyrinomonadaceae > OLB17. Next base: position 7,168 of record JBGTIQ010000028.1, read on the forward strand.
GCTACGTGGGCTTCGGGCGGTTTAACCACAACGCACTATCCTGAAATAATGTCGCGCCGTTTTTACAATCAGTTGGGTGCCGGCACGATAACGCGGCTTGGCGATCTGGTAAACGATGCCAAGAGCGTTATTTCTGCCGGACGCGATGTTCGCTTGTGTTGGGTTTTGCTCGGCGATCCTGCTCTCAAGATGCGCTGAGATTACCGGTTTCTTATTTCGTTTTGAAAGGAAATTTCCTAAAAAAAATAGATTCGAGGCGGGAAAATTATCTAAATAATGACAAATTTCGAATTGGTAATTTCTCGAAAAGACCCTTCCCATTCGGCAATTTATCAGTTCTCTTATCCTTTGACTTGAAACCAATATAAAACGATTAATCCCCGGCGCAGAAACCGCCGACACACATCCCGATGATCATGTCCATATCGACGTCGCAGGGTGTTCCGTCCGCACAACCGATACAGTTTGTCACAATTCCCGAACAAGCGACGGCGAGCGCGGCGGTCGGCGCAACCAAGGAGTATACTGCCGGCAAAGCTATAGCCGATGCCAACGCGATCTTCTTCAAAACTTGCCGGCGATTTTCGACCGCAAAGTTCTGCGGGACTTTTTCACTCAACAGATTTCGTTCATTCAGCTGATCAATTGCCAATCGAACTAATTTTTCGGGAACTTCGTTCCCCATTTGAGTTTCGAGGCACTCGATAATATCGGTAATCGAATTTTCGCCGTTACATGCCTTCCAAACAGAGGCTGAAGTCTGATTCAAGCAATGCGCTTTGTCCGTTTTCAGGTCATAAACCAGCACTTCTTCTGCCAATTCCTGAATAACAAGATCTTCACTTCTTGCTATAGGTATATTAATGTGGTGCATATCTCCCCGACCTTTACTAAATACGAATTTCTGAATCCGCTTTATTAATTTCTGTTTCGAGATAATCAATTAAAACCGGAAGAATGAGTTTTGCCTCTCCTCTTACGCTTTTAGCGATTATTGCACGACTCGCCATTAGACTCAAGACTTTAAGTGTAAACGCCGGATTGAGTCTTGTCGGGATCGTGTGCGGCAGGACTTCCATTATTCCTTCACCCGTTTTCAATTTCCACGGATTCCAAGCCGCGTTCTCTTCAAATTGCGTGATCAAGATCATTTTTACAGGCAGCGGCTTGATTCCGACGGCGGCGCCCAAGTCTTCCGGCGCGAAATCGACCTGAGTAAAATCGTCGACGATACCGCGTATCGAAAGCATTTTTGGAAACGCATGAACGCAGCCTTTATCGTCGACCACCGCATATTCGTCGGAATAATAAATGGCTCCGCGTTTGATAAATTCGGCAACCATGGTAGTTTTTCCGCTGCGGCTATTACCCGGAATTATTATCGCGTTTTCTTTCCATGCAACCACTCCGGCATGTATAAAGACCTTTGAAACCGCGAATTCGGCGATCGTAATTCGGAGTTGGCTGTCCAGGTACTCCAAAAGCCTTTCTTTGTCTTTCCACCATTCTATTTTTTCCGAGTTCTTATATATCTCGAACAAATTCTCGTTCGGTTTTTCCTTTATAAAAAACGAATGATCGAAGTTTTCGTTGCGCAGCCGCTTAAATCCGCCCGGCGCAATTTTCGGAAGCCGCTTTTCAATTAATTCCAAAATCGGCGGACAATTTCCGGCAATGGCGATTCTCACACCGAAAGCTTCGAATTTGATCGTCGGAGATGCGGGTCTTAGATCATCGTGCATTTGATATAATTACCGCTGGTTGCCGGCGGCTTGAACAGCTTGGCATATTCTTTGGAACCTCCAGAAGAATAAGATCAATCTTACGACAATGAAAACATTTTTATGAGCCGGGCCCAACCCGGCGAAACGGGAATGGTTCGATCACATTATAAATTCAATGAAAAAAAGCGACGAATTATTTGCAGCGCGCTTACCCGGAATTTTGCGGTATCACCAGAAAATGTTAAACGACGGAGTGCGGAACAAATTGCTCTTTAAGGCAATTCAAAGCTGCGTTTCGAAACATACAAACTTTCTCGACGTCGGAGCGGGAACGGGAGTTTGGGCGATCTTAGCCGCAAAACTCGGCGCCAAGCGGGTTGTCGCAATTGAGATCGAGGAATGCCTGATCCCGATAATTTTTCGACACGCACAGGAAAACGGCGTCGCGGATAAAGTCGAGATTATCCACGGCAATTCGGACGACGTTAAGATCCGCGGCAAATTCGATGTTATCGTCAGCGAGCTTTTTGGCAGAAATGCCCTGGGAAAAGAGACGGTAAGATCTTTTGTTAATTTGCGAAATCGTTTTCTCGCAAAAGATGGAATTTTAATCCCGCAGAAACTTACAATGCTCGCCGCGCCGGTAAAAGTTGAAAGCACCATCCAAAGTCTTCCGGCTGAACTGCCCATAAATTGCGATTTTGTGAAATCTCTACAGTTACATTATGCCGCTGCCGTTTCTCCGGCGGAACGCCCCCTCTTAAAATTTTTAGGCGAGGCGAAGGAGCTCGTCAATGTTGATTTTCGAACCGTCGAAACCGCGCCTTCATTCAGTGATCTTTCCCTTTCATGGCATTCGAACAATATTTCCGAAATCAACGCCTTCATTCTGTTAAATAATTCGACATTTACCGACGAGACGAAAATGGACAATTTTACATCCCAAAGCTGGGCGGCGAATGTTTACGAATTTGATCCTTTTGCGGACTCCCACGGACAAATCAAATTCGCTTTGAAAATGGACGAAAAAAAATCGATCTGGACGATCAGCTTACCGTCGAATTCTGCGGAAAAACCAAAAACCTACTCGCCTGCATTCGCGGTCACACAGGCGAAAATGGTGCAGCAAATGACTCCGTATCGCAAATTTAATCCGCAACAGAAGCCAAAAGGATGACGAATAAGAAGCCCGTGTCTGCAATTGATTTGGTTTCCGGCGAATTAGATTCGGACCTTACGCCATCCAGTTTCGGTAGCCCAGGACGAGGTTTTACACATACGGCGAGGGCCCTGACCTCTAAAGTCCTCATTCAAACGTCTACAACTCCTTTGATGCCGAGCGAGTTCTCTGTAGCTCGATACCATCCAGGCCTCCATAATCGGCGACGTATTGCCACCGCCAGAAGGTTCAGAAAGAATCTCAAAACTCCCTTGGAGAATCTTGCATGACCTTGGATCATCCCGGCCCTCCGTTTTCTCCACATGAGTCCGCAAATGAGTCTGCCGCTTCTTTAATGCTGCCCGGCTCATTGCCTAGCGTGGGGCCAGCAAAATCCCTTTTCGTGAGTGGGAAGTAAAACCCATCCCTCAATAGTGCGTGGCGAAGGAGAAATCCTGTGACCTCCTGACAATTCGAAACTTCATATTCACTCCTTTGGCCCGACACGGGTTGGAGATAAACAAAGAAGCCGATAATGCCGACGGCCGTGAGAAGCATAACCTTGCAATTCGCCAAAGACTTGATTGTTATCGAATAACCTTTCATTTGCAGTTCTCCTTTAACGGCCGATCGGCAGTCAAGTAAATAGGACAAACTCCGGTGCGGCAGTTGGCCATACCGGAGTTGCTTCAGTTATGCGGAAGTTGTCTTAAATAGGAAGAGTAGCCAGCCAAAGCCGCAAGCCCGAATGACGCAACACAAAATACGGAAACGAAAAGGGTTTTGCTACTCCAAATTATATATCCTTTGTCAAATAACGAAGCCGAGGCCCGAGTGGCAACGAACTCTTTTTTTAAAAAAGGGCAGAACCAAGTCAGCAGCGAGACTTCACAATTACGCTCGGGTGATCTGTTCTGAACTTGTGGAATCGCAGAAACCCACCGTAGAGTGTAAAATCATCAGAAGTCACTAGCCAGCAGCTGGAAGACAGCAGAAATGTTCAAATTACTTGTTTACTGTCGTCTGACTTCAACATTCCGGATTTAAAATATGTCACTTACTGTTGTAGGTTCTGTAGCGTTTGACGCCCTGGAATCGCCGTTCGGAAAGCGCGATCGGGTCCTGGGTGGAGCGGCAACACATTTCTCGCTGTCGGCGAGTTTCTTTACAAAGGTAAACGCGGTCGGCGTAGTCGGCGGTGATTTCGGTGATGAAGAATGGGCGGTGTTCAAGCGCCACGCGATCAACACCGACGATATCGAGATCGTGCCCGACGGCAAAACATTTTTCTGGAGCGGCCGTTACGATTACGACATGAACACGGCCCACACGTTAGACACGCAACTCAACGTGTTCGAAACATTCGACCCGAAGCTGTCAGAGCATTCGAAAAACGCGCGGCTGCTGTTCCTCGCGAATATTCAGCCGATGCTTCAAAAGCAGGTTCGTGAACAATGTGCCGCCGCGGAGTTCGTCGCGATGGATACGATGAACTTTTGGATCTCGTCGATGAAGGATGAACTGATCGAGACGATCAAGGTCGTCGACTGTGTGATCATCAACGACGCCGAAGCTCGTCAGTTGACCGACGAACCGAATATTCACAAAGCCGCGAAAAAGATCATGGACTACGGTCTGAAAGCGGTTGTCATTAAGCGCGGCGAGTATGGTGCGACACTGTTTACAAAAGATAGCTTTTTTTCGGCACCGGCTTATCCGCTCGAGAGTGTTTTCGATCCGACCGGTGCGGGCGATACGTTCGCCGGCGGATTCATGGGATATCTCGCAAGCCAGAAAGAGATCACCGAGGAAACGATGCGTCGCGCGATGGTGTACGGATCAGTAATGGCTTCGTTCAACGTCGAGAAATTCGGCACCGAACGCGTCGATGAGCTCGATTACCCCGAGATCAACCAGCGGTTTAGCGACTTCAAACAAATGACGCACTTTGAAGACATTCCGTTTGAGCGTGCGAATGTAGTGTGAGAATTGATAGTTGATAGTTGATAATTGACAGTGCTCGGTCGTTGGCGTCCACACTGTCAATTATTAATTGTCAGCTATCAATTAGTAACCCATGGCCAGACAACTCGACAACTCGTTCGTCAGGTTCTCGCAGCATCAACGGACCGCTCCGCCGACGGCCGTCATGTTAACTGTCGGCATTTGTCTTTGGGCCGCGTTGGCAATGGCGGTTTATCAAACCGCGTGGCCCTTCGTCATCGTTTTAGCGGTTTCGATCGTCGCGGTGCATCTATATTCTTTTCTGAGCGTACGAGCAATCCGCCGTCTTGCGGCGGTTGGAAACGAATCGAAGATCGATTGGCAACCCGCTCTGCCGGAAGTTCAGCGAGCGAGTTTGAACATCGAGGTCGTTGAGCTTTCCAGAATTCTCGAGGTGACGCCCGAACAGATCAGCGATCTGCAGTCTGCTTATATCGTCGCCGAGGATCTTGCGTTACGGCAGATACAACAGGAAGAGCAGGTCCCGATCCTCCGGCATGTGAGCCTCGGGGACGTGCCTTTCGACGCAGTGCTCGTCAAGCACGAAATGCTGATCTGCGCTGAGGTGTCGTTTCTCGTGGGACCCGAACTGCGGCAAGAGCGTATTGATTCCATGATGCGAAAGATGGCTCGTGCCAAGACGATTGTCGGGCAGATGAATGTTGCGATGGGAGTCAGACTAATGGTGATCCTGGTTACGCAGCTTAACTTCGAAGACGAGGAACGTCTACGTAAGAGCTTGAACACGAAACGATTTGCGGGTACGCCGGTCGATGTGGATATACGCCTGCTCGATTTTGAGGCGCTTCAGAGAATTTACGTGACTGATTAGTTCGTTGATGGTGGTTCGTGGTTGGTGGATCGTTGTTCGTTGATCGTTGATCGTTGATCGTTGTTCGTGGTTCGTCGTCCCGGAAATGGCGCGTCAACGAACATCGAACAACGAACAACGATCAACGATCAACGATCAACGACCAACGAACCACAAACCACGAACCACGAACACAATATGTTAGAAAACAAAGTCGGATTGATATTCGGTGTTGCGAACAAGCGTTCGATCGCGTGGGCGTGCGCTTCGGCGTGCGGAGCACACGGTGCGAGTCAGGCGTTTACGTACCAGTCGGAGCGTATAAAAGAAAACGTCGAGGAGCTTGCTAACACGCTCCCGAATTCACTGGTCGTTCCATGCGACGTGTCGGACCAGGCGCAGGTCGACGCGACGTTCGAAGCCGTCAAGGAAAAATACGGAAAGCTCGATTATTTGATCCACTCGATTGCTTTCGCACCCCGTGAGGCACTCGAAGGCGAGTTTGTTACTACAACCCGCGATGCCTTCACGACCGCACTTCAGATAAGCGCGTTTTCGCTGACACAGGTTGCGCTGGGAGCTGCTCCACTAATGACCGATGGCGGAAGTATAGTGACGATGAGCTACTACGGCGCGGAAAAAGTGGTCATGAACTACAACGTCATGGGTGTCGCGAAGGCAGCGCTCGAGGCATCGACGCGCTATCTCGCGGCCGACCTAGGCAAGCAGAACATCCGCGTCAATGCGATCAGCGCGGGGCCGATCAACACGCTTTCGGCGCGTGGCGTTCGCGGGATGAGCTCGCTGCTCGGATATGTCGGCGAACGAGCACCGCTGAAACGGAACGTGACAGCCGCCGAAGTGGGCAACACGGCTTTGTTCCTGGTCAGCGATCTTTCTTCGGGGATCACCGGCGAGACTATCTACGTCGACTGCGGCTACAACATAATGGGAGTTTAGCGAATGCGGAACGCAGAGTGCGGAATGCGGAATAAGATCCGAACAATCCGCAATCCGCACTCCGCGTTCCGCATTTGAAAGATGGCTAAGACTGACGCAAACAAAAAAAAGGCTAAGAGTCCGAAAACAGCCGGCGAACCGGAAACCGTTAAGGAGGCAAAGACACTCGAAAAGGTGCCCGAGTACTGGCAGCTGACGGATGACGAGGTCCTGCTGCGGTCACCTGAGCCGGAAGACGAATATAAGACGTCAGATTCCTGGAGGGTTTTTCGGATCATGGGCGAGTTTGTCGGCGGGTTCGACGAACTGGCAACGATAACGCGCGGGGTTTCCATTTTCGGCTCTGCTCGAACTGAAGAAGGGACCGAGATGTACAACGCAGCACGCGAGACCGCGAAGCTGCTTGCCGATGCAGGTTTTGAAATCATCACCGGCGGCGGCCCCGGGATAATGGAAGCAGCTAACCGGGGTGCGTTCGAGGCGGGAAAGGTCTCGGTCGGATGCAACATCGAGCTTCCTTTCGAACAGGCTCCGAATCCGTATCAGACAAGGTCTCTCTCGTTCAAATACTTCTTCGTCCGCAAGACGATGTTCATCAAGTACAGCAACGCCTACATCATTTTCCCTGGCGGCTTCGGAACGCTGGATGAGCTTTTCGAGGCCTTGACGCTTATTCAGACGCGCAAGATACGCAATTTCCCGGTTGTGCTTTTCGGCTCGCAGTACTGGCGCGGCATGCTCGCGTGGCTGACCTCAACAATGCTTAACGAGGGAAATATAAATCCTGAAGACCTTAGCCTTATTCATCTCACGGATTCGCCGAACGACGCGGTCGAATTCGTTATCAAGACCTTTACCGCCGGCGCCCCGGTTGCCGCGGGAAGCGGTATCGAAAGCTGATATCCAGGTTTACTCAGTCGCGGATATATTCGGTCAGCCAACCGAGGTATGATTTCGATACCCGTTCGGCATCGAGGGCGACGATCTCGGGCACCTCATAGCTGTGATTTTTCAGGATAAATTCTTGGAGCTCTTCGAACTTTTCCTCGAGGGTTTTGATTAGCAGCAAGTGCTCCAGTTCGGTCTGAACCTTACCTTCCCAGAAGTAAACCGAGCTCATCTTTGGCAAGATCTGAACGCACGCGGCGAGTTTGGTCTCGACTATTGCGAGGGCCAGACGCTCGGCCTCATCCGTGTCAGCGGTGGTAGTCAGTACGATCAGCATCGTGGTTCGGGCGGATCTTGTTTATCGACCATCGAGCTCGACGTCCAGGAGTCGGCTCAACGAATCGAAATCTACCGGCTTCGTAAGATGGTGGTCAAAACCGGCTTCCTGCGAGCGTCGGCGATCTTCCTGCTGTCCCCACCCGGTCAGAGCGATCAGCAACACGGTGTCTCCGCGCTCCTGCCGAAGTCGCTCCGCCACCTTGTAACCGTTCATCGTCGGCAGTCCGATGTCCAGAAGGATCACGCCGGGCTGAAAAACTTGAGCTTCCTGGATCGCCGCAAGGCCATCATCCGCTGTCCGTACGTTATGGCCTTTTATCTGCAGAAACATTGCCAGGCTGTCGGCGGCGTCCTTATTATCGTCGACGACAAGAATTCGGTGCTTAATTTCCCCCGGAACCCGTTTGCTCGCAGTCGGGGACACCGGCAAAGGTTGAAGGTCCTTTTCTACGGTTGGCAGCCGCACGATGAACTGGCTTCCTTTCTTTGGCCCTTCGCTTCGCGCTTCGACACTCCCACCGTGCATCGCGATCATCCGCTGAACCAGCGTGAGGCCGATACCCAGACCTCCCTGTGAACGTTCGCTGGAACCGTCTACTTGCGTAAACATATCGAAAATTCGCGAGATCATCTCGCCGGGAAGGCCGATCCCTGTATCCTTCACCGTAATGACGACCTCATTGCCCTCGAGCTCGGCCGTGAGCCAGATCTCACCGCCGTGATCCATATACTTTGCGGCGTTGTTCAGTAGATTCTGGAGCACTTGAGCAAGTCGAGCGGGATCTGCGTCCAGATAAACCGGACTTCGCGGAAGGTCGATGGTCAAGCTGTGGCCGAACTGGTTCACCAGCGGACGGCTCGCATCTATAGCGTCTTCGACCACCTCGCGCAGGGCTATGTGCTTTTTGCGGAGCTCGATCTTGCCGCGTGTAATGCGAGAAACGTCGAGCAGATCATCCACCAGCCGTGTCATCTGATCGATCTGGCGGTCGATGACATCGCGGGCCCATTCGAGGGTCGGTATGCTCGGGCCCACTTCTCTAAGGATCTGGACGGCGCTCCGCATCGGCGCGAGAGGATTGCGAAGTTCGTGGGCGAGGATCGCAAGAAACTCGTCTTTTCGTTGGTCCGATTCCTTAAGCGTCGCGAGAAGCTGGGCGTTTTCGATAGCGATCACGGCCCGATGGGCGAGATCTTCGGCCGAGCGCAGATCATCCGAGCTGTATACACGACCGGATTCCGCCGTGACAAAGCTCACCGCGCCCAGTGTTCCTGAACGGGATTTTAGAGGCACGCAGATATAGGACTTCAAACCAAGCTCCCGGATCATCTGCAAGTGTTCTTCGTCCTGTGCGCTTTCTTCGAGCACTGCATCAGGTAGCGATTCGAACCATTCCGGCTTGCCTGTCCGTAAGACCTTCATTACACCGTGCTCATCGTCGGGCCGCGGTGGATAACGGCGGAAAAGCTCATGTGCCAACCGCACCTTTGCGGGGTCGATGTGTGTGACTGCAAGTCGGCTAACTGAGGTCTCGCCGTCTCGCATTTCGACCGCGCACCAGTCGGCAAAAAAAGGTACTGCAAGCGAGGCGACCCGCTGGAGAGTGCTTTGGTAATCGGTCAACTCGGCCAGCGCGGCGCTTGCGTCCGCGAGGAATCGCGTTGCCTCCTCGGCGTGCTTGGTGTCATTGATGTCGGTACACGAGCCGAACCATCGGTTGATCGTGCCGGTGTCGTCGCGGGCCGGGAAGGCACGGCCGAGAAACCAGCGATAGCCGCCCGTCCGGCGGTCTTTGAACCGGTACTCTATTTGATATGGTCGTCCGCTATTGATGGCCGAATAGTAGGTGTCCAGGCAGCGCTGTACGTCGTCGGGATGAAGTATCGGCTTCCAACTGCTGTCGCCATAATCGTCCCGCGCAAATCCCGTGTATTCGTACCAACGCTCGTTGTAATAATCAATGAACCCGTCGGGTCGCGCGGTCCAGACGATCTGTGGCTGGGCATCAGCCAGCTGACGGAATTGAGCTTCGCTTTGCCGTAGCCGCTCTTCGTCGCGGCGCTGCTCGCTAACGTCCCTAAAGATGAGAACGACGCCGCACAGTTCGCCATTTTTATCTCTGATCGGGGCCGCACTGTCATCGATCGCGAACTCCGTCCCGTCCCGCGCGATCAACACCGTATGATTAGCAAGGCCGACGACCTTCCCCTCTCTTAGCGACCGTTCGGCAGGATTCTCGACCGGCTGGCGAGTACTCTCATTTACAATTTGGAAGACAGTTTCAAGCGGCGCACCAATTGCTTCCGGCTCGTTCCAACCTGTTAACGCCATTGCGACCCCGTTCAGCGACGTTACCCGACCAGCCGTGTCGGTAGTGATCACAGCATCGCCGATGCTCGCCAGAGTCACACGCCACAGTTCAGACTGCTCACGCAAGCTATCCTCGGCACGCTTTCGCTCAATGCATTGTGCAAACCCGTCCGCTACAGGAAGCAGGTCAGAAAGGACTGTCTCGGAGAGTTCGTGTTGCGAGAAGATGGCCAGAACGCCGACGCACCGTTCCTCGACGAGCAAGGGATAACCGGCGAATGCGACGATTCCTTCGCGGCGCGCCCATTCGGGATCACTGACTCGCGGGTCGTTCGGGACGTCATTGGTGAGATGCGGTTCGCGTTCGGCGGCGATCTTGCCGATCTTGAACTTACCGACCTCGACCCGGCTATGCGGGCCGTCGCGATGGGTGTATAAACCGGCGCTCGCCTGCAGCTTTAGAACTCCCTCGGCTTCGTCAAGGGTCCAGATACGGGCGATGGCGACCTCCAGACGGCGAACCAGCACCTCGGCGCACTGCTGCAGGATCGACTGCAAATCCAGAGATTGGCCGAGGAGCCCGGCGATCTCTGCCCGTAGTACCGATAAGTGCACCCGTTCGCGCATAGCCCTCTCGGCTAGTTTGCTCTCCGTGACATCGCGAAACGTCCAAACCCGCCCCGCATGACGGCCATCTACATACTGTAGTTTAGAGAACCGCTCAAGCGATCGACCGTCTGAGAGCTCCAGCAGATCGTAAGTTTCTGGTGGCGAGGTCGCGTAGATCTCCTCGACCCTGCCGCTGAATGCGTCGGGATCTTCGAAGTGGCTCGTGCAGGCGTCGATAAGCTGACGGTGATCGTGAGCCTCGGTGACCCCACTCGCAAGGCCCCACATGTCGGCATATTTCTGATTGCAGTCCGTCACGCGGCCATCGCCGTCGGTGACCAGGATGCCGTCGGTCGTCGACTCAAAGGTGGCACGCATCATGGCCAGCGAGCGGGCAAGCTCCGCCGTTTTTCGTTCAAGCTCCTGTTTGGTCTGGAGAAGCTCTTCGTCTGCCCGCTTGCGGGCGAGAAAAATACTCTTCGCGCTCTTTGAGGTAACTTCGCGAAGTCGCTTTTCCTCTTCTTCTTCTTCGTCGATCACACTCTACCTCCGAGTAGAGCGGAGGCAACCGCAGTGCCGCGAACGCGGGCTTCTATTTTGGCAAAGGCCGTGTCGCGAGTAGTCGAGGCATCGTCACAAAACGGTGAAAAGCCGCAGTCGTCAGTTGTGCCAAGCTGGTCGACCGGGATATACTCGGCGGCTTTCATTACACGGTCACGGACCTCTTCGGGCGTCTCAATGCGCGGATCTATGGGGGCAATGACACCGATGAATATCCTGTGCTGGGGCTTCATGTGCTCCCGGATAATCTTAAGGACGCGGACCGGGTCGGACTCGCCCGCCAGAGCAATGTAGAAATTGGTAACATTGAGTTCGAAAAGACTAGGCAGCAGTTCGGAGTAATCCACATCGGCGCTGTGGGTCGAATCGAGATCGCCCCCGGGACATGTGTGAACGCCGATCCGCTTTCGTTCTTCCGCCGAGAACCGCGATAAAGCGAGGTTGTTGAGATCGATGAAACTGTGAAGCAGATTCCCCGTCGGATCGACCTTTATCGCGAGCCGACCTTCCGTAAAATCGATCTGCACGGCGTGAGCACCCAGTTGAAGGCAATTACGTACTTCAGTCGTGTGTTCTCGCAAAAGATCGTCAATAAATTCCTCGCGAGTGTACCCGGAGATCTCTTCTACCGGGTACATCAGGCTCAAAGCGGATGGCGAAATGACGGCCTGCTTTAGCGGAACATTCGCGTAACGCTGGGCCTCAGCCAGATAGCTGTCAGCCCGATGCAGATATCTAAACGGGCCTTTGGTCAGACGAAGCATGCGGCGGACATGCCCCGCCGCAAACGGTATTTTGAAGCCATCCGGTGCCGTGTTCGGGAGTCCCTGTACGGAATACGTCCAGAAGTTATGATATTTTCGCTGCTCGCCGTCCGAAATTACGGGCGATCCAGTCGCCTCAAAACGCTCAACAGTATCGCGGATCGCTTCTTCGTAAAGCGGCTCAAGCTCTGGGCCGCTGCCCTTGCTCGCCATGATCGCTGCGATAAGTTCGGGCGGACGCGGAATACTTCCGATCGGCTCTGTAGGTATGATCATCTGTTTGCCCCTGCTCTTCTGGAGATAAATCTTTATCCCAGTATAGTTGGTTTCTTATTTTTTTGTAACGCGAAGTTTGCAGGGTGAGCGTGGCTGACGCAGGGGCAAAGAACGGGTCAGAACGCGATGGATTCTGCCACATGCCGCAGTAGCCTGAGCACAAAGCTCAGGCTCATCCAGGTCACCGATGGCACACGGCGCTTTTAATTCTTCTCGAGGATCTCCGTATATTCGCCGCTTTCGACCCATTTCATGATCTCAGAAACGCGCCAGATCGGGAAAGGATGGGAGAGTCCGGCGTTGATGATATCGGCCCAAAACTTGTCGAGCTTTTTCTCGTCGTAATTCTTCTGGAACTCGCGTCCTTGTTCGAGAAACTGGTCATAATCCATCTTCGACGCAAAGGTCCCGCCGGCGAGCTTCATCATCGTACGCCCGACAACGTGGGGATCCTGGACTACGAGCAGCGCCGCTCGGTCGCAAGATAGCTCGGCGCGTCTCGCCCACGCCAGCAGCGCGCTCGCGATGCCTGCCGAGATGATGAACTTGACGATCTCGGAACCTGGGATGAGTCGCGCGACACTCAGATTTGCCAGCGCTTCCATAAGCTTCGCCGCCGTCAGATAGAGAACGTGCTCCGCGTGGATGTGACCGACCTCATGTGCGATGACGGCGAGCGTTTCTTCGTCGTTTAGACGCTCGATCAAAGCCGAGTGAAGCACGATGATGGGCCTTTCGACACCGCCCGTGAACGCGTTCACCAACGGATTCTGCTGGACGTAAAGATCCGGCATATCAACGCCGAGCGTCGTGCATGCGATCTGGAGTTTGGCGTGCAGATCGGGGCATTGCTTCGGGGTAACCTTGACCGCACTCGCCATGAACATTACGCGGATCGCCGACTCACCTGTCCACTCAAGCAGCTTCTTCAGCGAAGAGTCGACGCCTGGTATCGCCTTGACGGCCGCCAGAGCCTTGCTGTCCGCAGGGTGAATGTACTCGTGCTTGCTAAGGTCGGCAAATTTTTTGTGAGGCTCGTTCGAAAGCGGGAGCTTGCACTTGCCGCAATTCGCCGCATCGTTCTTGTAATCGGCTTTTACCGAATTCTTTTGCCCGCAGTAGCGGCAACGCACAAAATGACCCTTCGTCATCGCCTCGGATTCGTCCTTCTTTTTCGCCATAAAAACTAGTTTAGTTTAGACTCGGCCTCCAGTCCACGAAGACATACGCTCGAAACCACATTTTCGTTGACAAAATATTTTGTTATATAGAAAATGAATGCAAATATTCTTTCCACCGAAGAATCGAAATGAAAAACACTCGCGCACTTCGATACGTTTCCAGGGCGTTCCCGACACGGGTATTCCAGCTCGTTTTGATTAGCGTCAGCGTGGCGGCCGTTCATGACGTATCAGGGCAAGGCACTCTCCTTGACCCAAGCTTCGGCGGCTCTGGCAAGGTTTCGTCGCATATCCTCGCGTTCAATTCCTGGGGAAACGATGCCGTGCTGCAACCAGACGGAAAGATCGTCGTTGTCGGTGCGGGGAACAATGACCTCAACTTCCCCGGAGGCTTTCAGGCAGGGGTTATTCGTTTCAACTCCGACGGTACCCTCGACTCTACGTTTGACGGTGACGGAAGGGTGGGAACCGTTGTCGAGTCAGGTAAGGTTAGCGAGGCGACTGCCGTCGCGCGGCAGGCGGACGGAAAGATAGTCGTTACTGGCATTCTCAATTCGGAGCGTAACGCTTTCGGCACGGGTTTTATTATTCGTTACAACCCCAACGGCTCGCTCGACACGAGTTTCAACGGTAACGGCATAAAGAAATTCACGTTTGGTATCGACGCTCCATTCGATATCGCTGTGCAGAGTGACGGCAAGATCGTGATCGTGGAACAGAATGCAGCACCTGGCCTTGGCGGCGGGATTCTTATCGCACGATTTAACTCGGATGGATCTCTGGACTCCGGCTTTAACGGCACGGGCTTTGTCCGTATTCTTACCGGCGCATTCTTACCATCTGAACCGACCAGGCTCGCTATTCGACCGGACGGAAAGATCGTCTCCACGGGTATCGGTAGCGAGCACGTCGTTGTCCAGCTCAACTCCGACGGAACGCCCGACGTATCCTTTGGCACGAACGGCGTGGTAAACGGCATCGATGGGTACGCTCTCACCCTACAGGCAGATGGGAAGATACTTATTGCAAATCGCAACGACTTCTTCCCGCAGAACACGCGACAAGTTATAAAAAGACTTAATACAGATGGCTCGCTCGACACAAGCTTTGGAACTGGCGGCTCGGCCACAGTTTCCTTTGTTAACCAGGACGGTTCGCTTGCCTACCCTCCGAATCTGGCGGTGCAGCCCGATGGAAAAATACTTCTTGGCGGTGCGATTCGCCTTTCGCCTCCCGTTACGGGTTTCGATTTTGGACTCGCGAGATTGAATGCGAGCGGCACATTAGACAATTCCTTTGGGCAAAATGGAAGAGTTACGACCGATGTTCAGGTACAGGACTATGGACGTTCGGTGCTGCTGCAACCTGACGGAAAGATAATACTCGCCGGCCAGAGCGACGGTGGATTCGCCGTCGCCCGCTATATTCCCGGCGCTATCAACTTCGCCTGCCGTCCGGTTGCCGATTTTACCGGCGACGGCAGGAGCGATATTGCTTACTTTGATGGCCCTTTCGGCCGGTGGCGGTACCTAGACAGCATGACAGGCGGGCTAGGCTCGGTTAGGTGGGGTCTGGATTCAGACCTTATCGTGCCGGCCGACTATAACGGTGATTGCCGTACCGACTTCGCGGTATTTCGCAACGGAACCTGGTACATCACGACAGCAAATGTTGGTACGGAGATCTATTATCAATTCGGCTCCGCAGGTGACGTTCCGGTCCCCGGTGATTACGACGGCGACGATCTGGCCGATCCGGCAGTCTTCCGAAACGGGATCTGGTACATTTTCGGGACGCGTGACGGGTTTTCCGCTATTCAATTCGGATTAGCGGGCGACAAACCAGTTACCGGCGATTATGACGGTGACGGCCGCGAAGACATCGCCGTCTACCGCGATGGCGTATGGTACATCCAGCGATCGAATCTCGGTACGAGTATTGTCCAGTTCGGATTGGCAAGCGATAAACCCGTGGTCGGTGATTACGACGGGGATGGCAAATCCGACATCGCGGTTTACCGTCCGTCTGAGGGTACGTGGTACTTGCTTCGCTCGACGGAAGGGTTCGCAGCGATCCGATGGGGAATCGCCACGGACCTTCCTGTCCCCGCGGATTACGATGGCGACTGGCGGACCGACATCGCGGTCTATCGAAACGGCGATTGGTATTTACTCCAGAGCACCTCCGGTTATCAGCTCAAAAGGTTGGGCGGGAATCCGGGCGACAGGCCTGTTCAGAACGCTTTCGTCCCTTGATGGGTGAGTTTGACGATCGTCTCGACGTGATGTGTCTGAGGAAAGAGATCGATGGCTGTAATCGATTCGATCTGGTATCCGCCATCGAGAAAGCGACGAAGATCACGGGCGAGAACTGACGGGTCACATGAAACATACGATACGGTTCTCGGTCTCAGCTTTATTAAATCGAGAACCGTTTTCTTTTCAGTTCCCGATCGCGGCGGATCAAGCAATGCGAAATCAACTTGTCCACCGGCGTATTCGCTAAGGAATCTTCCGACGGGTTGGCTCACCAGATCCACATTAGACAACGCTGCGTTCGCGATATTCCGACGCGCGAATGCCACGGCTGGTGAATAGTCCTCGACGGCTGTGACTTTCTTGAAGCGCCTGGCGAGCGGAAGCGTGAAGAGGCCGACACCGGAATACAGATCGACGGCATGCTCACCGCGGACGGCGCCAATAGCCGTCTCGATCAAGGTATCGATGAGATATCTGTTCCCCTGAAAGAAAACATGGGCCGCAAACGTGTACTGCTCGCCGGCGGCGGAAATCGTAATTTCTTTGTCGCTAAGATCGAACGCTTCCGAATACAGCGAGGTCGCGCCGCGGTCGCCGCATGCCGCGTCGATGGCTCCCTTTTTCGGCCGGAACGTGTCCCAACGGAAATTACTCCGGACGACTTGGAGCTCGTCATCAAGTTCGGAAACAAGGATCGGACAATGCTCGATCGCGACAAGGTTCTGTGAATCTCGCTCGTAGTAACCGATCTCACGTTTGTCAGCGTCGATGTGCCACTGTGCCCGCAACCGGTACCCGAATTCGTAGGGACTCGGGATCATTTTTATTTCATCGTCGTATTCGATCTTTCCGATCCGGTGAAGATTGTCGCGAATAATCCCGACTTTTGCTTCAAGCTGCGCCGCATACGTCATCTGCTGGAAGTCGCATCCGCCGCATCGGCCTACGTACGGACACGGCGGCGCAATTCTTTGCGGCGATGGGGTGAGCACACTTTCGATCTCGGCAAAGGCAGTCTTTCCTTTTATCTCGGTTAGACGCGCAACAACGGTGTCACCGGGCACAGCGAGCGCGACGAAAACAGTAAGCTCCGGAGCAAATGCCAAACCCAGCCCGCGCGGAACGATCTTTTTGATTTCAACCTCGATGAGGTCACCTACGTTGTACATATGCAAGAAATTTCTTAACGCGGTGACCGCAGAGACGGACCAAAAATCTCCGCGTTCTCCGCGATCTCCGCGTTATATAACCGCTACAAATAAAACAAACTCAACCGAGGTATTCCCTCTTCGTCCCGCAGGCGTTTTAGTATCATCACCCGCGACGTCTGCTTGTACGCGTCGGCATCCATCTGAGACTTGTACGGCTTAAGCTGAGAGGCAACATCCTTTTCAATTTCCGCCATACGGTCTTTGTTCAGCTTGGTCAACAGTACATGCTCGAGCAGGCTTTCAACATCCGACAATGCCTGATCGGCGGTCGCGAGATCGTTCGAATGGTTCGTCGAAAGCTCGCGAAGCCGCGCGATCGAACGCTCGATATCTTCGCGAAGGTCCGGATTCTGAGATAGCTGCAGCTCGCCGATGACGGTCTCGATATGCTTTTCGATCTGGTCGGGTGAAAATTCGACCGAGCCTTCGTTCGATTTCTCCTTCCCGGCCTGCATCGCTGTCCATTCGAGAAACTGAGCTTCGACCTCTTCGCGGCAATAGAGCAGTCCTTTTATCGAACGCGGACCTGGATTCTTGTCATATCCATCGAATACGCTCTCGATCGCCCGGATGACGATATGAAGAGGAATGCCGCGCTCCTGCCAGCCTTCGATCATCGCCCAATCGATCGGCGAGAGCAGAAGGTGCTTTCCGCGGCGGCGAACAAACGTATCCTCGATCTCGGTGAAGTAGTTATAGTAATTCAAGGCAGTTGTCAGTTATCAGTTGTCAGTGGTCAGTGGTCGGTGGTCAGTTGTTCCGGAAATCGAAGTATACCAAGTTGATTCGGAATAACTGACAAGTGATCACTGATAACTGGTAACTGGCAACCGACCACCGACCACCGACCACCGACCACTGACCACTGACCACCGACCACCGACCACCGACCACCGACCACCGACCACCGACCACTGACAACTGACCACCGACCACTGACAACTGACCACCGACCACTGACCACCGACCACTGCTATGCTAATCTATCCCGAACATGAGCGAGCGCCGCGAAAAATTTGAAACGTCCTCGGGTATTGAGCTGCCCGTCGACTTCAATCCCGATAACACCGAGCCGATTGACTACCCGAATGACCTCGGCGCCCCGGGCGAATTTCCTTACACACGAGGTACTCGCCCGAACATGTACCGCGGCAAATTCTGGACGATGCGGCAGTACGCGGGTTTCGCCACTGCTCAGGAATCGAACGCGAGATACAAATATCTGCTGTCGCAGGGCACGACGGGATTGAGCGTCGCATTCGATCTTCCAACACAGATCGGACTTGATTCGGACGATCCGCTCGCCGCGGGCGAGGTTGGCAAGGTCGGCGTCGCGATCGACAGCTTGGATGACATGCAGACACTGCTCGATGGCATTCCGCTCGATCGTGTTTCTACCTCGATGACGATCAACTCGACGGCGTCGACGCTGCTATGTCTTTACCTGGCGGTTGCGAAAAAGCAAGGCGTCGCGTTCGACAAAGTGAGTGGCACCATCCAGAACGACATTTTGAAGGAATACATTGCGCGCGGGACGTATATCTATCCTCCAAAGCCGTCGCTTCGGCTGATCACCGACACGTTCGCTTACTGCGCCGCCGAGGTTCCGAACTGGAATACGATCTCGATCTCGGGATACCACATTCGCGAGGCGGGCTCGACCGCCGCACAGGAGATTGCGTTCACACTCGCTGACGGGATCTGTTATGTGCAGTCGGCGATCGATGTCGGGCTCGATGTTGATAGTTTCGCCCCGCGGCTTTCGTTCTTTTTCAATTCGCATAACAACCTCGTCGAAGAGATCGCGAAGTTTCGCGCCGCAAGGCGATTGTGGGCGCGGATAATGAAAGATCGATTCAACGCAAAGGATCCGAAATCTCTGATGCTTCGCTTTCACACGCAAACCGCCGGCTCGACGCTTACGGCGCAACAGCCGGAAGTGAATATTGTTCGAACGACTATCCAGGCGCTCGCGGCTGTGCTCGGTGGAACTCAGAGTCTCCACACGAATTCGATGGACGAAGCTCTTTCGCTGCCGACGGAGAACGCCGCTCGAATCGCACTCCGTACACAGCAGGTGATCGCACATGAATCCGGAGTTGCCGATACGGTTGATCCGTTTGCGGGAAGTTACGCTGTCGAAGAAATTACCACGCGACTAGAAAATCTCGCCGTCGATTACATCGAAAAGATCGACGCAATGGGAGGCATGTTACGGGCGATAGAAACCGGTTATGTCCAGCGTGAAATTCAGGAAGCGGCGTACGTTTATCAGCGTGCGGTCGAAAAGCAGGATGCGATCGTCGTCGGCGTGAACAAGTTCCAGAGCGAAGAATCGACGCAAATACCGATCATGACGATCGACGAAGACATCGAGCGGAGTCAGGTCGAGCGTCTGCGTGCAGTCCGCGAGAGACGCAACAGTGATCTGGCAAAGACCGCGATCAAGAGCCTCCAAGATGCGGCAACCGGAAACGACAATCTCCTTCCGCGAATCCTCAGCTGTGTCGAATGTGACGTCACGGTCGGAGAAATAAGTCATGCGTTAAGAGATGTTTGGGGCGAGTATCAGGAAGCAGTCACGGTTTGATCCGGGACGCGATCGGCTCTTTCCGGCGAAATATTTTCTGCTGACACGCAAAACCCGCCTGTGCTATTCTTTCAGAGAGCAAATCCTTGCTCAGCTTTTGACCCGTCTCTTTCACCTTCACCTTTTCACCTTTTCACCTTTTCACTCTTTCACATTTCTCGCCATGGAACAGCTTAATCAATACTTGCACACGCTTTTGTCGTCGGCGGGATATGCTCTGCATCTTGAGCCGAATAAAAATCCCTACGTCGTCGCTGCCAGCGGGCAATCGGACATCGCTAATACGCCGCTGCTCGGTACACAGATCAGCATGATGGTATTCCCGCTGATACCGCCTGATGTAAAGCAAGACCTCCCGAACCTACCCACTATCCAGTTCGTCCACCCTCACAATTTGGGAAAGTTTAATTTCACTATTGAAAAGTCTCCCGCGGGTTTCAACGTGACCGTCCGTCCTTTGTTGGGAAACGAGATCGAAAGCACTCTCACCAACCCTCCGCCCTCACCCGACACTAGTGCGGAATCCGTTTCGTCAGACAGCCACCTCGCGGACGCCGATGTCTTCTCGGTCGAAAGCTCTTCGATCGGCCGTGAAGTAAATGTGGCATCTCAGATCGATGTGCCGGTCGTTCCCGATCTCGTCGTAGAAGACCGCGAATCGATGCCGAAGATCGAGTTCGACAGCGGACCTACCATCGAAGTTATCTCGGCAAACGATCCGCAATTCCAAACCGTTTTCTCCGACACATCGAGCTACGAGCCGCCGGGGCGCTGGCAGGATCTTGAAGTGCAGGCCGACCCGTCCTCCGTCCCAGAGCTTAAACACTCCGCCCGTGAAGATGGTTTGATCGAGGCATCCACTCCCGCCCTAACGACAGTCCCCGCAGACGTCGAGCTACCTTCACTCGACCGCCGCAGGACCGATCGGCGAAAGCAGAATCTGATGATGACGTCGCGGATGGACGCTCTGTTCAATCGCATGGCTGAAGTCGGAGCATCCGACCTGCATCTTTCAGTCAGCATGGCGCCGATGGTTCGAAAGGACGGCAAAATGCAGTTGCTTGAGTGCAGCGAAACAACGCTTACGCCTGAAGTGATGGATGAGCTGCTGCATTCTATAATGCCGGAGCGAAATCAGGATGAGTTTCAAAATCGTAATGACACAGATTTCGCGTATGAGATTCCGGGGCTCGCACGTTTCCGCTGTAACGTCTTCAAAGACCGCAAAGGAATGGGCGCCGTGTTCCGCATCATTCCGTCGAAGATCCTGACGTCCGAAGAACTTGGCTTGTCGAAGGCGATCATGGATCTCTGCTCATTGTCGAAAGGTCTGGTCGTCGTAACCGGCCCGACAGGATCCGGTAAATCCACGACACTATGCGCGATGGTCGATTCGATCAACAAGCAGCGCGAGGACCACATCATCACGATCGAGGATCCGATCGAGTTCGTACACGAAAATCAAAAATGCCTCGTCAATCAGCGCGAGGTCCACAATCATACCGATAGCTTCAAGGACGCGTTGCGTGCCGCGCTTCGCGAAGACCCGGACATCGTTCTCGTCGGCGAAATGCGCGATCTCGAAACAATTGCGATCGCCATTGAAACGGCCGAGACCGGACACCTTGTTTTCGGCACGCTGCATACGACGACGGCTCCTTCAACTGTAGATCGAATCATCGATCAGTTCCCTGCCGATCGTCAGCAGCAGATCCGCGTCATGCTTTCGGAGTCTTTGAAGGGTGTGATCGCGCAGACGCTGCTGCCGAAAAAAGGCGGCGGTCGCGTCGCAGCCTTGGAAGTTCTGATCATCACGCCGGCGATCAGCAATCTTATCCGCGAAGGCAAGACGTTCCAGATACCCTCTGCGATGCAAACCGGAAAAAACCACGGAATGGTAATGCTCAACGACTCGTTGTTCGACCTGGTCAAGAAAGGAATCGTCGAGCCGAGAGACGCTTACGTGAAGGCCGTCGATAAAACGGGATTTGAGATGATGCTAACGCGCGGTGGGATAAAATTGTGAAATGAGAAGTGATAGATGAGATGTGAGAAAGTGTCGTCAAGTCCTGACACCTTCACGCATACGCACCGAGTCCGCGAAGCGGACGGCCGATAATAGCCCAGCCATTATGGCTGGATAATTCCAAGAGAAAAAGAGAGTCCCATAGGGACGACTGAGCTTAAATGAGTTCAGTCGTCCCTATGGGACTCTTTTAAACTACCCGTTCCTACCCCGCGATAAATCGCGGGGCTATTATCGGATGTCCCTACGGGACACCTTCTCACTTCTCACTTCTCACTTCTCACTTCTCACTTCTCACTTCTCGCCTCTCACATCTCACTGAACTTCATACGGCTTCAGCTGCTCGTCGATCTTTGACTTGTCGCCGACGACGACGAACGTCATTCGATCCACTACAAGATATTTCTTCGCCATATCCTGAACGTCTCTGGCCGTGACGGCGGAAAGCTTTTGGATGTACGTGTCGAGATAATTCTTGTCGAGCTCGTTGTAGTTCATCGCCTCGAGCTGGCCGATTACGCCGGGCCTGCTTGAGTTCTGCAAAACGTAGATCCCGACAAGATAATTCTTGATCCCGAGCATCTCGGCGTCAGTCGGCGCTTCTTTCTGAAGCCTGTCGATCTCATAAAGAATTTCCTTGATCGAGGCTCCGGTCGCCTCCGTCGTGACGTCGGCCCTCTCGATCCAATAGCCGGTCTTGAATCGGTTCCAGACAAAGCTACCAGGCGAATACGTGTAGCCTTTGTTCTCGCGAATGTTCGACGTGATGCGCGAACCGAACGAGCTGCCGAGCAGAGAGTCCATAACGGTGAGCTTTACAAAATCGGGATCGGAGGGAGAGACCGCCGGCACGCCCATGTAGATCGTCGACTGCGGTGCTCCCGGCCGATCGATCGTCGTCAATGAACGTCTGCCGACAACCGTCGGAACATTTCTGATCGAGTCCGGTCCCTTCTTCCAGCCACCGAATGATTTCTCGATCGCCGATTTAACTTTCGCGGTATCGAACTGACCGACGACATAAAAGTGCGTCCGTGCCGCACCGTATTGATCGTTGTAATAAGCGCGAACATCATCAAGCTTATAGGACTGGACAGTCGATTCCGAGGCGAACACTGCCGAATACGGATGATTCGTAAAAACGATCTCGCGAAAACGCTCCCACGCCTGATTGCCGGCCTGCGCTTTCGCGACGGCGATCTCGCGAAGCTTGTTCGAACGCGCCTTGTCGAAATCGCCGGGCGCAAATTTCGGATTCAGCATGACGTCTGAAAGCAGATCGATAAATCGAGTGTCGAACTCACTAAGAGCCTCGCCGCCGATCGTCGTCTTATCATTGCTTGCTGACGTGAAAATGCTGCCGCCCATCTCGGCGGTCTCTTTAGCGATCTGCTCGGCGGTGCGCTTCGCCGTGCCGTCCTTGAGCATCGTCGCGACGATGTCCGAGATCCAACGCTGCTCCGACTTCTCGTTCAACGTACCGGCGCGGACAACGGCCTGCATTGCGACCTTAGGCACCGCCCCGTATTGCACGAGCGTCACTTTCATCCCGTTTGAAAGCGAGTAGGTATCCTGCTTCGGAAAGACGAACGATTTAGGCTTGCCTCCGACGGGCGGAGTTTCCTTCTGTGCAAATCCTGAAATCGCCACGAAGAGGATGATTCCCGCAAAGACGCAAGGCCGCAAAGAAAGAAAATTTTTCACTTTTAACCTTTTACTTTTCACTTTATTCGTCCTCCGCTGCATCTGCTTTCTCAGTATTCAGAATAACGACCGTGCGGTTCGTTTTCCGAAGATAATCCTTCGCCGTCTGCTGTATAAGTGCCGGCGTTACTTTACGAAAATTCGCCTCGATCTGATTTATGTTTTCGGGTTTGTCATCGAACAGAGCAAAGCACGCCAGCAGGTCGGCACGGCCGACGCCGCCGAATTGCGTCATCGTATCGTAGAGTCCTGAACGAAGCTTGACGATCGCCCGGTCTATGATCGCCTGGTCGATCGGTTTGTTCTGAACTTGTGCGATTATCGCGTCGCTTGCCGCGAGGATTTCCTGCGGCGTGTATTTTTCGTCGTGGATAAGGTCGACTGAGAACAGCATCGGGCCGTTGTAATTGAACATGTTTCCGAGATAGCCGTTGATGCCGCCGTTTAGACCGCTCGTGTAATTCTTGTTCTTGACCAGTTCCTGATAAAGCATGCTGTCTTTACCCTGAAGCAGGATTTGATCGAGCAAACCCATCGCGTAATATTCCTGAGTGCCGCGTTTCGGCATTTGATAACCGAATCCGACAGCCGGTTTTTTCGCAAGTTTGTCGACCCGTGTGACGGTCTTTTCTTCTGTTTGTTTTGGCTCGCTGAGATCGCCAATCGCATCCGGCTTTTGCGATGGAATGTTCGCGAAGTATTTCGCGACCCAGCCCTTCGCCTGTGCTTCGTCAAAGTCGCCGGTCACGACGACCACTGCATTCCGCGGTGAATAATATTTGTCGAAGAACGTCTTCGCATCACTGAGAGTCGCCGCCTCAATATCCTTCAGATCGCCGTAGAAATTGTGCGAATTGTACCAATTCGTGAAAGCAGCCATAGGAAGATCGATCCATGGGAACGACCCGTAAGGCTGGTTCAGTACGTTGACCTTCACCTCGTTGCCGACAACGCCTTGCTGGTTCTTAAGATTTTCATCCGTGATATCGAGCCCGCGCATGCGATCGGCCTCGGCCCACAGGAGCGTTTCGAGTTTGTGCGACGGTACGACGGCGAAGTAGTTCGTAAAATCGAAACGCGTCGAGCCGTTGAGTACACCGCCGTTGGATTCGACGAGCCGGATGAACTCCATCTTGCCGAGGTTTTTCGAACCCTGAAACATGAGGTGTTCGAAGAGATGAGCGAAACCGGTTCGGTCGCGCGGCTCGATGCGAAAGCCGATGTTGTAATAGACGGCCACGACCGCGAGCGGCGAGCTGTGCTCCGGCGAAAGCACTACGCGCAGGCCGTTCGGCAGTTTGTAATAGGTCACCGGAACGTTTATCCCGGCTTGTTTGCCCTGTGCATTCGCGGGCGGAATGATCCCGATCGAGATGGCAACCAGGCCCATGGCGACCAGCGCCTTAATAAATAGTTTTTTCATATGATCCTCGCAGGGGAATTGATGCGAATTTTACCAAGGTTATTCGAAAACTTGCTATGGAGGGTTTCAATTTGTTACGAGATGGAAGAATTCGGGGATGAGTGGAACAACAGGTCAGAACCGCGAGCGGTAGCGACCGGGTGTCCCGTTGGCGAGGGAAACAGTTAAGAGTCGACTTCAGAAGATCGCAAAGGCTCGGGACCCTCCTCGGGCTACCCGGTCGCTACCGCTCCCGGTTCTGACCGATCCGGGTACTCGACGCCGTGTTCCGTCTATTCGGCAATATCGTTAGTTCCTGCCGCTTTGAAACCGTGACATTGTTTGCCGAAAGTGTTGTGCCGGTAGCTCGCTGGAATTCCGATATCGCTTTGTTGAGATCGGTCTGCGCCTGGAGCTCACGGCTTCGGGCGGCGAGAAGCTCGGTCTGACGCTGTAGAACGAGATAAAACGTCGTCGTGCCGGAGCGAAATTGCCGCTGCTCACTTGCGAAAAGCTGCTCGGCCGATTGCCGCGAAGCGAGCGCCGATGCAAGACGAGCTTCGCCCGATCTCAAAGCCTGCATCGAATTGCGAACTTCCGCCACGATGATCTGTTCTGTCTGAGCTCGTTGGTTGCCGATCCTATCCGCCTGGACAAGAGTGCGGCCGAGGTTCGCCTTCGCAACAGTATTTCCCCAAGGCACGCCAATCGTGACGCCGACGCGATAGGTCGGATAGTCCTGTCCGATCAAGTTCCCAAGCGAAGTGAAATAGCTGCCGACAAGATTCGGCGGGACGGGTGGATTGGCTGCCTGCCCGCGCGGCGTTAGTTCTCCCGCCAGACCCTGTGCAGTGTATGTTCCCACCAAGTCAATCTGAGGTTTCGTCTGATTTCGGTAGTAGCGCTCGTCAATCTTATTGATCTCTGCGCTTGTTTCAAGCTGTGCGATCTCCGGTCGATTTTTCAGAGCTTCGGCCAAGGCGATTTCAAGACCGACCTTCGGCGTGTCGAGGCTCACCTCGGATACAGGCGTGACCGCCCGAGCCCAAACCTCGGACGAACGGTCGGGCAGCATTAAGGTTTTCAGATTGTTCTCAGCACGCGTAACCGATTCCTGCGCGGTGTAGACGTTCTGCTCGAACGTCGTGATCTGCGTTGTCGCCGCGACGACATCGATCGGTGCCAGCACGCCCTTGTCGACAAGCCTTTGATTGCTTTCGAGCTGCGTCCGCGCCTGTTTTACCGCGTCGATCTGCACCGAAAGATTTCGTAATGAAAAGACCAGATCCCAGTATGCCTGCTCAACCTGAGCGATGACCTCGATCGCCTGCTGCCGAAATTGGGCGTCCGTCAGACCCAAGGACTTTTTCGCGATCTCGATCTGCCGGCGATTATTGTCGAAACGAAAATTCCGAAATAACGGCTGGGTGTATGTGAAAGTCAATGCGGACGGATACTGCGGGTTCAGAAAAGAGTTCGTGTTGCTCGTCGTAGTTCGCGACGAACTAAAGTCGGTCGAGTATGTGCCGCCTCCGATAGGTGAAAAGCCATTGACACCCGCCCGGCCGAAAAATCGGGTTTGCGTTACTGCGCCGTTCACCGCTCCGCCGATGGCCGACGCGGTCGGTGTCGTCGCACTCTCGTAATAATTGTCGCCCGAAAGCAGCGGGTCGTAAACGCCGCGGGCCGCGCGCAGATTGTGCTCGGCGATCTGCACGTCGTTACGCGAAATGTCGATGTTGTTGTTGTTTTTCAGCGCGAGCGTTATCGCCTCCTCTAAGGTCATCGGCAACTGATTCGCGATATCCACGCCGACGCGGTTCGCGTCCGGCAGCGGACGCGCCGGTGCATAAAAGTTGGGCGCGATCGGTGGCGGCTCGTCAGGTAAAACGGCCGGAGCAACACCGCCCGTCGTTCCGATATTCTGAGTCGGGCTTTGCTGAATTACAGGATTCGGATTCGAGATCTGCCCGCCCGGCGTCGCAACCGGCTGAACCGTCGGCTGTGTAGTCTCGGGTTGAGGCGGCGTAGCCTGCGGATTCTGAGCCTGCAAGGAGACCGTCAACAGGGCCAACAAACAAATCGTTAATGTAAAAATCCTAAACATCTTAATGGAATCTACGTGCCCTCTTCACCGCGGTCTTCTGCTTTCACGTCGCCCGTCGTTCTCAACGTCGACGAGAAGCGATCGGCTATCGGTCGAAAGATCGCCCTTCTCACCGCCGCGCCCTTGGATCTGACACCTCGGAACAATTCTGTCTCCGTAGCATCATCGAACAGCGAATAAAATACGGGTACTGCCAAAAGCGTGAGCAGCAAGCAAAGCGACTGTCCGCCCACGACCAGGATTCCGATCGAACGATTTGTCGCGGCACCCGCTCCGCTGCCAACGACGAGCGGGATCATCCCGGCGACGAGCGCGATCGTCGTCATCAAGATCGGTCGCAGGCGATCGCGGTTTGCCTGAATGATCGCGTCATAACGGCTCAGGCCCTGGGCTCTAAGCGTGTTTGTATGATCGATCTGGAGGATCGCGTTCTTTTTAACGATGCCGAACAGCAGCAATATTCCGAGTGCCGAGAAAATGTTCAGCGTCTGCCCGGCTATCGCCGTCGAAAGCAGTGCGAACGGCACCGACAAAGGCAGCGTCAGCAATATCGTCACCGGGTGTATGAACGATTCGAACTGCGCGGCGAGGATCAAATACATGAAGACGAACGACAACAAAAACGCATATAAAAATGAGTCGTACGCTTTCTGCAATTCCTTGGATTGACCCGTGACTCCGGTCAGATATTCCGGCGGCATCTCGAGCTGAGCAGCGTACTGCTGGATCTTCGCGACGGCGTCCGATTCGGACGAGTTCGGCGGAAGGCTGGCCGACACAGTTACCTGTCGCAGACGGTTAAGGCGATTGATCGATGACGGGCTTAATCCCTCGGTGAGTTTTACAACGCGGTCGAGGGGCACGGTTCCGACAGCACCGCCCGATGCGGTCTGGCCCGTACTGTTCGAACCCTGGTTGCTTACACTCGCGTTTCCGGGCTGCACCGCTCTACCGACATTTGTCGAACTAACGGTAAATTGCGGCAGATAGCTTCGGTCGCGGCGATACTGCTCGTCGGCCTGGACGACGACGTCATATTGATTCGAGCCTTCGCTGAACGTCGAAACGATCTGGCCCGCCGCGAGAATGTTCAACGCCTGTGCGATGTCGGCGGCACGCACGCCGAGGTCGGCAGCCTTCGTCCGGTCGATCACGACACGAATCTCGGGCGATCCAACTTCGATCGACGTATCGGGGTCGCGGAAGATCGGATCTTCCTTCATCTTCTCGACGAGTGCATTCGCATACTGGGTCAGATTGACCATGTCCGGGCCGGCAATGAAGATGCCGACACCCGATCCACCGCGTCCGAGCCCAATGCTGCCGGCGATCGACGACGATGCCGAAACACTTACCTGATAATCCTTCGATGAGTATTTTTTTACGAGGCCGCGCGTCTGGTTGATGATCTCCGATTGTGAGCGCGAGCGCTCGGCTACAGGTTTCAGACTGACATTTACAAAACCGTTGTCAGGCCCGGACCCGCGGCCAAAACCGGCGAGCACAAGCGTGTTCCGCACTTCGGGCATCTGAGCGCGAACATCGCGTGCGATGCGATCGAGAATGGATTGCGTCGCCGATAGCGAGGTACCTTGGGGTCCGCGAATATTGATCTGAAAAAGCGATTCGTCTTCGTCCGGCAGGAACGCCATTCCAACGAATTTATACAGCGGGACGATCGAAGCCACCGTCAGCACGCAGATCAAAACGACTGCCCAACGGAAACGCATCGCCGTCTTCAGCAGCCACGTATAGCCGCCGTCGATCTTTCGGTAGAACCAACCAGCTTTACTGGAATTTTGGATTTTGGATTTTGGATTTTGGATTTCGTCCGACCCAAGTTCGTACGTCTGCGTGTCGGAGACGTCGGACTCCCCTTGTCCTTGTCTCCCCGTCTCGCCGTCTCCATGTCTCCCCTTCTCCCCTTCTTCTTCGGGTCGTTTGATCCATCGCGCCGCAAGCATCGGCGTTAACGTAAACGAAACGATCAGTGACACGGCGATGGCGGCGGCGGCCGTGAGGCCGAAAGACGACATAAATCGCCCAACGATTCCTGTCATAAAGCCGACAGGCAGGAATACCGCAAGCAGTGAAAGCGTCGTCGCCAAAACGGCGAGCCCGATCTCGCGCGTGCCCTCGATGGCGGCCTGAAAGGGATCCATGCCCTTTTCTTCAACAAAACGATAAATGTTTTCGAGGACAACGATCGCATCGTCGATCACGATACCGACCATCAACGTCAGCGCGAGCATCGTCATCTGGTTTAACGAGTACCCGAATGCGGCGATCGCAGCGAACGCAGCGATGATGGAAACCGGTATCGCGAGAGCTGCAATGATGGTCGACCGAAAATTCCAGAGGAAAAAGAAAACGACGATCGCGGCAAACAAGCCACCGAGCACGAGGTGTTCTTCGATCGCGTGCAGCGAATTTTCGATGAACTCGGACTGATCGCGGATGATGGCGACGCGCATGTCCGACGGCAGGTTCGGGACGATCGTCGCCATGCGCTGCTTGACGTTTTTGATGACGGCGATCGTGTTCGCACCCGACTGCTTCCTGATCCCGATCGAAACTGACTGGACTCCATCGAGTGACGCCGCCGAGGTCGGCGTCGCACCGCTCTCTTCAACGCGACCGACATCGCGGATCTTCACCGGAAACCCGTTGCGGGTTGTTATGACGATGTCGTTGAACTGATCTATGGATGTCAGTTTGCTCATCGTCCGCAGGCCGAGTGTGCGGGCCCCTTCGACGAGACTTCCACCGGGAAGTTCCTGGTTCTGAGACCGGATCGCATTTGAAACTTCGGTCACGGCAAGGTTGTAGGCACGCAGACGATTCGGGTCGACGTAGATCTTGACCTGCTTTCCGCGAGAGCCCCACATGAACACTTCACCGACGCCGTCCGCAGATTCGATCCGGTCCTGGATCAGGTTCTCGACGAGTTCGGTCAACTCCATCACATCGCGCGGGGCGCTGACCGTATACATCAAGATGGGCTGTGAATCGGGATCGGCCTTTTGGGCAACCGGCGGGTCAGCGGTTTCCGGCAGACGGTTTACAACAGTGCTGAGCTTCTGCTGTATCTCCTGAAACGCCTGATCAGGATTTTTTTCAAGGTTGAATGTGAGTGTGACGTTCGAGCTGCCGCGGGATGAGGTCGAGCGCATCTCCTCAACGCCGGGAACAGTATTCAGCGCCCCTTCGATCACGTCCGTGATCTCGGCTTCGATCTCTTCCGGCGCCGCTCCCGGGTTTGTTGTGCGAACGGAAACCGTCGGCAGGTCGATCTTTGGAAAGCGATCGACGCCGAGTGTGAAGAAGCTAAAGCCGCCGACGACCGTCAGAAACATGACGATGACGGTCGCAAACACCGGCCGGTGCACACAAATTTCAGCAAGCCACTGCATAAAGCCAAGTTTCCAGTTCCACGTTTCTCGTTTCTAGTTCGTCATCTATTTGAATTTAACGCCCGAGAAACCAGAGCCCTTTAAGTACTTCGACAAGCCCGCTATCACGCGGCCGCTCTCTCTCGCCTTCGCATAGATAGCATCGAAATCTTCCTGCGTGACATAACCCTGATCCAACGCGACGTACAATTGCGATCGGACTTCTCCCGCCGAGCCCTTTCCAATTGAAAGGAAGTTACAAAACTCACGATTACCATCACGCTCAAATCCTTCGGCAATATTCGACATTATCGAAACCGATGCCTTTCGGATCTGATCTTTCAAACCGAAATCTCGCGAAAACCTGTCACACGACGTAACGCGGTAAACGTCTCGGGTTAGTTCCCTCGCGATCTTCCACGCATCCAAATCTTCAAATCGAACGATCGTTGCCATTTCCTTATCCTCCGGAGAACAAAATCCCAACTACCCTTGTAAAGGTTCGCTCCCCGAAAAACTAGAAACAAGAAACTAGAAACTAGAAACTATTTTAGCTCCCTCATAAAGCTCCGCGAGATTGCTTGTAGCGACGGTTTCGTCGGCGTTGAGGCCGTCAAGAATTTGATAGCTGTCACCTTCTTCCGGGCCGAGCTGCAGTACGCGCAGCTTCGCGACGCCGTCGACGATCACAAAGGCACGATAAGACTGCGTGCTCTGGTCGTTGTAAACGGCGGTCTTCAATACGAAGATCCCCGTTCCGCCACCCGCTTTAGTGATCCGCGCCGTTCCGAACATTCCCGAGCGAAGCGCGTTATCTGGATTCTCGATCGACGCTTCGACGACCGCCGAGCGCGAAGCCGGATCGATCGCCGGATTTATCGCCGTCACGACGCCTGCGAAACTGCGATCCGCGTACGCATCGACGTTTACCGAAACTCCACGCCCGATCGCGACCGTCGGCACGTCGGATGCGGCAACCTGAATCTGTATTTTTATCGGATTCGATCGAAGGATCGTTACGATTATCGAAGCTGAGGAAACGTATTCGCCGACGGCGACCGGACGCGCGCTGACAAATCCGGAAAATGGCGCCCTGACAACAGTGTCCGCCAGTGCCTGCCGTGCCGTTCCCACTTCGGTTTGTGCCGCTTCGACATTGGCCTGTGCGCTTTTGATCGCCTGATTACTCTGACGCGCTAGGTTTACCTGCGCCTCGAGCGCCTCTCGAGCGGCGTTTGCCCTTGCACGTGCCGTATCACGGGCCGTCCTGTACGTCTCGTACGCGATCATCGACACATCACCCGTTTCAACGAGCTCGCGGTATCTCTTCTCGTTCGCCTCGGCTTGCTTCAGCTCGGCCGACGCCTGGTCGTAATTTGCACCCGCCGATCGAACTTCGGGGATGATCGACGCATTGAATCTTCCGTTCGGTTCGAGACCGAGTCGTGCTTCGGCCTGACGCACCTGCGCCACGGCTTGCTTTACACGCGCCTGTGCGGCGGCGTGCTCACGCCGGGCATCGCTGTCATCGATCTTTGCGATAACAGCGCCTTGTGTGACAAATTGGCCGACATTCGCGGAAACGTTCGCGACCTTGCCGGCGACCTTCGGTGCGACGTCCGATGTTTCGTCGGCCACCAGGCTTCCGGTAGCTTGTATGTATGCGGGAACATTTCTCGCTTCCGTTTTCGTAACAGTGACGGCGATTGGCGCAGTTTCCGGCTCGGCATTAGCGTCACCGCGTCGAGCGCCTCTGGATTCGCCGGAGGAGCACGAAAGACTCGCGGTTGTCGCGAGAATTACCAGAGAAGCAAGAAATCTGAACGGCGCTCCGAACGGTAAATGAAAAGCTCGATTCATACGATTGATTTAAGATGACGATTTTATCTCACTTCGTTTCATCACCTAAGACTAAGTGTGTAAAGTTTTGTAAGTGCAAGGGTTTAGATTGAATTCCAGGTTGCGCCTCTGACTTCGGGCGGCTCTCGGTTGCACTGGCACCGGAATGTTTATAAAGTTTACCTAAGCAATTATTTAGAGGAGATTTTGATGATCGAGGAAATTTCGGCGACCGACCTTAAGCTTCGGATAGATGGTGGTGAGGATATTCAGTTGATCGACGTGCGGCAGCCTGACGAGTGGGCGTTCGCGAAAATTGAAGGGGCCAAGCTCATTCCGCTGGGCGACATCCTAAAGCGAATGGATGAGATCGACGAAAATCGCGAGACGGTGATTCATTGCAAGATGGGTATGCGAAGTGCCCGGGCAGTTGAGGCTCTACAGCGAGCAGGGTTCAAGGGCGAACTAAAGAACCTGAAGGGCGGTATCACGGCGTGGTCGAACGAAGTCGATCCGAAAATTCCAAAATACTAGATTGGCTCAAAGCTTCGGCAGGGTCATCGTTTCGCCTTCCGAATTCAGCTCAAGATGCTTAGTCGTCGTATCGGTAACACTCGGAGGTGCGAGATCGCCGGTCTTGTAACGAGATTCAGCCGATACGTAGTCCGTTTTTGACGGCGGCAGTGAGGCTTTCGAAGCAGGTGGAGAGATCTCTTCCTTATCCGGTCCGGCGAAGCGAACTCCACCCTGGCCCGAATTCCTGATTTGAAGATATTGCGCAATCCCGCCGCCGATAAACATTAGCGCCGGGATCAGCATCCAGAACCACCAACCGCGGCCCATTCTAGAAGCTCCAAGAACGAGCGAGATGACGAGAAACGCGATTCCCATAAAGAACCTCGTGATCGCGCTTTCAAGGCTGATCGGTCTTCCTCTTCGATCTACGGGCGCAGGTTGGGCCGGCAATTTGCCGGAGAGTGCGTCGGAGACATTTCCGAGATCGGTACCGCAGCTCCGGCAAAACTTCCCGGTTTCCGGATTCTGAATTCCACATTTCGGACAGAACATACGATTTTAGTCCTTTTTCGATCGCTGCCGGCGAGCTTCAAACAAAATTACGCCGGCGGCGACTGAAACGTTTAGCGAATCTATTTTTCCATACATCGGGATTTTTACCAATACGTCGCAGTTTTCAGCGACAAGGCGGTGTAGCCCGCTGCCTTCGGCACCAAGAACGAGGGCGCACGGCCCGCTCCAATCCCATTCGGTGTAATCGGTGGCCGCGTCCCCGCTTGTACCGATGACCCAAATGTTTCGTTCCTTAAGATCTTCTATCAGACGATTTAGGTTAGTCGTCTTAGCAACTTTCACGTATTCGATCGCCCCCGCCGAAGACTTCGCTACAGTTTCAGTAAGCCCCGCAGCTCGACGATCAGGAATGATTATGCCGGTGGCTCCGGCACATTCGGCACTCCGCAGGACGGCCCCGAGGTTCCGCGGATCTTCGACGCCGTCAAGGATGACAATTAGCGGAACTGTCACGGTGGCCGCGTCGAGAATCTCGTCAACCGCTACATAGTCGGCCGCTGCCGCAAACGCGACCACGCCCTGATGATTGGCAGAAGGCTCGACAAGTCTTTCGAGAGCTTCCCGCGGCACGCGATCTACTCGAACACCGTTTGCCCGAGCAAGATCGAATATTTCGTGAAGCCGTTTCTCTCGCGCACCATCGGCAACGACGATCTTGTCGATCCGTCGAGCGTTCGCCCGCAATGCCTCCGAGACAGGCAAGACACCGTAAATGTGTGTCGTGCCTGATGAGCGGTCCTCGTTTCTTCCCGGCTGTCTTCGGGCATCGGTCCGCGGCCTGCCTTCGCTAAACTTTCTTTTCATAAAGGTGCCACTGAAGCCGGGAATATTTTGTAAACTGCATCACGTTATTCGATGTAAAGACGTTAGCCACATCCTTTTTACGCAGCGCGACGTGGTGCGTAGCTCGCCTAGTTTCACTCGGCCACGAGAATTCAAGCAGCGGTCGGAGCTTCACGTAATCGTCGACGAATTTCGCGGACGACGAGAACTCCGCCAGTTTCGACGCGAGCGTCGTCATGTTCTCGGCTGCGATCAAAGTCTTCTTCGAACCGAGACAAGAAAAATCAAAACCTCTGGCGGGTATTCGCCATCCCGTCGGATCACTGCGCGAGTAAATGTCGATCACGGGTTCGTCTGAAGAGATTTCGCTTTCGCCCAGAGTTTTCGCTCCGCGGCGCTTACGCTTTTCAATCGATTCGCTTCGCGTCTGGAAGATCCGGCCCGGTACGACCAGCGCAAGTTCATCGCTGTTGAGCGATCGTGTCTCGCCGAGATTGAAGAGCTCTAACTTAAGTTCGCCACTTTCGAAATCGATGGATCTCAGTCGCGTCGGCGGTGATGACGGCTCGAGCGACTCATCGGGGACGACGATCGTCCTGATTCCGAATTCTGCGAGCGTATCAGACGCAGCAAGAGCCTGAGACTCGGAATCAACCCGCAGCAAAGGTACAATTTTTCCGGCGTTAAGAATGGTGGTTAACGCCGCTCTTTCCGATTCCATCAGTGAACCGAACCGCGCCGCGGCTCCGTCCGTGTCCGCCCCCGCTGCGTCGACCACAACGACGTTGAATCCCTTTTCCCAGCTTTCTGGCTCGCGAATA
Organism: Pyrinomonadaceae bacterium; assembly: GCA_041745575.1. Classification (GTDB taxonomy): domain Bacteria; phylum Acidobacteriota; class Blastocatellia; order Pyrinomonadales; family Pyrinomonadaceae; genus OLB17. The sequence goes on from JBGTIQ010000028.1 coordinate 41,977, forward strand.
TCCAGCTGCTGTTCGATTTCGACGCCTTCGACCGCCACCCCGCAATACAGACACGAGTTGCGATTAGGCGCGTTGGCCTTGCCGCACGCGGTGCATTTGATCAGCTCATCCGGCGCAAAACCGATCTCTTCGGATCGGAGCGGCAAATTTCGCAGCCAATCCGGCTCACTATTTTGATCGCTATCAGCTGCCATAGTTTCCAGCGAACGATATTAGCACTTCGTTGCGCAATTTGCCTTGACCGATCTCGCGAGGCATAGCAAACTAGAACCACGACTCTTTTTAAGCTGGATTTAACGAGCTCGATTTTTTTTAGATCATTTTTTAAGATACTTCGGTTTGATTCGACCATTTGCTATTCGTACCGAGCCACAGGAATATTTGATCTTTTCTCTGATCCGCTATCGAACGATCCTGTTCCAGCCTTTCCCTAAAAAAAGCCGCGACTAAATATCTCACGAGGTGATCATGCAGTTTGATACGACTACCAGCTCGTCCTGGAAATTCGGACACAGAGGCCGTGTTGCGGTTTTCATTGACGGCAATAACCTGTTTCACGCGGCACGCTTCCATACGATCGATATCGATTACAACCGGCTCCTGAGGATACTGCTCGGTGACGGGCGGCTGCTCCGCGCTTTCTTTTACACTGGGGTCGATGCCGGTGCCGAGAGGCAGCAGGGTTTTCTTCTGTGGATGCGTAGAAACGGCTTTCGTGTTGTGCAGAAAGAGCTTAAGACCTTTTATGACGGTACGCGGAAGGCGAATCTCGATGTCGAGATCGCCGTCGATATGCTGAGCCTTGCGGGGCGCTACGATACGGCGGTGCTGGTCTCCGGAGACGAAGACTTCGTGTACGCGGTCAACGCCGTAGCTTATAAAGGATGTCGGGTCGAGGTCGCGGGTTTTCGTTCGAACACGGCTCCGCGGCTGATCGACGTGGCTGACTTCTTTATCGATCTCGGCGACATAGCTGAGCTGATCAGAAAAGACAGCTCACAAAGCGACGACTACGATATCCCGTCATTTGTGCCGCCCGAAGAAATGCAAATCCCGGACCTGGCGCGGGGCCGCGAAAATATTTCGCGCGGTGGCCGCGGTGGTGGTCGTTCGTCGACGCACGAAAGAAATTCCGATCTCGTCGGGGTAGATGACGACCAATGAAGCTGTTTACCATCCACGAAGCAAACGCCCTACTGCCCGACGTCCGCGCCAAACTTGAACGCATTCAAAAACTTTACGGGCGGCTTGGTGATTTTCGCGAGTCCGCGAAGGCAGCGGCGATCGCTTCGGAGTTTGGCGGCGGAATGGAAGGCGGTCCGGCGTACGTCAAGGCCTTGTACGAAGTCGGTAAACTGACGACCGAACTGCACGAGCTCGGCGTTCAGCTAAAGGACTACTCGCGCGGTCTGATTGATTTTCCCTCGATGCGCGACGACCGCGTCGTACTGTTATGCTGGCAGCTTGGCGACGGCGAGGAGATCGAATGGTGGCACGAAGTCGAAGGCGGATTCGCCGGTCGTCAACCTCTGTGAACGGGCTCACCTGCCGTGGCTTTCCTCATTGTGCTCAGAAACCAATTCCGATTAAGGTTGCGTGATGGAACGTCACCTAGTTGGATTCTGTATTTTCCTCCTGACACTTTCACTCGGAGTCTGCACCGTCAATCCCCGACTTATATTCTTGAAGCCGGATGTCGAATGCACGTTGTTCGCCCATTGCTACATTGACGAATCGAAGCCTGAATAGTCACGGAAATTAGGCTACCTCCGGACGTCAGTTCGCATTCAATTGAATTTAACGAAATGTAAATATTTCTACGTTTACTGTTGACGCCTTAAAGTAATGTCTGATATTATTTCTGCGAATTGCCCGAGTCGCGCTTGACCTCAATCCAATCTAACTTGAAACGCTTATGATGTGTCCCGTCTGCAAACGCGATCTTGCACCGACTCTATCGATCTGCTTGACATGCGGAACGATGATCAACGACACCGTTCGCGAAGAACTGGAAACAAAAATTTCCAGAACCGCTGAACTAGCGGGGCCGAATAGTGGCCAGCTTTCACCAAAGGCGAAGCCGATGGAACAGCAGCCTTTGCTTGTAGAGCAACCCTCGCCAGGGGACGCGCCCAAGACTGCAGAACCGACTGTAAAGATAGAAGCGCCGAAGCCGATGCCGCCGCCTGCCAAGCCATTGGGCGCGCGCTTTGAGACCGGTGGTCTGCGAACCAAGAAGACAAGTCCGACGCTTGTCGAGTTCCAAACAAAGAAAGCCACCGTTCCCGAATGGCGTTTGCAGCTTCAGAATTCCGTTCGTCAAAAGGTCGGTTCAAACCGGCGCGACAGTGCGTCTAACGCCGTCGCGACACCGCAGGCGGCGCCGCGATCGACCAACGGAGCCAATGCTTTAAAAGTTGAATTCGTCGAGGACGAACAGAATTTGGCGGGGCATCAAAACCCGAAAGTTGCGAACGCCCTGAAGCGAATCGAGGAATCGCGCCGGACGTTTTCGAACCAGCCGATAATCGAACAGCCGCTACAGACCGGAAAGCCGGCACCGGCCCGGAATTTTCCATTCAATGTTGTTGCTAGATCGAACGAGCCTCCTCCACGGCCGGCCGGACAAAAAGCAACGGTCAATCCATCGCCAAAGCCGATGCTTGTCTCGCCGCTCAAAATAGAAAAGAAAGGGTTCGACACCAATAAGCTTCCGCCGCTGACAAAACCGGCAACCACGTCCCGAAACTTTATCCCTGCGGCCGAACCGCCAACACCGCGGAACGCATCGGTGGCTCTGGAGTCGAATGAGAACGCAGTCAAATCCGAGGAACTCGAGCTTGAAGTCGAAACCGACGAGATCGATGATCTCGCACCCCTGTCGATGCGGTTTAACGCCGGAATCTTCGACATAATAATTGGTAGTTTCACGACCCTTATTATTCTTTCGCCGTTCATTTTGTCGGGCGGAAGCTGGTTAACCCTCTCCGGTTTTTTCGCTATAGCTGCCGCCTTCGCGATCGTCATGTTCCTTTATCTCACGATCTCGATCGCATTTTACGGGCGGTCGTTCGGAATGCGGCTTCTCTCACTCGAGCTTGTCGATGTCGAAAAAAACGCCTATCCGACGATGCATCAGGCGGCGGTCAGCTCGGCCGTATTCCTTTTATCTCTAACATTTGCAGGGATCGGATTTTTGCCGATGTTCTTTAACGAGGAACGCCGCGCGGCGCACGATATCCTATCCGGCACTATCCTGATCCGCGAATACTAGATCGAATTGTTTTTTTTTCACTGAGTCCAACGACGAATCTCTCGTCCTTGGACTTTTGATTTTTGGCACTTAGACTTGGCGTGTGGACCTCGCGACAATAACGGCGATTCGTAAAGAGCTCGAGGACGAACTTACCGGGCGACGGTTCGGCGCGATCTTTCAACTTTCCAGGACCGATATCGCGGTCGATTTCCGATTGCCGGATTCTCGTTATCTGTTCCTGAGTGTCGCCCCTGGAAACCCTCGGATGTTTTTGATCAGGCGCCGGCTTCGCGATCTTGAAAGGTCCAGCGGAACACCCGGCAACTTCGCCCTCATCCTTCGAAAAGAACTTTCTGGCGCCGAACTGTCCTCAATCACACAAGTTGAAGATGAGCGAGTTTTGTTTCTCGCCCTCAACGGAGAGGACGAACTCGGCAACCCTGCTAACCCCATCATCGCTGCGCAACTTACCGGTGCTTCGGCGAACTTATTTTTGCTTGATCGAGAATTAACGATCATTGCCTCGGCCAGACAAACGCATGGCGTCGGTCAGCAGCTCGGAGAGAAGTACGAACCGCCTACGAGAAGAAAAACCGAAACGTCGAAACCGCGGGAAGCAACCGAGGCGATGAGCCCGGAAAATATTTCCGCCCGGCTCGACGCGGAAGATCAAGCTGCGTCAGAAGCTGCCGGATTTGAATCGGTTGCAAATGCGGCGAAGGCGAAACTTAAACAAGAGATCTCGAAACGCGAAAAGCTCCTGAAGAAACTAAAGGACGATCTGGCTGGTCACGGCGACGCGGATAAGTGGAAACGATTCGGCGATCTGCTGCTTGCGAACGTGACGTCCGCACGCCGAGATGGCGAAAGGGTCTTTGTTATCGACTACTTTGAGGAGGCCGCGCCCGAGATCTCGATCGGCGTCCATGAGAACGATTCTCTAACGCAAGCTGCAGAGAAATTTTTCAAGCGCTATACGAAGGCTCGAAACGCGAGTCAAGAGATCGAGAAGCGTACGAAAACGATCGAGAAAGAACTGCGACGTTTCAGGGGACTTCGTGATGAGTTGGAAGCGGCGATCGAGGCGAAAGACGAAGATCGGATCCACGAGATCGTCGGCACGCGAAAACGGCCCCCTACCACGCGGCCGAACAAGCGCCCCGAAAATTTGACGGGGACGCGCAGTTTCGTTTCATCAGATGGATTCGAGATCCTCGTCGGGAAGAAAGCGAAAGACAATGACTTTCTAACTTTTCGAATTGCGAAGTCGCTCGATACCTGGATGCACGCCGCCGATTACCCCGGTTCGCACGTTGTTATCCGAAACCCGAATCGAAAGGAGGTCCCGCATCGAACACTGCTCGAAGCCGCTCAGCTCGCAGCATTCTACAGTCAGGGAAAATCCCAAACGAAGGCGGCCGTTCATTACACGCAAAAAAAGTTCGTGAATAAACCCAAGGCTTCAGCCCCGGGGTTAGTAAGTCTGGCGAGTTTTAAGACGGTGCTTGTGGAACCGAAGATCGGCGATGCGAAGTTGAGAGCGGACGATGAACTGTGAACTGTGAACTGTGAACTGTGAACTATGAACGATGAACTATGAACTATGAACTATGAACTATGAGCTGTGATGTCTGATCTGTGCACTCCGCACTCCGCACTCCGCACTCCGCACTCCGCACTCCGCACTCCGCACTCATCACTCCGCACTCATCACTCGTTCACGACCATTTCAACGAGCTCTTCCATCTTTTTAATGTCGGCCGGATTGGCTCCGCGGAAGACTCCACGCAAATTACCTTCTCGATCGACAACAAAACTCTGCGGAATACCGTTAAATTTGCTGATTTTCAAGAGTGCGGCCTGGATAGCCGTGTCGGCCCACACCAAGGTGTAGTTCAACTTCATCTCGCCGGCGAACCTGTTGATATCCTCGACCCTTTCATCGTCCGTGTTGAGGCCGATCACTTCGAAGCCGCTATCCCGGTGCTCATCCTGCATTTTCACAAGGGAGGGCATCTCTGCACGACACGGGCCACACCAGGTCGCCCACATATTGAGGAGCAGTACTTTTCCTTTCTTGTCAGCTACCTTGAATGTCGTACCATCCAGATTCTTGAGGTCCGCCTGGGCGACCGCAACAGCGATCGGTGGATAATCGGTTTTCTTTTTCTCGAGATTGGCCTCCGGCGCAGAATTTCCCACGGGCTGCGACGATCCTCCCACCACACCGTTCTCGGTCGTCGCGGTCTTCGTGCAATTCGTTACCGCGGAAAAGGCAAAAGCCAGTACCAGGAATAAAAGCAGGTTTGTCAAAATATTTCTCATTGTAAAAAACTCAAAAACGATCTCGCAGGTTGGAACCCTAATCACCGCATCAGGGCCCGACAAGTCTAAACCCGATCTCGGCGCGCCTCGTGTTGGCCGGAATGCCGACGCGAAATGTGGACGTGATCGCATTGTTACCGGAGGATTTGTAGATTGCTGCTCCGCCGCGAATCATACGATGCGGCTCGGTTAACGGGCGAACCTCGCCGGAGCTTCCGGGGTAGAGAGACGGTTCGGACGACGTCCATTCGAAAACATTTCCGATCATGTCGTGAACACCCCACGCATCCGTACAGCTCTTAGAAGCGACGACAGTCGGATCATTGCTCGCCTGATCTATGACCGCACACTGCGGATCAAACTTATCTCCCCAGGGATAAAGATTCTCTTTGCTGCCGTTGCGTGCCGCAAATTCCCACTCTTCTTCGGTCGGAAGTCGATATTCCACTCCGTCGCGCTGTGAGCGCCAGGTTGCAAAGGCTTCGACGTCGCTCGCATTCACAAAGCGAACCGGCATTTTCTCCTGACCGGGTATCGGTTTCTCATTCACCCAATGAACTGGAAACGGACGGTATCCCGTTGCCGTAATGAACTCGTAGTATTCGGCGTTCGTTACCTCAGTCTTGTCCATGCTGAATTTATTGACGGTCACTTCGTGTTCCGGGCGCTCATTATCGTTACCGTTGTTGCGCCCCATCTTAAAGGTTCCGCCAGGAATTGCCGCCATTTCTGCCTTAACAGTCACGGACGGCGCGACGCTTGGCGCGGGTGACGCCGCCGGGCCGGCCGTATTGCCGGATCCGAGAAGCTTGGGAATCAACCCGAGCATATAGGCACCTCCGACCCCCACAGCACCAATCACAAGAAGCAAAGCCAGTCCGAGAACGCCGAGCACAAGCGGAGAAAACAGCCGACGTTTCGGTGGCTGAGAAACGGCTCCAATATTCTGACAACCGGTCTCCCAACCCTGAATCTCCGTCCTTTGCATGTCCGGATGCGATAGTTGAGTTTCGGCCATACTATGCGGAGTATCGCCGGCGGCAGGCGCGATTCGTGGGCTCGTCGAACCTTGCGTTCGCAATTCAGCGACCACTTGCGTCGGCTTGCCATCGCACACCACGTCGCCAAACCAATCCTGAAATCCTGCGTGACTGACGCGAAGGTGGTGATTGCCGCTTTGAACGCCCTCAAGCAAAAGGCGTCCGTCGTTATGACTTTCACCCACGGGAACGTTATCGACGTAGACGCGCGATTGCGGGGGGCGCGTGTGAACCATCAGCGTCGAAACCGGTAGCGAACTGTGTCCCGATCCCGTGCTAATGCCGATCGATTGAGGATGGATCGCTTCCTTTAATTCGCTAACGAGAACCTCTACCGAGGATGTTCGCTGTTCCTTTTCCTTCTGAAGCGTATGGAGAACCGCGGCCTCGATCTCCGGGGCGATCGTAACTCCAAGCTCGAGAAAGCGCGGTGCCGGATCGCTGACATGCTTTTTCATGATCGCCGGAATCGATGATCCCTTGAAAGGGACATCACCCGCGAGCATTTGGTAGAGCATTACGCCGAGGCTGTATATGTCCGACCGCGAATCGGGTTCGTCGTCGGCCCATTGCTCCGGAGCCATATAGTACGGCGAACCCATCAGGCCCGTCGTCTGGGCTTGTACGAACGAACCCAACAACTCGCCAGACTTGATCTTTGCCAATCCAAAGTCGAGGATCTTCACCGCCTGCGACATATTTGGCTTGTCGCTGCAAATCATGACGTTCAGCGGCTTGAGATCGCGGTGAACGATACCTTGATGATGCGCCGCTCCTACGCCGGCGCAGATGGCCGTCATCAGTTCAAGAGCCCTTTCCGGATGAAGAGATTTTTCGCGAGCGAGCAGATCGTGCAGCGATTCTCCCTCGACGTACTCCATAACGAGGAACGGCAGTGTTCCGTTGACGACCCCGTAATCGGTTACCGCCACGACATTCGTATGCCGGATCGCAGCCGCCGCGAGGGCCTCTTGTCGAAATCGAGTAACAAGCTGTGGATCGTTACCTACAAGATCGGGGAGGATGATCTTTATCGCAAGCTGGGTTTTTAGGTATGCGTGGCGAGCTTTATAAACAACGCCCATGCCGCCCTGGCCCAGACGGCACTCGATATGATATTTCCCCTCCAGCACAGGTTCGCCCGCGATCGTATGGACCGTGGGCATTCCATCGTTCGGACACGTCGCTATGTCGTCAGCGAAGCAGTTTTTACAGAGCTGGCATTCCTTCATTTAACGTTCAAACAAAAAGCAAACGCGTGAGAAGAGCAGGAGTTCATTTTATTAGGTACACTTCGGGCGACGTTTTTCTTTATAGCACTAATTGATTCTAATTTCTTTGCCTTTTTCAAGCAAGGTAGTCCTGTCTACGGCATGTTTACGTCTCAGCCGCGGATAACGATATTCACAAGCCGTCCCGGCACAACGACTACCTTTACTACGTGCATGCCGGCTACAAGTTCTGCGATCTTCTCGTCGGCGAGAGCCATTCTCTCTAATGCTTCATTCGAGGAGTCAGGTGGTGCGAAGATCCGCGTCCGTAGCCTTCCGTTCACCTGGACGGGTATCTCGATCTCGTCCGCCTTTGCAAGCTCCTCATTATACGCGGGAAACCGCGCCCCGATTGCAAGCATTCCGTCATCATCGTGCGTAAGTACGCCATGCAACTCCTCGGCGATGTGCGGTGCAAACGGCGTCAGCATCAGCACCAGGCTTGTCAGAGCTTCGCTTACAGCATGTTCCGCACCTGATTCTTCGACATCGATGTCGCCGATCGCATTTGCCAGTTCCATCAGTGCGGCGACCGGCGTGTTGAACTGTAATGACTCAAGGCTGTCCGAAACGCGTTTTATCGTTTGGTGAGTCTTCCGACGCAGTGCTCTGCTTGAATCGCCAGCGGTAGCGGGCGTCGGAAAGTGTGTTTCGCTCACGCCACCCGTTACCGCCCGTGGTTCCGACAGGGCGTCTTTCCACTTGTAAACCAATCGCCAGACGCGCTGTAGAAATCGAACAGCGCCTTCGATCCCGGCTTCGTTCCAAACCAGCTCGTGCTCGATCGGGGCAGCGAACATGACAAACAGGCGCGTCGCATCGGCACCGTATATCTCGACCATTTCATCGGGGTCGACACCATTCCCTTTCGACTTCGACATCCGTTCGATCCCATATTTCAGCGGCTTGCCATCGGTGGATCGAGCCTCGACGATCTTTCCTTTACCGTCGCGACCTACGGTGACCGCGTCGGGCGGATGATAGATCCGCTTCCCGGTTGCATCGTCGAAAAATGTCTCGCCAACAACCATTCCCTGGGTCAGCAGACGCCTCACCGGCTCATCAAATTTCACGAGCCCGATATCGCGCATTACCTTGGACCAAAAGCGCGTGTAGATCAAATGCATCACCGCGTGATCGTCGCCGCCGATGTACTGATCGACGGGCGTCCAGTATGCTGCGACCTCCTCCGAGAACGGGAGCGTCGCGTTATTCGGATCGGTGTATCTAAAAAAGTACCAGGACGAATCGACAAACGTGTCCATTGTGTCCGTTTCGCGATGCGCCGGCCCGGCACAACTAGGACACTCTGTTTCGTAAAACTCCGGAACTTTCGCCAGCGGTGATTCGCCGGTACCGGTCAGTGGTGCGTTCTCAGGCAGACGGACCGGCAAGTTTTCAAACTTCTCCGGAACCGTCCCGCATTGATCGCAATAGACGATCGGGATCGGCGAGCCCCAAAAGCGCTGACGTGAGATCCCCCAATCACGCAGACGATAGGTCACGGCCGCTTCGCCAAAACCGTTTGCGGAAGCAAAGGCCGCCATCTCCTTTTTCGCGTCTTTGGTCCTTTTCCCGTCCCAACTGCCGGAGTTGATCATTATTCCGTAATCGGTGAAGGGAAGGCCTTTGGAGTCTATCGAGTCTGGAGAGTCTTGCGAGTCTGTCGAGTCTTTCGAGTCTCGCGAGTCTGTCGAGTCGGGTGAGTCCTTCGGGTCGGGTGAGTCTTTTGAGTCTGATCCGACAGACCCGAGGGACTCGATAGACTCGATAGACCCGATAGACTCGACGACTTTCCTCACGGGCAATCTGAACTTCTGGGCGAATTCAAAATCGCGTTCATCGTGAGCGGGAACACTCATTACGGCACCCGTGCCGTATTCCATCATCACGTAATTGCCGACCCAAACGGGCAGCTCTTCTCCGCTGAACGGGTTGATCGCTTTCAGGCCGGTGTCGATACCGTCCTTTTCGATCTCCACTTCTCGATCGGTCGGTTTGAGTTTCTCCGCCTTGATCTCATTGAGCTTGGCGTTCACATCCGGTGAGAATCCCGCTTTGAAGTTTTCGATGATCGGATGCTCGGCGGCAACCACCACCGCATTCGCTCCGTAGATCGTGTCGATGCGCGTCGTAAACACGCGGACGGATTTGAGATTCGGGATTTCGGATTTTTGAGATTCAAATCCGCGATCCGCAATCCGCAATCCGAAATCGATGTACGCACCTTCGGAGCGCCCGATCCAATCGCGCTGTCGCTTTACGACGGCCGGAGCCCAACCCGATTCGATTTCATTTAATCCATCGATCAGCTCATCCGCGTAGTCGGTTGTCTTGAGGAACCATTGCTCGAGCGACTTTTTCGTTACAGGATTTCCGCATCGCCAACAGAGCCCGCCGCTCGCCTGCTCATTAGAGAGGGTCGCCTGATCATGCTCGCACCAGTTGACCTGTGTCGTCTTCTTGTACGCCAGACCCATCTCGTACATCTTCAGAAAGAACCACTGATCGAACTTGTAATATTCAGGACGGTGCGCCGCCATTTGACGACGCCAGTCGTAACTCAGACCCAGACGCTCGATCTGACCACGCATCGCCTTGATATTCTCTTCGGTCCACTCGCGTGGATTCACGCCGCGCTTTATCGCCGCATCTTCGGCCGGCTGCCCAAACGAGTCCCACCCGATCGGATGCAGCACGTTGAAACCCATTAGCCTTTTGAACCATGCGACGACATCGCCCGCCGAATAGTTTCTAACGTGGCCCATGTGAAGGTTGCCCGACGGGTAAGGCAGCATCTCGAGCTGATAGAACTTGGGACGCGGATCGTCGATCTCAGCTTCAAACACCCGGGTTTCGGCCCATTTCTGTTGCCACTTCCGTTCAACCTTTTTTGCAAAATATTTCTCGTCCATAAATACACTTTCGGAATATCCGCGGCGGGATAGGAAAAAAGTCAGTTTAGCCGATAGAAGCTCTACTATCTATCGAACCGATGGAAAACAAAATGTCGTTGAAATTTTCGGGAAGGTCGCCACTCACGCCAAAAGATCTCTTCAGCGGGTGGCTATGTAAGGGCGAGATATAGTTGCCGGGGAACCATGCGGAACAGGTTAAGGGATTTCGCGACCCGTTGCAACCGCATCCAGTTTTTTCTTGGCCGATTTTGCCATGGTGTGATATCCTGTCGGGACCGATTTGTAAGGAGAAATACATAAACCACATTCTTAATGACGACAAAAGATTTATCGCAGGCGGTGCCGACTTAGACTAATAAAAGTGAGGTTTTGCCGTCTGCTCCGAAAGGAGAAAAAGATGGCAAACCGAAACCGCAACAACGCCGCAGGCGATATCCGACACGAACCGGAGAACATAAACCCGCATCCGATTTTTTCCTCAAGTAAATCCAGGCCACCCGAAAAAAACGACGATCTAATATTGTCGCTGTCCGACGCGTACGAAAACCGACGCGCCCAGCAGGTCGGCGAATGGGAAAGACTCTACCCTCAAAACGTCTATCACGAGGTTTGAAAATCGATCTCAACAACAGCTTTCGGGAACATACGCGTCTAGCCCCATGCCGGATGTTCCTCTTTTTTGCGTTGTCTTGTCTCCTGATTCTCTACTCCGTTGTATTTACATTCGCCCAATCTGACTCGGAAGATCTCGTGCCGTCAGTTGTCGCTCGCCTGCAGCAGCAGATCGCAAACGGATCGCTCGAAGAAAAACGCGCCGCTCTGTTCGAAATTCGAAATTTGCGATCGGCGTCTGCATCTCGTATTGCTGTTCCGGCTCTGGGCGATAAGGAGCCAATAGTTCGAGCCTCTGCCGCCGCCTCAGTCGTTTTTCTTCCAAAAGACGAATCGGCAAGATCACTAATTCCCCTTTTGAGCGACAAGATGGAATTCGTCCGTCGCGAAGCGGCATACGCTCTCGGGGATGTGCAGGACCGTTCCGCGACAGTGCCGCTTGTCCGCATGATGCGGAGGGACAAAATTTACGAAGTCAGGACTGCCGCGGCCATTGCGCTTGGAAATATCGGTGATACCTCGGCGATCAATGAACTTTTGCGGATCCTCCAGACGCGGCCGCGGGAAGACGATGAGTTTCTCCGCCGAAGTGCCGCACGCTCCATTGGCCAGATCGTACAAATAACCGTCACCGGAAATTCGAATGTCCTAACTCCGCAGAATTTCCTTCCCGAAAAGTTTAAGGATCTCGGTTCGTCAGATGTAACGGGTGCGATCCCGCAAAACTTGACCAATGCACGCCAAGTTTTGACGGCCGTGCTTCGAAACAAGAGTGAGTCAGATGACACCCGACGAGAAGCGGCGTTTTCTCTCGGTGTCATCGGTGACAAGAACTCTATTCCCGTCCTTCAAACCTATGTGACAGCAGCCGATCCGTATCTCGCTGAGATTTGTAAAGAGGCTCTTTTGAAGATCGAGCGGCGAACTAAAGTCGCCGGCCTGACCGGCTAAACCTAGCCGCAACCGCCCAGTTTTGGTTTAATAGGGATATGCAGGCTAGTCATCCTCAAACTATCGGCGCGGCTGATTTGGCCGAACTTTACTCATCCGTCAGAAGCTACACGGAAACACTGTGCGAGCCGCTCGAGATCGAAGATTACATTCCGCAGCCAACCGTCGATGTCTCGCCTCCGAAGTGGAACATCGCCCACACGACGTGGTTTTTCGAGGAGATGATCCTCAAAAAATTCGTTAGGGGCTATAAGGTTTTTGACGAGCAGTTCGGGTTTCTCTTCAACAGCTATTACAACTCGATCGGCGAGCGAACATCGCGCGATCATCGCGGCGATCTTTCTCGCCCTACGGTAAAGCGCGTCGTCGAGTATCGAAAGTACGTTGACGAGAAGATGCTCGCGCTGCTATCGGAACCCTCTGCAGTCGCGAGTGGTTCCGACCAACTGGAGCAGTTCGTTATCCTCGGCCTCAATCACGAACAGCAGCATCAGGAGCTTTTTCTCACCGATCTAAAGTATACGTTCAGTCTTAATCCCCTCTTCCCGGTCTATCATGAAAGTTTTTCACTGGTGGAAAAACCCGATGGCGCCGACGGTGGGTTTGCGGAGATCGAAGCAGCTACGCACGAAATTGGATTTTCAGGCGACGGATTTTCCTTCGACAACGAGCATTCCCGTCATCAGGTTTTTCTCGATCGGTTCGAACTAAGCAACTCGCTTGTTACCAATCGCGAATTCCTCGAATTCGTTGAGGACGGCGGTTATCGCGACCCTCTCCTTTGGCATTCGGAAGGTTGGGATTGGGTCAATCAAAATAGGATCGCATCGCCGCTCTACTGGCACGAACAGGATGGGGCATGGTTTAACTACACCCTCGGCGGATTAAAGGAACTGGCTCTCGACGCTCCGGTTTGTCACGTTTCGTATTACGAAGCTTCGGCCTTTGCAGAATGGAAAAGCATGCGTCTGCCGACCGAGTTTGAGTGGGAGGCGGCGAGCGAGAAATTCAATTGGGGACTGCGTTGGGAGTGGACGAACTCCGCGTACCTGCCCTACCCCGGGTTCAAAAAACCCGCCGGTGCGGTTGGCGAATATAACGGCAAGTTCATGATCAATCAAATGGTTCTTCGCGGAGCGTCGGTTGCAACACCGCCGGGTCACAGCAGGAAGACCTATCGGAATTTTTTCCACCCGCATTTGAGGTGGCAGTTCACCGGGATCCGGTTGGCGAGGTAATAACACCGCCGAGGCGCGGAGACACAGAGATGAAACCAAAACCGGAGACGGCACTGCGTTGTTACGAGCTAACCCGACTTTCTCACCTTTGCGTCTCCGCGTCTCGGCGGTAAAGATCCTAGTTTATGAATACTTCTCCAACACCGGAACTAACACACTTCGCCGAGGACGTACTGAGCGGTCTGTCGTCGACGCCGAAACGGCTCTCGTCAAAATATTTCTACGACGACGAAGGCTCGCGGTTGTTCCAGGAAATAATGCGGCTTCCGGAATACTATCCAACGCGGGCGGAACTCGGAATATTTCAGAATCAGGCGCATTCCATATTAGAGGCGTTCCTCAGCAGAGATTTGAGCACGCCGACGAATCCGCAATCCGCGATCCGCGATCCGCAATTGCTTGATCTGATCGAACTTGGGGCGGGCGACGGCACAAAGACAGCGGTGTTGATCGAGCATTTTCTAAAAGCAGGCATCGACTTCACCTACTCGCCGATCGACATTTCTCAGGAAGCGAACGATGCACTCTCGACGCGATTCAGAGAAAAGTTTCCGGACCTGCGCATCAACCCGCACACGGGCGACTACTTTAAGGTACTGGGCAACCTTCGAAACGGCGGCAACCGACGCAAGGTCTTGATGTTCCTCGGGTCGAATATCGGAAACTTTCTCCGGGCGCAGGCGGTCGACTTTTTCCGCCATCTGCGTGGCGTCATGAATTTGAACGACCGTGCATTTATCGGTTTTGACATGCAGAAAGATCCTCGCGTGATCGTGCGGGCTTACGACGATCCGACGGGCGTCACCGCGGCATTTAATCTGAACCTGCTGAGCCGGATCAACCGCGAACTCGGGGCGGATTTTGATGTCGGGAAGTTCTCTCACTATGCTCAGTACCGCCCGGTCGAATGTGCCGCACGCAGCTTTCTCATCAGCCGCGAAAAACAATCGGTGACGATAACGGCCCTGAACCAAACTTTCGATTTCGATCAATGGGAGCCCATCTTCATGGAAATCTCGCAAAAATACACCCGGACGATGATCGAAGAACTCGCGGCTGAAAGCGATTTCGAGGTCGAAACGGAGTTTCGTGACGATATAAACTTCTATACCGACAGCCTTTGGAGACCCGTTTAGAGTGCCCGCGCAGCTTCAACTCTGTTACCGACACAAGCCGATGCTTGCACTCTAGGCTATGAAGTTCTCTCAACTCACCTTCGACATACTGGACTCAACGAACACCGAGGCCCTCAACCAAGCGAGACTTGGAGCTGATGAAGGACTGTGTGTCGTCGCTCGCCAACAGACCGCGGGTCGAGGCCGATATGGGCGGACGTGGGTCTCGGAACGAGACGCGGGACTCTATTTCAGTGTCCTTCTCCGGCCAAGAATCGGAGTCCAGGATCTTGGATTGATCACACTGATGGCCGGAGTTGCAGTTCACGACACTCTTGAAAAGTTCGGGATCACGCCAGACATTAAATGGGTAAACGACGTCCTCGTGAACGACAAAAAGATCGCCGGCATTCTCGCGGAGACAACGGAAACCGCTACAGGCCTCGCAGTGGTAGTCGGTATCGGCGTCAATCTTCGTTCTTCAAACTTTCCCCCGGACCTCGTTACGACGGCGACGTGTGTCGAAGACAACTCGCCGACGATCGTCGACCTTGAAGACTTGATCGACGTGCTCACACAGCACCTTGGACGCTATTACCAACAACTTCAAGGCGAGGACGGGCCGGCCAATATCATCGACGCCTGGACGCGTAGATCTTCGTACAGCTCGGGTAAGATAGTCCGGGTTGTGCTGGAAAACGAAACCGTGACGGGGACGACGGACGGCCTCGAGAGCAATGGTGCGCTGCGCATAAAACGCAGCGACGGGTCCGTAACGATCGTCCAAGCAGGAGATGTCGAACAAGTTCGAGCGACAGACTAATGCGAAAACGCCTTTCAGAATTTCACCCCGCAATCTATCGCACGCGAATTTTGCAGAAACGATTGTTCCGAACGGTCGGAGACATCGCCGGAGGTGTCGAATTCGCATCCGAACGAGTTGATATGAATCTTCCTTTTAGCTGCACAAAGCATCAGTCTCTCTTGCGTCGCCGCCTAGGCAACTCGGACCCGCAGCTTCAGGAGAACAAGATCCACAACTTAAAGATCGCATGTCCGCCGATTGACGGCATCGTCATAAGACCAGGTGAGACATTTTCGTTCTGGAAGTGTGTCGGCGAGGCGACGGCGGCCAAAGGATATGTGGAGGGAATGCAGCTTTCGCGCGGTTTAGTCGTTCGTGGAATTGGCGGCGGATTGTGCCAGTTGTCGAACTTGCTCTATTGGATGGCGCTTCACACGCCTCTTACGGTGACCGAGCGGCATCATCACAGTTTCGATCCGTTTCCCGATGAGAACCGCACGCTCCCCTTCGGCAGCGGTGCCGGCGTTTTCTACAATTACATCGATCTACGATTCCTTAACAAAACCGAATTAACATTTCAGATCAAGGTTTGGCTGACCGGTGATCATCTGAAAGGATCCATTTACTCGGACGCGGAAAATCCTAACTCCTATCACGTGTTCGAGAAGAACCACCGCTTTATTACCCGCAATGGAAGCAATTATCGCGAGAATGAGATCTGGCGGAATGTCGTCGACAGGCAAACCGGCAATAAGCTCGGGGAAGAGCTTATCGTCAAAAACTTTTCTGAGGTGAAATACGAATTGAACTTTGGAACCCA
The DNA here is from genome assembly GCA_041745575.1 of Pyrinomonadaceae bacterium. Taxonomy (GTDB): domain Bacteria; phylum Acidobacteriota; class Blastocatellia; order Pyrinomonadales; family Pyrinomonadaceae; genus OLB17. Next base: position 58,328 of record JBGTIQ010000028.1, read on the forward strand.
ACAGTGTAGTTTCTAACTACGCTTAGTTTTATGAGTAACGAGTTTGACCTTGAACATGATTTTGATTTCGACGACGAGTTTTCGGACGAGTTAGCCGATTTCGAGGATTTTAGCGACGACGATCCCGACGTCCTCGTTCGCACCGCCGTTTTGCAGAAGAACAGCATGATCGCCCTCTTGTGCATCAAAAGCGCGACGGCCGGTGCCGCGATATGCCGCGTCGATCCGCGCGAACATAATCCCGCCGTACAGCTTTATGATGATCCGACCGCGGCCCTTGCGTGGTTCACCAAGAGCCTGCGTACAAGCCGCAAGAACGGATGGACCATCGTCTACGACGGGCTACCGCTTCAAGGTTGATTTCTTCAGTGGATAGTTACAAGTTGATAGTTGAAAGTTACGAACTATCCGCTATCCACTACTCACTATCCACTGTAGAAAATGCTTCTAGCCGTTGACATTGGCAACTCCAACATCAAGTTTGGTTTGTTTGAAGGCGAAATACTTACCTCAAAGTTCTCGATCCCGACAAAACGCGATGCGACCGACGACGAAATAAAACTGGCCGTCGGTGATCTGCCCAACGCCCACTTCGAAAGTGCGATAATCTGCTCCGTCGTGCCTGACGTCGAACCCGCGATGGCGGAGTTTCTGCGTGCGGCGGCTAATGTCGAACCGGTGTTCGTCGATAACTCGTTCGACTTCGGCCTGAAGATCAAGTACGTTCCCCTCGAATCACTCGGCACCGATCGCGTGGTCGCGGCATTTGCCGCCGTCGAAAAGTACGGCGCGCCCGTTGTTGTGTGCAACCTCGGCACGGCGACGACCATCGACGTCGTCAATGCCCTCGGCGATCTCCTGGGTGGCGTCATCGCCCCGGGAATGGACGCGATGGCCGAGGCTCTGCATTTGAAAACGGCGAAACTTCCGAACGTGGAAGTAACAAAACCCAACGACGTGATCGGCTCTTCAACGATCGAATCGATCCGGTCGGGTGTTTATTGCGGATATGTGTCGATGGTGGAGGGCCTGATCAAAAAGGTCCGCGCCGAGGCGGGCGTCGATGCGTCGATAGTCGCCACCGGTGGAAACGCCGCACTGCTGCCCACGGAGATCGATAAGACGATTGTCGCATTCGACGAGAATCTCATACTCGACGGACTGCGATCGTTGCACGCCCGGCTCAGCTAGCCGTCGCAAGGAACTTCGGTTTTTTTCTCGCCTTTGTCATTTGCTCAAACGCGTACGCAATTCGAATAAGAATGTGTTCGGTGTATGGTCGGCCAAAGAATGAAATGCCGATTGGCAACTCGCGCAAAAACCCGGCCGGGACCGTGATGCTCGGATAGCCCGCGACGGCCGCGAGTGAAGAGCTCGAGATATAGTTGCTGCCGCAGTCGCCGTTGACCCAATCGATCATCCACGTCGGAGCATTCGACGGCGCGACGATCGCATCCAGCTTGTCCTTGTTCATCGCCGCGTCGATTCCCTCTTCGCGCGTCAGCTTGAGGCACAGTGCTCGAGCGTCCAGATATTCCTTCGTCGTTAAGGGACCTTTCTTCGCCGACGTCTCGAATATCTCCTGTTTGAAGTGCGGCATCTCGCGTGCCGCGTTGTCTTGGTTGAATTTGATCAAATCGTCGAGGTTCTTATATTTTGAACCGCGGCCTGCGAGATATTTTTCCAGTCCGTCTTTGAATTCGAATTGCAGAACTTCGAATTCTGCATCGCCAAATTTTTCCAGGTGGGGAAATTTCACGTCGACCAGAGTCGCTCCAGCCTTCTTCATCGCATCGAGCGCTGCATCCGTGACCTTGTCGACCGCTGCACGTTTTCCCCAGAAGTCGCGTGCGACGCCGATCGCGGCACCTTTCAAACCATCAGGTTTGAGAAATGTCTCGTAATCCGTCCGGCCCATCGTTCCGTTCTTCGCTGTCGCCGGATCGGACGCATCTACCGCGGTCATTGCGGAAAGCATAACTGCGGCATCGGCGACGGTGCGGGTCATCGGACCGGCGGTGTCCTGCGACGCCGAGATCGGAATAACGCCGCTGCGAGATATCAAACCGACCGTAGGTTTCAAGCCGACGATCCCGCAGATCGAGGACGGACAGACGATCGAGCCGTCCGTTTCGGTACCGATGCCTATCGCAGCGAAGTTTGCCGCGATCGCCGCACCTGTACCGGATGACGAGCCGCACGGATTGCGATCGAGAATATACGGATTCCGTGTCTGGCCGCCGCGGCCGGACCAGCCGCTTGTCGAACTTGTCGAGCGAAAGTTCGCCCATTCACTCAGATTCGTCTTGCCGAGAACAACCGCACCCGCGCTTCGCAATTGCTGCACGAGGAACGCATCGACCTTCGGGACAGGAGCGTCGTTCAACGCGAGGCTACCCGCCGTCGTTTTCATCTTGTCGGCCGTGTCGATGTTGTCTTTGAGTACAACCGGAATTCCGTGCAGCGGACCGCGAATTTTTCCCGCCTTTCGCTCGCGATCCAGTTCGATCGCAATACTTAGCGCGTCGGGATTTAGCTCTAACATCGAGTTTGTCGCGGTGTCGCCGGTCCGGATCCGCGACTCGTATGCGAGAACCAGGTCGCGTGCCGTTGTCGCACCGCTTGTCATTGCGGCCTGAAGACTTGCAACTGTCGCCTCTTCAACGTCGATCGACAGCGGCGAAGCCAGGCCTCGGCCGGCCATTAGTCCGACGCAGGCGGTTGTCGTCGCGGCCAAACTTAAAAACTCTCTGCGGTCGATCATTTCGTTTTATCTCCTTTTAGTTTCTCCAGTTTGTTTCTCGCCTCCGGGAAGTCGGGCCGCAGGGCGATCGCCCGTTCGAACATCAGCACGGCGTCATCCCGTTTACCTTTCGCTTCAAACAACAAACCGCCCTGATAGAACGTGTCGGCGTCGCCGGCATCAAGTTCCACCGCGGCTTGGATCTGCGTCAAACCTTCGTCGTATCTTCCAAGAGCGTATAGCGAAGCGGCCGTGGATCGTCGAACATCGGCCCGGTAGGGTGCGAGAAATATCGCCCGAATATAATTCTCAAGCGCCTTCTCGTGCTTGTTTTGTTTCGCGTAAAGATCCGCGAGATTCTTAACCGGATCGATCCACATCGCGCGTTCTTCGGCGTTTTGGTCAAACTTGGCCCCTTGCGCGAGAACATTCTCCGCCTCCTCGGGCTTCTCTTCGATCGACAGCGCGACCGCAAGGTTTACATACCCGGGAATATAGTAAGGCCAGCGATCGAGAACATCGCGAAAGGCTTTCTCGGCCTCGGCGTAATTACCCCGTTTTAATTTCAATATCGCGAGCGTATTTTGCGCATCGACATAGTTCGGATTCGTTCGGATCGAGTTGTCGCAGTGAACCTCGCCCTCGTCGAGACGCCCGGAAAACACATACTCATGACAAAGGTTATGCTCGATCAAAAAATTGTCGCGGGTGACGCTCAATGCCCGCTTATAGAGCGTTTCGCTGTCGCGCCAATACGATACCTGGATGAACGCGACGACCGAAAACACTATGACCACTACGACGGCAAGGGCGGCCTGAGCCTGGCTCGGGACCTTTAGACGATCGAGTATCTCCGCTCCGCCCCAGACGACAATGACAAACAATCCGAAATAGGGAATGTACGTGTAACGATCGGCCATGGACTGTCCGCCGACCTGTACGAGGCCGATCACAGGGACCAGGGTTCCGAGAAACCAAAGCCAACCGAACAGAAGATATCTGCGAGCCGATATCTGCAAAACACAGGCGACTGTTATGGCGATAAGCAGGATCAGGGCGAGCGAGAACGACAGCAAGCCAACGTCTTCGCGAGGATATAACACCGCGAGGTCCGCCGGATAAAATAACATCGCGATGTATTTCACATACGCGACTGCTGCGTTCGACAAACGGGCCGTGAATGGCAGGAAATCGAGTGTGGCGACGGCTCCGGATGACCTCTGCGCGAAAAATGTGATCACGGAAGATCCGGCTGTGAGAAGAAAAAGGGGTAGTTTCTCGAGCGCCAGAGCGGGCAGGTCGCGAACTTTGTTCAACCGTCCTAACGGCCAAAAATCCAACAGCAGCAAGACGAACGGCAGCGTCACCAACATCGGTTTGGCCATCAGGCCGGCCGCAAACAAAAGCACGAGCAGAATGTATCGAGGCGAAAGAAATCGTCTCGCAATATCAAAACCGCCTGCGGGCTCTTCATCCTCGCGCCGTGCTCTGGCGAATTTGACGTATGCGAGGATCGTCAATAGAAAGAAGGTTCCGCTCAGGACATCCTTGCGTTCGGCGATCCACGCGACCGATTCGACATGCGCGGGATGTGCGGCGAATAACACGGCGACCAGCGCACTTTTCCAATGGTCACTTGTCAGGATTCGAAAAACGGCGTAGGCAAGAACGCTGTTGACTGCGTGAAACAGAAGGTTTACCAGATGGTGGGGGCCCGAACTCAGCCCGAAGAGCTGTGCGTCGACCATGTGCGAGATCCATGTCAACGGATGCCAGTTCGCCGCATAGAAACTTGTAAACGCCCATCGCAGCGACTCAAAATTCAAACCGCTGGCAACGGCCGTGTTTTGAAAGACGTACTGATTGTCGTCGAGACTGACGAACTGAAAGCCGCCGACCGGTCCGTAGATCAGAGCGCACAGCACGGCCAGTGCGACCGCAACGGTGATCTCTTTTTGCGTGATGGACGCCATAAAGTTTGTCTTCCCACAATGCGTGGTCCGTGTCACGTGTTGCCCGAACGGGGAAAAATGAATCCTTGTCAGCCGGTTTTTCTCGTCTGGAGCACACTTGCAGGATCGCGAAGTCGATTGCGGCTGGATCAACCGGAGCAAAGGACCGCGACCGAGACGACGACGGTGGGAGTGAGTTCAAACACGACTCCCGAGCCCATTCGTACCTACGGCTCCTACCGCTTCTCGGTGACGCTTTCGACCTCGATCTGTTTGTAATAAGTAGGCAAGAGACGCTGCCCCCGCATGCGGAAGATGCGAGAACGAAAAAGCTTCATCCGATGCAGTCTGAATCGCAAAGATGTTGCCAGCACGCCAAGACCGTACGTTACGCTGCGCGAAAAATTTATCGACGATGCCTCGGCAAAGTAACGGGTCGGCGTCGAGATCTCGCCGACGCGGAATCCGAAATGAACGACCTGTGCGAGCATCTGATTGTCGAAAACGAAATCGTCCGAGTTTTCATTCAGCGGCAGAGCTTCGAGCACCTCGCGGCTAAAGGCTCGGAACCCGGTGTGATACTCCGAAAGCTTCGCGCTCAGCATTATGTTCTGGAACAGTGTAAGAAAGCGGTTCGAGATGTACTTATACAGAGGCATTCCGCCGGCCAGGGCTCCCTTGCCAAGGATGCGCGACCCGACGATGCAATCGTACTCGCCGTACGCGATCATCCCCGCCATCGGCACGATAAGGTTCGGCGAGTATTGATAATCCGGATGGACCATCACGACGATGTCGGCACCGCGGCTGAGGGCTTCCCGATAACACGTCTTTTGATTGCGGCCGTAACCGAAATTATTTTCGTGTACAAACACGGTCAGGCCGATCTCGTTCGCCAACCCGACCGTCTCGTCCGAGCTGGCATCATCGACCAATACGATCTCGTCGACGATGTCGCGCGGAATCTCGTCGACCGTTCGTGCCAGCGTCCTCGCCGCGTTATACGACGGCATTACAACAACTATCTTTTTACCATTGAGCATGAGGGATTTTCTGAATCATTATGCGACAGAAGACCGGAAAACTCTAGAGCCGCGTCTCGATGTCATCTTTGCGGCTTTGCGACTTTGCGGGAAAATAAGCCGCGGGTTCCCGCAAAGCCGCAAAGCCGCAAAGATAAGGGTGATATCGAAACTAACTTTCTACTCTTCCGGCCCCGGCTCAAACATTAAGGCTTCGTTGATCGCGAGAGGCTTCACCTTTTCGGCTATTCCCTTCTTTTCCGCTTCTTCCATCAAAAGACGGCGAGGCTGACTCGGCGGTTCGTCCGACATGTCAAAGGTTCCGTAGTGCATGGGAACGAGTACGCTTGCACCCGAGTCAACAAATGCCCGTACCGCATCTGCCGGATTATTATGGTTTGACTCCATGAACCAACGAGGTTCATAGGCCCCGATGCCGATGAGAAAATAGTCTAACTTCGGAAAAAGGTCCGCAACCTCGGCGTAATGCCGTCCGTATCCGCTATCGCCTCCAAAATAGATCGTTTCCCGATCGGATTTAATGACATAGCCGCCCCACAATCTCCAGTTTGTATCGAAAAGGCCGCGACGCGACCAATGTCTGACGGGCATAAAGAAGATCTGAAGTCGCTCATCCGCGGGAGCGAATTCCTGAAACCAACCTCCGGTCTCCACCGGATTCGTCGGCGTTTTCCAATCGTTCAAAACGTCATCGGACCGTAGTCCCGCGACGAACTTTGCATTCGGAAATTTTTGAGCGACCCCGCGGAGCGTCGCTTCGTCCATGTGATCGCGATGGTCGTGCGAGAGCAGAACGTAGTCGACCTGTCTTAGATCCTCGAGCGGCGACGGCACATCGACAAATCGTTTGACGAACGGCGGCTTTCCAAAGATTGGATCCGTCAATAGACCCACGCCGTTGATTCGGATGAAAAAGGAAGCGTGCCCAAGCCACAATATCCCGTCGTCTTCTGAAGAAAGAAAACCTCGCGGATCTTTTACCTCGAGCCGTTCGGCGTCGTTCTCTTTTTCCTGTTCGAAGCTATTGCCTCCGATCTTCCACTTCAGCAGATCGACCGTGCTCGGCAAAAACGGAAATTCGTGATTCATGAACCTGTCGTCTTGATCGACGGGTGTTCCCGGCCAGCCCTCCTTTATCGTTCGCAGTTCGGAGTTTTGTATATATCCTTTCAGCACCGCCTTATCATTCTCCGTCCACGCCGCAATCAAAAAAAGCGCACCGATCGCGATCAAAACAACAAACCCGATCCTGACAAGCCGCTTCTTCATACTTCACGGTCAGAATACCACGCCCTGCCCGAGCCGAGTCCCTTGTCCCTTTGTCCCTTGTCCCTTGTCTCTCGTCTCCTGTCTCCTTGTCTCCTGTCTTCCGTCCCTCGCCACTCGTCACTCTGAGTTATACTTACCCGCATGAACCCCCGTCCGCCGGAAATTCCGCCGCATAAGCTGATATCGGCTCTGCGTGGCTACGATCTGCTGCCGGCTATAATTTTTATGCCGACTCGCCGCAAATGCGACGAGGCAGCGTCGGAGGTGGCGGGCGACAGGTCTCAAAAAACCGATCCCGACAGGCAAAAACTGCGCGAACAGATCTTTCTCGAATTCTCCGCGGACAATCCGGAGATCTTGCGGCACAAACACCAGAAGATCCTTGTAAATGCGGGTGTTGCGTCTCATCACGCGGGTCATATTCCGGCGTGGAAACTGCTCGTCGAAAAGATGATGTCCGCCGGTCTGCTGAACGCGATCTTCGCGACATCGACGGTCGCCGCCGGCGTCGATTTTCCCGCCAGGACCGTCGTCATAGTCAACGCAGATACACGTGGAAACGACGGCTGGCGTCCGCTGTTTGCAAGCGAGCTGCAGCAGATGACCGGACGCGCCGGACGACGCGGCAAGGACAATGTCGGTTTCGCAGTACTCGTCCCCGGACAGTTTCAAAATCCCAAAAAGATCGCCGAGCTTTTGCGATCGAACCCGGATCCTCTTGAAAGCCGTTTTCGATCGACTTATACGAGCTTGTTGAATCTGCTTGACGCATTCGGCAATTTTGAGCAGGTTCGCGACATCGCGCAGAAGAGTTTTGCGTATCGAAAGACCGCGCGAAAGATCGACGAGCTGAAACGTTTGCGCGAAGAGCGACGCCGGCAGCTCGCCGAGCGCATTCAAGGAAATGAGTTGGGCATTACCGAATCCGATGTCCAGGGATTCGAACGGCTGGTGAGCGCCAAAAATCGTCTCGAGGAATGTATTCCCGCCACGCGTGCCGAGCTGCGGCAAAACTGGCTTCGCGAAAATGTTAAGGAGGGCCGGATCGTCACTCAGGGACGGAGCGGCAAGCGATTGTTCATTGTGTTCAATGTTTTCGGGGACAAAGTTTCCGCGATGCGAGATGACGGTCAGGGGACCACGTTAGCGCTCGACCGGGTAAATCGCGTCTACAATAATATTTACAGCACGCGTGAAAAACATATCGAGCAAGCTTTTCTTGAGACGTTTGAAGGAAAGAACAAACCGCTCGATGAGCCGAGACCGTCATTTAAGAAACACGTTTCGGACGATGCGTCGGAGCTCCTGAACAAGTTGATCACCAAATTGTCGGAACCGCCTGCGGTAGCGGGCGGTTTAAGTAAGAACAGTCGAAAGCTCAATGAAACTCAACACTCCCAGCTTCAACCGCCCGCTACCGCAGGCGGTTCTGACATCGTCAGCGTAGCTCGCGAACCACATCTGCAACGTCCCGCTACTGAAGGTGGTTCTGACATCGTGAACGAAGCTCGCGAACATCTGCAACGTGGCCCCGACCGACTGCTCTGGGAAAGTTACGAGGACGCCGAACGCATCGAGCATTACACTCGGGACATCGATTTCCTTTACCTCGACATCTGGCTTCCATTCGAACGTCGTGCAAAAGTTCTCGATCACTTCGGATATCTCGATTTTAACTCCGAGACTGTTACCGAATCAGGTAAGTGGCTTGCGGATGTTCGCGTAGATCGTCCGCTGCTTGTCGGCGAAGCGTTGCGTCGGGGAATATTCGACGACCTGACGCCGTCGACGGCTGCCGGGCTGATGGCTTCGCTTACCGCGGATGCGGACAGGAACTACGGTGAGCTTTATCTTTCGGACGATCTGCTCGATGTGATCAGCCGTCTCGAAGAGATCATTCTCGAAGTATCGAACAAAGAATGGAGTTCGGGGATCGAACCATCGGAGGCTATCAATCTGTCCGCCGCTGCGGCCGCCGAACGATGGGCCGGCGGAATGTCATGGGACCAGCTTGTAAAAAAAACCGGAGCCGAAGAAGGCGATCTTTTTCGTTTGCTTGCCCGCACCGGCGAGGCTCTTCTGCAGATCGCGTACCTCCGCGAATCTCATTCAAAAGCTGCGGCGGTCGCTCGCAGCACGGCCGAGGTCATACTTCGGGAACCGGTAAGGTGATTACAATTCCTTCAGCATTTCAAATTGACCCAGCACTTTTTTGAACCCTCGATTTTGAAAAAACACGACAGATTCGGTCATCGATTCGTCGAGGTTTATGACATGCAGCTTTTGTCCCGGAGCATCGCGCTGCATCTCGAGCAGCAGACGGCTCGCGATACCCTTTCGCCGATGATCGCGATGAACGGCAAGTTGAGCAAGTCGCCCAACGCCGGCTGAAAAAACGATATAGCCGACACACATGTTGTCGATAAATGCCCCGAGCAATCTTTTCATCCGCACGCTGCGCTGGATCGCGTCAAGCGAGGTCTGCCACGACGGTTTGCCGTCCCAGAAAAACGCATAAGGTATCTCTTCATGGCGATGGATCTCTCGGATCTCGACGTCTTTGGGCGACGTGCGTTCCAGCTGAATTGTGGGTTTGGCCTCGAGCAGCAACAGCTCGCGGGTCTTTTGAAATCCGAGCTTTTCGTATAGACGCACGGCAGGATCGTTGTTGGTGATCACCTCGAGAAGGAATTGTGTATAGCCCTCCGCCGTAAACATCGGGATCATCCATTCAAACATCGAACGGCTGATACCGCGACGACGAAACTCGGGGATCACGGTCGTCCCCGCATCATAGACCGTCGGCTTCCCTTCCCATCTTCCAAAACCATTGAGTGAAACCCCGACGGGCCGATCGGCATCGAAACACCCGGCAGATCGATTGAGATCGACTGCGTTCAGCGTAATGTGATTTTTGAATTGCTGTTCGGTCAACTCGAACTTGACGAGGTAGTCGGCGAAGCCCTTGAGAAATGTATTGTGGATCGCGGCGAACTGTCGCGAACGAAGGAAACGGCATTCGAGGTCGGAGTTTTCGTTTGTCAGAGGCATTTGCTAAAATTCGGGGTGTTGGGGCGATAGTCCAAAAGTAGTAAGAAAGTAGAACAGTTACGGCGGAAAATGCAAGTTTTATTAGCGGATGAATACGGATTTTGCTTTGGTGTCGAGCGTGCGGTCGATATGGTCGAGGACGCTCTCGGCGAAGGCGAGACCGTTCGCAGCCTTGGCCCGCTGATCCATAATGAGCAGGAGATGGCCCGGCTTGGAACTCAGGGCGTAACGACTATCACCGACCCGATACAGATCAAGCGGGGCGAGACGGCGGTAATTCGCGCTCATGGTGTCACGCCTGACGTTCAGAGAGAACTCGAGCAAAAAGCTTCAAAGGTTGTCGATGCGACTTGTCCTTTCGTGACACGCGTGCAAAAGCTCGCGGCCCGCGCCGCTGAGGAGGATCGACACGTAATTATCGTCGGCAGCCCGGATCATCCGGAGATGATCGGCGTCAAAGGTTACGCACCGGACCATGCTTTTGTGATCCGCGACGAGTCGGAAGTAGCTGGTCTTCCGCGTCTGCGCAATCCGCTTGTCGTTTCACAGACCACTATCAAGGCAAAGACATTTTTCGATACGGCCGAGGCGATCAAATCGAAAACCGACGACGAAGTTCAGATCGTCAACACGATCTGCTCAGCAACGCGCGACCGTCAGGACGCCGCTCGTGCACTTGCCGGAATGGTCGATGCGTTCTACATCATCGGCGGACGACATTCTTCGAACAGCGTCAAGCTTCTTGCCGTCTGCAAAGAGCAATGCGAAAAGAGCTTTCTTATCGAGACTGAGGATGAGATCGATTCTAAAGACATCGAAGGTGCGACCCGCGTCGGCGTAACTGCGGGCGCGTCAACACCTGAATGGTTGATCCAGAAGATCGTCCGGCATCTTGAAGCCTTGGGCAATCATATTTGATTGAATGACCTAACTCTACAGTCCCCGACCTTCGTCTAATCCAAGCGGCTTCCCAATAAGCCAAGTTATCAAAATGCGTTTTTCAGGGAGGTCAAAAATAAACGCCTGTAAAGGGGTCTGTTTTTCGGTTGTTCGTATACCCGGCCGTGAAACTTCTGAGATTCTCTTCGTTGTCCCAGGTCGATTCGACTTGTCAGGTTATTGAACTCGTCGTATCCGAGTGTCTGTTTATAAAATGGCGCGGAGTCAAGGCCCCGGTACCAAAACTGGTTCTTCTTCAAGCGGCCGGCGAAGTCGCGTTCGTAAATCTGCCCGAACGTCGAATCGGCATTGTTCGCCGCCTGCTTGATCGAGCCGTCTGCTGTATACGTGTAGGTTTTGTTTTCGATATCACTTGTGTTCGCGCTCGACTCGGCTTTGTCGTCGCCAGACGAAGACCCGGACCGGAAAATTCTAAGAGTTCCTCGCTTCCCGCTCGTTCTAACTTTTGCAAAGCAGCTTCTCTTTTAGCGGCGAACTAGGTCTGAAGTAGATCGTCCCAACCTCATCGCGCCGCGTATCTGGCCGATATTCTCCGACGATCATAATCCCAGTTTTCTCATTTAGGAGCACAAACTCATTTCCAACATGTCCACCATCTTGTTTGGTATATTCAGCGCCATTAAAATGTAAATCGGAAAGTAACATCGTATTGTTGAAGTAAACTACGTAGTCTAAAACCGTATCTTTCGGAATACGATACTTACCTCGATTGTACTGATCGGGCGTACAAGGGTTCGTACTGTAGTTGAGCCGGATAACCGTCCTGTTGCCAAGATCATAGTAGTATCCATTCTCGTCGGATTTTGGGGTGCCAAGTTTCTTTTCCACTTCCGTCTTGTCAGTCTTTAACGGCTTGATCCCGGACCATCCGTCTTCGAGTGTCTGGCACGTTGCCAAAGCAGCGAGTAACGTCAGAATAAAGCCGATAGCGTGCATTCTTATTATCATTTTCCTACTTCCTTCGCTTATCAATGCGGAGTTGCATATAGAGGATGGCGGGTTAGGTCTTCCGGTCGTCCTTCCAATCCGTTTGACAAAAAACCGCAAGCCTGCCTCAGGCGGTCACCCCACCATCTCGACGCCTCAGGAGCCGAACTGAACGCAGGGTGCTCTACTCCAGCGATTTCGGCTACCGCATCCGCGAAATCAAAGTCGTTTCCCACTTTACCAGGGCGAAACGCCACATGCATCAACTCATGAATTGTTCTAAGTCCAATAGTCTTGCTCGTAAGATCGCTGCCATTCCTAAGAATAACCGTCGCAAAACCTGATCCCTGTGGCCCACCGGGAGCATACACCCATGACCAATAGCTAAGAGCAGAACCCGCGTGTTGCACGGGAGCTAATACAATTCCTCCGGGAGCAACATTAGCATTTGAAGGCTCCCGACTCTCCGTAACCAATTTGAATAGCGTCTCGACGTCGGTTGAGACAATATCTTTTTCCTTGTCTAACTTCCGAAGCTCTGCAACCTTTTCAATCAAATCCTTTATATACTTTCGGCATGTTCCGGTGTTATCCGCAGCCTTTTTAACACTTGTTAGGAGCGTTTCCGATTCGTCACTCGTAAGCCGATGATACGCACTGTAGTCATCCGTTCGGTTTATTAGCTGCGTTGGCAACGAAACCACCTCAGAACTCTCTAACTCCCACCAGGAGCCAAGATAGTCAACGCGGTCGGGGCGGGCGAAAGCTCGAGCTTCCGGCGATCTTGCTTCGGGCCAAGTGACTCTAAAGGCGTGTTTTTGACGCCATGTTTCCTGAATAATGTGATCGCCGGCAAAAAGTACCCCCCACGCCCGCAGCGTGTCCATCATGCGTCGACAAGATACCGGGGCGCTATTTATTTGACAGCCAGTCTCCGGATTACTCGTCGAACCACCCTTCCCGTAATTGTGTGGAGGTTCTTGAGTCTCAGGTTCCTGGGTCGGAATGACTCCTCCGAGCGCTTCCAGTTCAACTCGTCCGACATCGAAAGGAGTGATCTCGCCGGATACTTCGGTCTGCATCTGACTGCCGGTTATCGGGTCGGTGTGCTTGAACAGAGTTCCAAACCCCGACGTGTATTCGGCGATGACCGTCGAGCCCATGTGCACATTTATTTTTTTCATCACACCGGTGTCGTCGAGCTCGGTAATTTTTTGCCCGGTGACGGATGAGTAGATGTAGTACTCGGGCACTTCGGACCAGCCGCTTGGGGGAGATGCATAGATGCGCTGCCGCTTCAGGCGTTTCGCCGTACGTCCATCGCCATCAAACGTCAGCGTCTCGCCCTGGTCCCACTTGGTCGTTCCGACGTACGTCGCAGTCTCCAGCCAATATGTCATCCGCCCGGCAGCGTCGAACTTCCAGTTCGTCGCGTCCGGATAGTGTCTAGCATTTTGCACTACGTTTCCGGCAGCATCA